>NZ_JAGLBB010000079.1 GCF_018260555.1 Deinococcus sp. | reverse complement strand
GGAAAGAGAAATGGAACGGATTTTAGCCGTCTGGGACGGCACTCGCCAGCATGTGGCTTAGAACTGAAAGATGTCAGGAAATCGACTGGACGTAAATCATGGCCACCATCCCACGCCCCGCCACCGTGGACACCAGATCGTCCAGCTTCGGGATCGAAAGGCGCCCCGCCTCGTCAAAGCCGAACAGCAGCGGCAGGGTCTGGGCATCCGGGTTCAGGTCAAAGTGCCGGATCAGGGTGTTGATCATGGCCAGCAGCAGCGTGCGGAAGGCCGTGCCGGTGTACTCCAGCTCAGACTCCATGAACACCAGGTAGACCGTCGTGGGAGAGCTCACCAGATCCAGCGCCCGGAAGTCACTCGCACCCGTCATCCGCAGGATGCCTTCGGAGAAGAGCGGCTGCAACTTCGTCAGCATCCCCGTCCAGGTGTTGTCCAGGTACTTGTTCCCCGCCACGGAATCCCAGTCGAACTTCAGTGGATCTTCCCGCAGGAAGTCCACCAGCGATTCCCGCACCACTGGGTTATCAACCCGCCACAGCTCCTTGCAGAAGCCCTCCAGGCCCTGCGCCGTCACCCGGCGAATGAACGGCAGCACTGGCTGCTCCAGAATCAGCGCCGCCTTGATCGCCGCCACCAGCGCGAACGTCCCGCGCCGCCCGAACGCCGCATTGCTCCCGTCCGCGTCCGGATCGAGAATCATCGTGGCCACGCTCCGGATCGCCTCGTCGGTCGCCAGCTCGCGGAACGGATCGTAACGGTGCCCCTTGCCCGTCGGGTTCAGGACGATGATGCGCTGACCCATCGCCGCCCGCCTGGCAGCCGTCAGCCGGAACAGCTCGCCCTTGATGTCCACCACCACGGCACTGTGCTCCCAGGACAGCAGGTTGCTCGTCAGGTGCAGACCCTTCCCCGACCGTGACGGCCCGCATACCAGCACGTGGCCCAGTTCCCGCTGCCCGAACGTCCCGGGCGCGATCCCGAACACATGGCCGTACGCGAAGCCCAGCATCACGCCGTTCTTCAGCGGAAAGTGACTCTTGAGGAGCTGAATCTCCTTCTGCGACGCCCAGTGCGCGTTGTACAGCGCCTGATACCGCGTCTCCCGGCCCAGCGCGAACACGTGACCCGCCACCGCGATCACCGGCGGCCACAGCAGCAGCCACGCCGGCAGACCCGCCAACAGAATGTAGGCGATCAGGAACGCCGCCACCGAGTACCCGAAGATCCGCACCAGAAACGCCCCGTAATTGACGGTCATCTCCAGCCCCCTGGTTCCGCAGCGGACTTCTCCGGCAGGTTGAACTGAGCCCACGACCTCATGCGCGTCGCGCGGTTCATCGCCATCTCCGGCTTCCACGCCGAACCCACCAGCAGCAGCGTTCCACCCCAGAGGAATCCAGTCACATACCACGCCATCCGCAGCGGCGCCGTGTTGTGAAACCACGTCGTGACGTACGCCTCACGGCACGCCCCTGACTGCATGCACTGCCCGAGGTACTGCGCGGTGTTGAACTCGCCGCGTTGCTGGAGCACCCGCGTCCGCGCGGTTCCGAACAGGCCCGCGTTCGCGTGCAGGAACGACTGCGCGCTGTACAGCACCGCCGTCATCAGCAGAGCGCCGCCCGCGAACTGCATCAGCCGCGGCCGCTGATCGATGTTGACCCGTGTGGCCATCCTCTTCCCTCCTGGAATCCTGTGCGGGTGAGTGCTTCGCACTCACCCCGAGCGGAGCGAGCAGCACGGAGAACGTGCTGCGGGAGATGAAGGAGAAGGGCGGCGCTCTTCCCGCCGTTCTCCGGAAGTCGACGGGGCACGTCCTACCCGCCAAGCTCGATCTGGGACAGGCGCTCACGGGTGTTCTCCTGCACCTTCTGCCGGTCCAGTTCCTGTTCAGCCTTCAGCTGCTTGTCGGACTCGTCATCGCCCACCACACGCAGGGCCTTGAAATCGTCACGCTCCAACTTCTCTTGCCGCATGAACATCACATGGACGTGCGCGTGATCGGTGTGGGCGTGCTCACCGGCGTGGGCGAACGCGACGTACTGGGAGACGCCGTGGCGCTCCAGGGTGCTGCGTGCCCAGTCCTTGACCTGCTGCTCGTTCATGGGGGCGCCCGGCGACATGATCATCCGGTAGGCGTAGACGCTCTCCGGTTTCCTGGCCTCCTCCTCAATGAACTTGGCCACCTCGTGCTTGCTCAGGTCCTCCCGCTCGGCGTTGAATCCTTCGCGGTACTGGCGCACCCCGTCCTTGTCTGGCCGATGCCCGTAATACTGGGCCGCGTCCTTGGCCTTCTGCACGCCGCTGCTCCTGACCTTCCCGCCCTTCGTCCTGACGAACGAAAATGTTGTCTTGACCACCGTGCGGGTGCTGGTGCCACTGCTGCGCCTCCCATTGCTCCGCACGCTCGCCATGCGGCGTGCGCCAGATAAACGGACAGAGGCGTGCTGCATGACCCGCCCGCTGACCCCTTCAAACTCTGGTCGTCCCATCAGCCCTCAGCCGTGGCGGGCACACCTGGCGCGCGGCTACGCACACTGGTCTCTGTCAGGGCCTGAAGCAACTCCGGCATGTCCTCAATCGGCGTCTTCAACCGGCGCACCGCGTCGGCCCAGTACCCCTCCGAGATCCGGCGTACCTTCTCACGGTCCATGCCCTCCGTCAGCGTGAGCTGGTGCGCGATCAGGCCGCGCGCTGTTCCTGACTCCAGCCCCACGCGCACCAGCAGCTTCGCCATCCGGTTGAACCCGGTCGCCACCTCCTTCCGGATCACCTCCTCCAGCAGAGGCACCACCATGGATTCCCCCCACTCGCCCGCCTGCACGACCACCCCCTTTTCCAGCAGTTCAGCCGCCACGGCTGACAGCGACTGATTTTTTGCCAGCGCCACCCGCTCCAGCGCGTCCGCTACGTCCTCATCCACATACGTCGTGATCTTCTTTCGCATTTCCGCCGCCTTTTCCTTAAAACTGACCGTCGCACGTGCGAAAAACCACGACTGGCAGGACAAAAAACGAACGTGTGCGCTTACAGCACGTCAGATCCACGTGCGAATAACGCAATCAACGTGCGAAAAAGCATGTGCCAGCGCGAGAAAACACCCAACGCACGTGCGCCCTTATCCTGCCTACCTCCGTGAGACCTTCCCCCTGACCGCAGAGATGATGAACTGCGGCGGCCCGTGCTCCACGGCTGTCTCTCCCCCGAGCGTTGTTCGGACCTACCCGTGTCCGGGTGCGGCCGGGCTGCTGTGGGCGCTTCCGTGCCGGTGCTCAGGCCTGTGCACCTGGACATCCCGTGTGCCCGAGTGCCGCCCTGCAAGCCAGCCGTCCGTTGCAGCCTCGCCAGTAAGGCAGCGTGAGCAGGGCCGCGAAAGTCCATCAGTGGTCCGTCCGGCGCCGTCGTCCGCCGGGCGTGGCCTGCCGTCGGATCTTCTTCCGTCTGGGGACGTCCGGGGTCTTGAGGTTCCGGTTGGCCTGGGCGAGTGCTGGCAGGTCCAGGGCGCCGCTCAGCAGTTCATTCATGGTCACGGCGATCCGACCTGCGCCGGCGGACATGGATCGCCTCACTTCACGCGCGGCTCTGTGCCGCGTCTGCTGGAGCCAGATCTGAAAGTCAGGCGTGCTGGCGACCGCTTCCTCGTACCGGCTGACCTGGCTCTTCTTGTGCTTCGCGTTGCCGGAGTCGTAGCTGAACTTCTCAGCCAGGACGTACGCGGTCACCTCTCCTGCTTTGACGGCGGCCCGGTAGTAGGACAGCCACCTCGCGCGTTGTTCCACGGGCAGCGCGTTCACCAGTTCACTCAGGCGGATGAAGGGTGGGTGCGGCCTGGCCGTGGCTTCCTGCGGGGCTGCCGGGTGCGGTGTCCAGTCATCGGTCATGGGTGAGCTTTCCTGAGCTGTCATGTGTCCTCCCCGGGATACGGAAAAGGTCACCTGCTTCCCGCAGATGATACGAGTATCCTGTAAAGTTATATCACCGCTCGAGCTGCCGGACAGAGACCCCGACAGGCTCGAACTGAACCGCTCCCGCCACCCCTTCAAGCCAGCGGAACATGCAGGAACCAGGCAATCCTGCGGTGTGCAGAGCGCACGCTGCCAGCTCCAGGTAACAGATGGCAGTCCGTAACGGGAAATGCCCGGGGGAACTGGTGTGTGACTGTGCAGTGCTGTCTGTGGAACTGGCCAGTTGAAGATCTGAGGTAACTGCTCAGCAGGGTAAATTGCTCAGAATCTGAATTCAGCCCTATAAATTGCTAAGAAGCTGCTTTCAAATGACTGAAATTGCCGATATGGGCGAATTGGTTCGTCCAAGGCAGATTTGCAGTAAATATTATGCTCATACAAAACGGGAACAAGCGTTTTTTGCCGTGTTTATCGTGCTGAGCAGTTACGATCTGAGATCGTACGCAGGCTGACCCCAACGTTTGAAAGGCGTCTGAGGCTGAGGTTCGCATCATTGACAGGTGACTTCAGTTCAAGACTTTGAGCTACCCGCGAGGAACTGCTGGAGTGCTTCGCGTGGAATCAGGTAGCGACGACCTACCCGTATGCTGCGCAGACGTCCCGAGCGCAGCAGGGCATTGATGGTGTTCTTGGAAAGCTGCAGCAGGGGTTCAAGTTCTTTGGGAGTGTAGACGAGTTTCTCCTGTGTGAGTCCGGTCATGACAGCCCTCCTCGTGGGTCACGGTGTCCTGCACGGACACGTGAAGAGAGTTCACTCTGGTTCAACTGAATTGAGGCACGTCTACAACGGATAGTGAGCTTTCGGGAAGGTCACTCTTTCAGGTGTCAATGTCGTTCCGTCAGGCGGCCCTGTAGACCGCGTTCCACCAGTCCGATTCTTTCAGGCGGCTGGTGAGCATCGCGCCAGGATGTTTGATATGCAGCTCCCGCATATCGATGAGGACCCGGTGCATCTCAGTCTGAAGGGTGTCCAGACCGCGCAGACCCTGGAGGTCCGCCTGCAGCGCCCGCCACAGCACCCGGTAGTAGTGCCGGACGCTCTGCTGGTCATTGAACACCCTGGCCAGGGCGGTACCGGCGGCCTGCACAGCGTCACGTCGGCGCTGGGGGAACTCGGTCCGCAGGGCGCTGAGCACCTCGACCAGTTCGCGCGGCCCGGCGGTCATCATGAACTCGGCCAGGTCAGTCGTGGGGTGGGAAGTGAGGGAATCTCTAGTAACCAGGGATTTCTGTCTGGTTTTTGGTAACGACCAGTGCAGAAGGTCCTGAGAAGAATGGTTGCCCACTGTGTGGGTAAGTGATTCCCTCACTTCCTGTCTGAACTGCCAGGCGGTGTGCCCGGCCTTGCGGTCGGCCGTCAGGTCCCGGTGGGTGATCAGCTGGCCCTGGTCGTCGCGTGGAAGTTCTGCCGGGTGGATGCGGGCGTTCAGGCCGTCCCTGGGCGTGAGCAGGACGCAGACCCAGACGCCGGTTCTGGCCCGCTTTTCGAAGACCTCGCCGGTCTCGCGGTTCAGGAATTCGGTGGTGGTCCAGTCACTCCAGGTGGCCAGGAGGCCGCTTTCACGGAGGTCACGGGTGGCGCGTTCGCAGGTGGCGGTGCTCAGTCCCGTGGCCAGGGGAAGTGCATCGAGCACCGTGAACCAGCAGTAACTGGTGATGGCCTGGGCGTTGTGGCGCCGGGCATGAATCAGTGTGTAGGTGGCTTCGACCAGCGCGCGGTAGGTCAGGCGGGCCCTGTGGCGGGCGCGTGGTCTGATCCGGGCGGTGATGCGCGCTTCAGCCAGGGCCAGGGCGCGTTCGATATGGGCCTGGTGTGCGTGGGGTTTGGCTGCCTGCAGGGCCAGGAGGGTGCTGGTCACCGCGGCCTGCACGGTGGGCGCGCTGACCGGTGTGGCCGGGGTGGGTAGGGTGCCCCGTGGTGCGGGCACGGGACGCGGGCCGCTCAGCAGGGGGGGCTGCACGGAGCTGCGCAGGGCGGCCTTGAAGCGCTGCGCGCCTTCCTCCTGCCGGGCCCGGTGCTGGGCGTCGGCGCGGGCCTTGTCGCTCAGGTACCGCAGGGCGGCCGTGAGTTCCGCGGGCGAGCAGGCAGGGGTGCGTCCGGCTCGCAGGGTGTCCGCGACCCGCTGCACGGCCGGGGAGACGGACGGGGAGTGTCCATGGACACTCCCGGTGTCTGAAGGGTGAGGCATTCGGTGGGGGCTCCTCTTGTACAACAGGGGGTCTGCCCGGTAGACTGAGGACACGTTCGTTCTTTCCTCGTCTATCGAGATCCTGAGAACTCCCGCCGGCCAGCGGGGGTTTTCTTTTGGGCTGTCAGGCTGGATCGGGTTGGTTCAGATGACCTCCTGGTGATGCAAGTTTACAACATAGATGTGTCAAATTCCGCAGTGGGCTCCTCGGATCGTGACCGCGGGGCCTGACTGGAAATCCGATACGCCACTCTAAGGCATGGTTTCTGACCATCCGAGAGCCGGTCTGTCATACGCCCCGGCAGTGGCAAGTGGGTTATTGGCCGTCTGGATCGGTGTTATTTGGATCCCTTCGGCAGTCAGGTGGGGGTGAATAGGTCACGTCCGCGACCCGAATTGACGGCAGTCAGGTGGGGGTCCGTTCGGCAGTCAGGTGGGGGGTGTATTCGGCAGTCAGGTGGGGGTCCCATGACAGGCAAAGAGTGTTTTTTCTCATCTGAAACGGCGAAAAGGAGTGATTGACCGGCTTGTTCAGGGATCTGGTGTGAATCGCGCTGGACGTGACCCCTGCAGTCCATCCGACTTCGGCAGTCAGGTGGGGGGCGTTTGACAGGTGGTCTCCACTTTCCCCGGTGTCCGCAGCGGCAGTAGAGCAACGGTCGTCTCCACCCGCGAAGGCTGCCCAACGGAGCAGCCTTCATTCTTGCGGATCCCAGGTACGCTCCGGGTGTTCCGCCCACTTCTGGTCTCCGTGCCGCGAACTTGCGGCAGTGCGCGTTCCGTCCACCGCGTAGTATGCCTTATTCATGGACATCACCCCAGACAAGCGCAAGCTCGTGGCCCTCGTTGAGCAGGCCCATCACGGCGACCTGTGCCTGCCGGAATTCCAGCGGGACTTCGTGTGGCCACGCGAGCAGGTAGCGGATCTCGTGCGCTCGGTGCTACGCGGCTACTACGTGGGCTCGGTGCTCCTACTCCACACCAACCCCGATCATCCGCCGTTCCAGCCCAGTTTCCTGCGTGGCGCGAAACCCAAGGGCACGTCGCCCCGGCCCAAGCAGCTCGTGCTCGACGGTCAGCAGCGCCTGACCTCGCTGATGTACGCCCTGACGGCCCCCGAGTACAACCTCAAAGAGACGAGCAAGCCCCGGCGCTTCTTCGTGGATCTACAGAAGGCGCTCAGCGACATTGACGACGACGGCATTGTGTTCGACGTCGCCACGGAGGATCTCGGCGACCTGGCCACGCCGGAGGGGCAGTTCGAGCGGCTGCTGCTGCCGTGCACGGCGCTGCTCGAGAGCGGCACCTTCTCAAAATGGAAGGACAAGCTCGACGATCACCTCAGCGCGACCGACAAGGCCAGGCAGCAGCAGTACAGGGACGAGTGGCGCGACCCCTGGACGGAACTCGTCACGCGCTTCCAGACCTTCCAGGTGGCCGTCGTGGAACTCCCACAGGTCGAGGAGAGTGATCCCGACGCGCTGGGCCGCATCTGCGCGATTTTCGAGAAGCTCAACTCGAACGGCGTCGAGCTCAGCGTGTATGACCTGCTGACCGCCCGGTTGTACCGCTCGGGCATCAAACTCCACGACCTGTGGCGCGCGTCGTGCGACCAACACAGCCGCCTGAATGACTGGTCGGGCGGCAAGGCCGAGACCCTGAAGCTCGGGGTGATCATTCTGCGCGTGTTGGCGTTGCTGCGCGACGTCACGCCCACGCCCAAGGAACTGATCAAGCTCTCTCCCAAAGAGTTTCAGAAGGACTGGAACCGCGCCGCGCAGGGGGTCGAGCGGGCCCTGGAGCACCTCGAATCGATCGGCCCAGACGGCTTCGGGGTGTTCGACCGGCAATGGTTGCCAGGTACCGGCCTGATTGCGGTGCTGGCCGCTGGTCGCCAGCGCATCGAGGAACAGAAGCTCGTCGGGTTCGAGCGCGCGAGTCTGCGCCGCTGGTACTGGTGCAGCGTCTTCCTGGAGCGGTACTCCAGCGCCGTCGAAACCAAGGCGCGCCGGGATTTCACGGATCTTCTGGCGTACTGGGCTGGCGGGAGCGAGCCTGGCGTGTTCGCCGAGGCGCAGGCGCGTATGGGCACGCCGGCGTATTCCATCCGGGGCTCCGCGTCATCGGGCAGTTCCGTGTACTCGGGCGTGTTCTGCCTGCTGGCCCTGAATGGCGCGCGTGACTGGCGGCGGAACGAGGCGCTGACCCTGCAGAAGCTCGAGGATCATCACATCTTCCCGCGCGCTTATCTCAGGCGGGCGGGAATCACCCGCCGCACCCTAGTGAACACGGTGCTCAACCGCACCCTGATCAGCGACGAGACCAACCGGCTTATCCGCGATAAATCCCCAAGCGAGTACACCGCCTGGGACAAGGTGTTCCCGAATGGCGCGTCCGAGAAGGTCCTGGCCACGCATTTTCTCGGCGGCGCGGCGAGAGACGACCTGATGTGGGCGGATGACACCCTGTCACCAGAGGCGATTGAGAATGTGTATGACCACTTCCTGGCCGAGCGTGAGGCCTTGATCCTCGCTGAGGTCCGGTCGAGATGCGGAGTAGACCTCGTGAACTGATGGGTCGGGTCACCCCGATCTATGGTTCAAGACGTGCGCAGTGACGGTGCAGGCATGCCCGGCTTCATCCAGTCGGCCGCGGACGACGCCACGTACTTCCGCAGCATCGTGCTGTTCGGGCCGAACACGGCGTCGTACAAGTTCGCCCTGAGCTGCGCCGCTCCTCGATCACGTGCGCCGCGGCCGGGTACAGGGCACCATGCCCGGTAGCGTGTTCCTGGAGGGGGCCGCCGCGCACCTGCGCGGCCAGCTGGACGGAGATACCTTCCATGCCCTGACGGTGCAGCACGCCTTCCGTTATGTGCTCGACGTGTACCACCGCCTGCCGGGCGGGGAGTCCGCCGTCGAATTCTTCCAGCTGCAGCGCGGCCGCCGGCGGTCACTGGTACTCACTGACGCGCTGCTGGGCCTCACCCCAGACCAGCGCACTCAGTTGGCGGCCGAGGTCGAGGCCCGATGGACGCTTGTCGAGCACGCGTGGTCACAGAGGACGGGTGCTCTCATCCGCTCCCCCACCTACGACGACGCGACCGGCGAGTTGGTGCTGGTGCCGTGGCGGCACCAGACGCGCGTGCCCCTCACGCCGCTGCGCCCCGCCCTCAGCGGTTACCAGAAGGGCCACTGCTTCTATTGCTACGCCCCCATCGATACAACCTCCGGCGCGGCGTGCCACGTCGACCACGTGTTCCCGTGGGTGCTCGGCTACCGACTTCAGAACACTGACCTCAACGCAGTGTGGAACCTCGTGCTGGCGTGCACGGACTGTAACAGCGGGAAGGGAGGCAAGCTGCCTGCCCAGCGCTTCGTCGAGCGCCTGCACCGCCGCAATTCCTACCTGATCGACAGCCACCATCCGCTGCGCGCCGCGCTGATCCAAGACACAGGCGCGACGCCTAAGGCGCGCTGGGCCTTCCTCACCTCCCTGGAGACCTTCGCGCTGGATAACCGGCCCCACCGCTGGAACGGCCGGCCAGAGCACGCGCCGGTCTTCTGAGCACCGTGTCTGTTGACTGATACGGACTCGGATTGAATGGGCTGCAAAGCCGCTGGGTCCGAGCGGACGCGAGTAGGAGCAGGGTGGGTGCCGGACGTGGAGTAGGCAATCCGGTGAAGTTCCGGTAACTGCTCAGCAGGGTAAATTGCTCAGAATCTGAATTCAGCCCTATAAATTGCTAAGAAGCTGCTTTCAAA
>NZ_JAGLBB010000078.1 GCF_018260555.1 Deinococcus sp. | reverse complement strand
GGACTGGTCAGCGTGTTCACGGGGGATATGCTCATGCCCAATTTCTCTGTCTGATCGTCCCCTGCTGAGCAGTTACGCTGATTCTTGCTTATTGATCCCTGCAGAAATTAGTAGCGTGCCAGAGTATCGAGGCGCTTGAGACCAGTCGGGATAGTTGCTGGCTTCCTGAGTTCGCCAGAACTCTGACTGTCGTTGCGTTGCGCTACGAATCAAAGCCGGGATCAGTAGTTCTGGGACGTCGAGACGCCCAGCATGACGAGGAGCGGCGTATCACGTTCAATCCGCATGGTGCGCATGACGCTCTGAGCGCCCTGCGGCAGCTGGAACAGTTGTCCGATCTGCCCGGCGAGCACGGCCGCTAGGGGCGGGGCGTTGCGGTTCTGCACGGCCACACCGCCCTGGATGGTGGTGCTCCCGGCACTGGCCAGGTCCTGCGCGTAAGTGTTCAGGCCGTTCAGGGCCGAGCGCATCACGTCCTGAAGGAAGGCCGGGGAGCGGTCCTGCACGGCCCCGCTGAGCCCCAGCTGGTAGGCCGGGTCGTAGGCCAGCGCCTGCACCTGATACGTGCGGCCACCTTGGATGAGGCGGTCAAACACCACGTCCATGCGCCCGGTCTCCGGGTTGGGTTGCGCGGTGCCCACCCAGATCCCCGCCTCCGATTCCGCCACGGCCGGGATGGGCCGCCCGAGGGGCGCTTCCAGCACCGTGATCAGCCGGGCTGGGACGGCAGAGACAGGGTGCAGGCCTGTTTTTGCGGACTCTGCAGCGTTGGTGGACGGGTTGGAGGTCATTATAGTGGTATCCCTGCCGCTGCCCGGAGCGGAGGTCGTGGGCGCCCCCGCTTGCGCTTTGGCCGTGTAGATCACGTTGGTCTCCGGGCGGGCACTGGCATTCCCCCGGCCGGCGTACACCACGCCTCCGCCAGCTGGGGCCACTGGCGCGGCGACTGCTCCCTGCGCCTCTGCGGCGGGCGCGGTGCCTGTCGAAGCGGGCACGCCGCCAAAGAAGTCATCCGGAGTGGGTGCTGCGCTGGCCTCAGGGCCGACGGCGGCACTGGGAACTGCACTGGGTTGCCCCTGTGCCGGGGTGGGTGGTGTGGTCACGGGGCGGCTGGTGCGGTACACGACGCTGGACGCGTTATTCGATGCCATAGCGATGCCGTCGCGGCCTTGACTGGCGTACACGACCTGTCCCGCCGGCGCTGCCCCTGCGCCCGTTGGCCTGCTGTCCCCGTTGACGCCTACGCTGCCAAGGGGACTGGTACCCGCCTGAAGGGTGCTGCCCTGAACGGCACGTCCAGTGCTGGTTGCCCCTGTGACGGGTCCACTGCTGGCGCGGCCTGTGCTTCCCTGGCCGAAGCTGGAGCCAGGCCCAGGCGACAGAAGGAGGGGGCGGCCCATGTCGGCCGGACCGGGGGTGGTGGGCAGCGTCACGCTGGAGGCCGGGGGGTGAATGGGCGTGGGTGCAGGCGGGCTGTCCGGGAGGATCACGGGCACGCTGCCGCTGGGCAGTGGCGTGCTGAAGACGGGCGGCGCCTCCTCAGGTGGGGGCGGAACGTTCGCAAAAGGAGAGGGCGGCGGTGTGCCGGGTGTGCCCGCGCTGGGCGCTTCAGACGGCGGACGCGCCTCCGTGTCTGCCGTGCTGGTGGGGGGCGATCCGAGGGCGGTGCCCGCGGCGCCACTGGACAGGTCCGTGGCGGCCGCAACCTGGGCGGCGGTGGGCTGGTCCGATCCGCTCACTTCGCCGGGGGTTTTCCCACCGCTGGCGGTTTTCCCTGTCAGCAGGCCCGCGTTCCTGCTGACAGGTTTGGCGAAGTAGGTCGCGGTGTAGACCCCGAAGATCAGCAGGGTTCCCGTCAGGAGGACCACGGCGCCCCGCCGCTTGTTGAGTACCAGCTTGCCGAAGGTGCTTCTGCGCCACCACAGGCGTTCCGTGGCGAGGGCGCGCAGCCGCCGCGCCCTCGCCCTGGAGCCCGGCGGGGGGCTGCCGGGGTCGTCGGATTCCGGTTCCGGTGCAGGCGGCCTGGGGCGGGCGTCTTCCAGCATCTCGGCGTAGATGGGGTGTTCCAGGTGCATCCGCTCGAGGAACGGGTCCAGATCAGGTGAGTCCGCCTCGGGGACCGGCTCGCCCAGGGCCTCGCTGATCTGACGTGCCGCGTCGCGGTAGGCGTCGCGCTTCAGGGTCGTCGTCATACGCTGATTATATAAGTTGATCTATAAAGTTGCATCATCTACACTCCGGATGCCCCACGCCCAGGTGGCAACAGCAATGGGGTGACAGGGAGGGAACGATGACAGAAGGCAACAGGATGGCAGCGGTGTCCCGGATGGTTCTGCGGGTCCTCAGGGCCCGGTGGCAGCGGTTCGTGGTGGCCATGATGGTGGTTACCGGCGCGCTGTCCCCCACGCTCGCGGCGACCTCGGGCGGGAAAAACGATCCCTCCGACATCATCAAAAACGGTGTCTGCGGGTCCAACGGCTCGGGCCTGATGGGCTTCGTGACCAACCCCATCTTCGTCGGGGTGGCGCTCGCGGTCGGCGTGGCAATCTGGGGCTGGAACCAGTACTTCGGCCAGATGGACTCCACCGTGGCCCTCAAACGCGGCTTCATCGGCATGGTGGCCGTGCTCTGCTGCTCCACCATCGCCGGCCTGTTCATCACCGGCTGCTGAGGACACAGACCATGAGTGAGCAGTCCCTCACCCACCAGGCGCACCGCACGGACAGCCGGGCCCCGCTGATCGCGTTCTTCGACGCGACCGACATCGCGGTGCTGGGCCTGACGTTCTTCATCACCATCAACGTCACCAGGAAGCTCATTGCGTCCAGCGGCTTCCAGCTGCTGACCACGGGGATCGTGCTGGCCGTGGTGTACGTGCTCCTGATGCTGTTCAAGCGGCTGCTCTCCCCCTACCCGCGCATGGCGACCCACATGATGAACTGGTACTTCAGGCCTGACCTGTACGAGGTGCAGCCCGATCCTGACCCGACCCCGCTCTACCGGGTGCGGCCCGGAGAACTTGACGAGGAGGTCACGTGACCACGTTCCGCTTCAAACGTGCGCCCGCGCCCCCAGGACCGACCCGCCCGGCTGCCCCGGCGCGGGTCGGCCGCCTCGGAAAGGACGGGCAACCGCTCAAAGTCGGCAACCTGCTCAGAGAGCAGCCGCACTGGGACCTGCTGGACGGCGTGATGTTCCTCGACAGGCCCGGCGGCCGGGCCATACCCTGCACCGAGGTGGGTGTGGAACTCGAGCCGCCCTCGCGGCTCTTCCAGACCAGCCAGAAGCTGGCCGAGCTGCACCAGATGGTGAAGGGCGTCCTGCAGCAGGGCGTCGCGCGGGAGGAGCGGGGCCGCCTCTACATCGAGGTGCAGACCGCCCCGCCCGAGGACCTGCACCCCTACCGGGACGTGCCAGAGAGCGGGCATGAACTGGTCAACCTCATGGCGCAGGACCGGTACGCGTACCTGGAGGGGCTGCGGCAGAAGAACCTGGTGAAACGCTGGCGTTGTTTCATGACCTGCACGTCCAGGGCCACCGCGAAGTACAGCAGGGCCGCTCCCCCCACCCCCGAGGAGCTGGTCGCCACGGTCCGCAAAGCCGATGCCGCCGCCGCAAGCCTGCTGGGCTTCCTGCGGGGGGCGGGGTACGAGGCACGGCGCATGTCCAGCAACGAGATGTTCAGGCTGACCTACCGCTACCTCAATCCCGGCCGGGCCAGCGGCCGCCTGCCCAGCTGGGTGCCACCAGAGAAGCGGGTCAGCGTGACGCCCACCCCGCCCGGGGGAAAGGGCGACCGTCCACGCGAGCGGCAGTTCACCCTCAGGGAGCAGCTGTTCCAGACGCCGGTGAACAACGAGGACATGAGCCACCTGCGGATCGGCCCGGCCGGGCGGCCCAAGCACGTGGGCACCGTGAGCCTGGCGCGGGTGCCGCAGCGCACCGTGACCGGCATGCTCGCACGCGTGCTGGAGGCACTGGACGCCAGTACCTACTACGTGGTGCTGGAGTTCGACCACAACGACCCCGTGGACACCGACAGGAAGCTGGAAGTCTCCAAAAACCGCCTCTTCTCGCAGATGGGGTCAGGAACGAAAGAAGCCCCGAACGTCAAAGCCCAGGCGAAACTGCGCGACCTCAACCAGACGATCAAGCACCTGACGTCCACCGGCGACCACACCTACCGCGTCGGCCTGACGCTGGTGCTGATCGCCGACAGCGCCGGGGAACTGCGGCAGGCCAGGGAATCGGCGGTGAGTGCGTGCGCCAGCGTGCCCGGCGCCGGACTGGTCAAACACGACTTCCAGAGCCTCTTCCAGTGGTTTTCGCTGATTCCCTTCAACGGGCAGCGCGGGCCGTTCCTGTTCGAGGCCACCGAGACCACCGCCGCTGACTTCTTCCCCCCGGTCGCCCCGTGGAAGGGCGGTGACCGGCCCACCTGGGTGGTCCGCACCCGGCAGAACACCCTGGCCAACGTGGACTTCTTCACCGGGCCCACGAACGCCAACCACTTCGCCGTCTTCGCCCCAACCGGGTACGGCAAGACCTTCACGGTCATGAGCCTGCTGAGCGCCCACATCCGCATGCACGACCCCTTCGTGACGGTGGTGGACCGCAAGGAAGACTTCAAGTTCTTCATCCGGAGCCTGAGTGACGATCAGAAGAACAACAGCGCCGTGGTGCCGTTCTATCCAGGGGCCGCGACGCAGCTCAACCCGATGGACCTGCCGGAAGGGGACACGAAGCCAGACGCGGTGAAGCAGGCCTTCCTGCTCGCGTTGGTGCGGTACTTCGTGCCGCCGTCGAGCAACAGCCGCGAGGCGGGCGAAGAGAAGGCCCTGATCCTGGAGGCTCTGGGTCAGACCTACCGCCGCGTGAAGCGTGAAGGCCGCTCCCCGCTGCTGAGCGAGTTCGCCGCCACCCTGAACGCGATGGAGATGTACGGAGACGGCGGGCCGATTGCGGGGGAACAGCGGGCGCTGGCCCGCTCGATTGCCCTGCGGCTGCGGCCGGTGCTGGGCGAGGATTCCCCCTGGGGACCGGTCCTGGACCGGCCCACCAACGTCAACACCCACGCCCAGTTCATGTACTACGACCTGAGCGGCATCGCCGACAGTGACCTGGAGATGCGTCGCGTGGCGCTGCACATCGTGAACGACCGCATCTGGCAGGCTGCCCGGCGCCTGCCCCGCAGCGTCCGCAAGATCGCCTTCATTGACGAGTTCGGCAGCCAGATCCAGACCGAGGAGGACCGGGCGTTTGTCAGCACCACCCTGCGCCTGGCCCGCAGCAGCAACCTCGCCTTCGGCCTGGCCACCCAGACGCTCGAAGACATGAACCGCATCTCCGGCATGGAAGAAGCCATCTACTGGTACCTGCTGGGCCGGCTGGAGGGCGGTGAGCAGGTCATCCGAGACGTGCTCAAGCTCCCAGGCAGCGTGAGCCGTGAAATTTCATTGCTCAGGGAGGGCCGGGGCTACAAGGAGTGGGCCCTGATCTACCGCAGCAAGGATGGCCCCAAGAACGGCGACATCATCAAGGTCGAGGAGTCCCGCCGCAGCTACTGGTATCTCACCAGCGAGCCCGGTGAGGCGGCCAGACGGGACGAGTACCTGAAGCGGTACGGCAACCTCAAAGACGCCGTGCAGGCCATTCTGGACGAGGAGGCAGTATGACCAGGGTGTGCGGTGAGTCGAAGACGAACCCGACCGGAGGGAGTGGCCAGGTAGACCGGTGTTCAGGAGATGGACGAGCGGCCGGTGCCGTCCCGGTCGCTCGGGAATCGGATGAACCCGGTCTCTCCACGCACCAGCGCCGCGTGCGGGCCGTCATCCTGGCGGCCACCCTGACCGGGCTGACCGCCCCGGCGCCGGCTCAGGCCCTGACCTGGGACGACCTGGGCGGCACCTTGAAGAGAGCCTGTACCTACGTGAACGGCGGCGGGCAATCCGGCGGCATCCAGTACGGCGGCGACCGCAACCTGCAATGGGTGTGCACGGTCAGCAGCATGTACACCTTCATCAGCAACAACATCATCAACGGTGACTGGCAGGGCTTCGCGCAGGACGTCATGGGCCGGTACGTGACGGAACTGGCCTCCTACCTGACCGGGCAGCTGGGCCTGGGCTCCCTGAACGAAACGGTTGATCAGCTCAACGACATGATGCGCGGCACCTACCGCGACTTTCGCAACGCCATGCTGGGCGCCATGAAAAACGCCCTGTTGACGCGCGGGCAGTACGCCCCGGAGGACAACCAGGGGCTGCCCGGCAGCACCCCAGGCGGCCTGGCGGATTACTTCGCGGACGTCAACCCGATCTTCAACGCCTCCCAGACCGCGGGGCGCCTCGGGCAGACCATCGAGAAATTCAAGGCCGCTGACACCGCTATGCGGGTCAAGAAGGTGCAGGAACAGAGCATCAAGGCCATCGAAGACACCGTGGCGCCAGCCATGAGCAACGCCATGGGCACCATCGGCAACGGCGTGCAGACCGGTCAGGCCGACGAGCTGTACCGGAGCGCGGAAAGTGCCGTGTCCACGCGGGAAGTCGCGGTGGCCCAGGCCAGGGTGATGACGGAGGCCATGAAGTCGGACGCCGTGTACAACACGTCCGTGCTGAGCCTGCTGTCCGAAATCGCCAGGCAGGGCGTGCTGAACAACTCGGAACTCGCGCAGGCGCGTGCCCGCGCCGAGGCGCAGCAGACCGACACCGAGAACGAACTCAAGCAGTACCTCGAACAGCAGGCAGAACAGACCCTGAACGAGGCCCGCGACGTGGCGCAGCAGGTGGACCGCAACGTGCAGACCGCGTCCAGCATGCTCGACCCGGACGTGAGCACCACCCGCATCCTGGAGGACCTGGCCCCATGACCCGCGCCCTGCAACTCCTGATCATGCTCATGGCCCTCACGCTGGGGCAGACGTCCGCGCAGCAGGAAGTGCCGGACCCGGCCGATTCCATCACGCAGTACCTGGAGCACAGCCGGTTCAACCGGTACCAGCAACTCGTGCTCGGCGACCCCGTGGCCACCCTGCGTGACTACGCCGACATTCCCCGCAAGGCCAACCTGCCCGGTTACGTGCTGAGCTTGGCCGGCGTCCTGACCGTGGTGGGCTTCGCCCTCTCCCTGTGGCGCGCGGCCGTGATCGCCAGCGAGACCGCCATCAAGGGGGCGTTCATGAACATGATCGTCAGCGGCCTCATGCTCGGCCTGTGCTTCAACTTCGCCAACGGCACGAAAGTGCCGTGGTCCTTCAGCGCCATCATGTTCAACCAGTGGGGCGCGACGTACGACTGGTCACGGCGCACGTTCGCCAAAGACATGGACGTGCGGATCGAGGAGGCCCAGGCGGGCATGTACGCCCTGATGGGCCAGGTGGTCTCCAGCGCGTCCCTGGTGGCCATCCCCGGCGGAACCGGCGTGGCGATCCGTTCCGCGCGTGGCATGGCCCTGGCCGCCAAGGGCGAGAAGATCAGCGCGGGCCTTGCCGCCGCCGGCACTGCGGGCAGGCTGGAAACCGCCAGCCTCCGCAGTGGCGCCCAGGTGCTCGGCAAGATGAACGTCGCCATGTCCTTCCTGAACTACATCCTGATGGCGTACTCGTTCGTGGTCACCGTCTCCGGGCTCCTGGTGCTGGCCAGCATCTACGTGCTGCCGCTGGGCTTCGCGGCCATCAATTTCGGCTCGACGCGGATTCTCTGGACGGTGTTCGGGACGTTCTTCGCGTCCTGGTTCACCATCCTGCTGCTGCCGCTGTTCCTGGCCGTCAGTCTCAACAAGTCGTTCGTCGAGCCGGCGAAGACGATGGACTACTACGCCCAGCACCTCAGCATTCAGCGGGTCAAGGCGCAGGATGAGGCCACCCGCGCCTCCCAGGACGTGCAGCAGCAGGCGCTGGACAGCGTTGCGAACTGCCAGGCGGCCACGCCCGCAGGTGACCTGCAGGCCGATCCGTGCGCCGAGGTGCAGGGTGGCGGCTGGGTCGAGCGGCTGCTGACCGGCATGTCGGACGTGCTCACGCAGCGGCTGGGCGTGATCTCTGACCTGTTCAACGGCATCGTCAACACCATCCAGAGCGCGTTTTGGGGCCTGAGCGTCTCCATCGTGGGCATGATGGTCTCCATCGGGATCATGCTGGCCACACCAGGCCGCTTCGCGTCCTTCCTCGGCGGGGTGGCCGAAGCAATGAAGGGCAAGTGACGCGGATTCCGTCTGTTCCGTTCACAACCCGGGACTTCACCGGGTTGCGAACTCCACGCCCGGAACCCGTGCTGCTCCCACTCGCATCCGCCCGGACTGAATGGCTTGAAACAACCATTCAGTCGGAGTCTGTCTGATGCGCCGCCTCCTGCCTGCGCTGCTGCTGAGCCTGGGGACCACCCAGGCCCAGGGCAGCCTGAGCCTGCAGGACCTGTGCCTTCAGATGACGACCAGCCGCGTGCAGGTGGTGGCCTACCTGCCCGCCCTGGAGTCCGCGGACCTCGCCGAGTGCTTCCGGCAGGCGAAGGTCAACTACGGCCGGCGCGTGCTGCTGCTGACCGTCCCGTACTTCACCAGGTCCTCCAGCAGCTACGTGCCCAGCCTGGCGCTCGCGGGCGTGCCGGTGTTCGAGGCCAACGTCAACAGCCCGGTGGGGATCGTCCTGATTGACGGCGTGGCCTACGCCGCCCCGAACCTGGGCCGCGCCTCATCCGCGCCCCCCGCCGCGGCCAGTGCCGCCCAGACCCGCGTGTACGCCGGGTGGTTCACCTCAGCCCTGAAGTTCGCCACACGCCTGTCCCCCGTGGACGCCCTCAGCCGCCTGACCCGGAGGTAACGCCATGACCACCCACACCCACGACGCCGACCTGACTCCCGCCCGCAGGAGCGCCCTGCTGCCCAGGCTCGTGCAGAGCCTCATCCGCAGCCCGTACCTGCTGCTGCTGCTGGCCCTGACCCTGCTGGGCGTGGCGCTGCCCTTCTTCGACGCCCGGGGCATCATCGCGGCGCTGTTCATCTTCGCCGTGGTGGCCACCCTGAGGGTGCTGCTGACCATCCGTGACACCCTGCGCGCCCAGCTGGCCGCCACGGAAGCGCAGACCCGCGCGCTCACCGCCAGCAACGACCTGCTCAAACTCGTGGCCACAGGCCGCCGCGGCGCCGGAGACGCGGAGTGACCACCCTCACTGCTGCCCCCGCGCTGTCACGCGAGCATGTGCAGCGCATCACCGATGACGTGGGTACCCTGCTGAGGTTCCTGCCGGGCGACGTCGAGGGGCTGCTGCGGCCCATCATGGACATGGTCGATGAGATCAAACTGCGCTACGGGCGGCCGCTGATGGTGCTGATGGGTGACCGCTGGGAAGTGTTCGACGAGATCACCGTGGACAACGATCACCTGCTGGACATCAACGCCAAGGTGATGAACTGGCGCGATGACGGCCGCAAGGGCGTGGAAGGCACCTGCCACCGCCTGTACCGCACCCGGAACGCCGACGGGACCATCGAGGGCGTCACCGTCCGTGTCGGCCGCTTCCTGCAGGGCGTGGCGTGGCCCCTGAAGCCCTACCTGGACGAGGACGCGAGCCTGCTGATCATGGGCACGCCCGGCAGTGGCAAGAGCACCCTGGAACGTGACATCGCCCGGCTGATCGCCGAGCAGATCCGCGCGTTCTGCGTCATCGTGGACACCAGCGCTGAGCTGAGCGGCGACGGCCGCCGCGCGCACCCCGGCATCGGATACGCCGACCGGGTGCAGGTGGCCATCAAGGCGCAGCAGGCCGACGTGATCTGGGAAGCGGTCCGCAGCCTGAACCCGCGCGTGCTGGTCGTGGATGAGATCGGGTACGCGGACGACGCCCGCGTGATCCGGCAGGCCTCCAAGCTGGGCGTGAAGACCGTGGCCACAGCCCACGGCAACACGTTCCAGGACCTGGTCGAGAACGAAGCGCTGAGCCCGGTGTATGACCCGCCCATCTTCCGGTGGCTGGTCATCGTCGCGGCGCGCGGTGTGTATCACCTGTACGATCTGCCCAAGGCGATGGACCGGCACCGCCAGGGTCAGGTGCCGGCGTACCGGGAACTGAGGGTGTGATACGGATTCCGTTTGTTTCGCTGACAGATCGGAACACCACCGATCTGCCAGCTCCACGTCCGGAACCCGCCCTGCTCCTACTCGCTCCGCTCGGATTGAATGGGCTTCGCAGCCCATTCAATCGGAATCCGTATGAGGTGAGACAGATGCGAACCAACCACGACGTTGTGACCATGCTCAGGCGTGCAGTCTGGATCAGCTGGCGCGCGCTGACACTCCTGGCTGGCCTGCTGCTGCTCCTGCTCCAGCTGCTCGGCGTGCTCGCCGGCCTCGCGTTCCGTGAGGTTGACCGTGTGCACAGAGACGCGGCGCGACCGCCGTTCTGGTGAGCCGCTGCCAAGCACTCGTCAGCACCGCTGCGTCGGGCGGGTTCCCGGGGACAACGGCGGGTGGAACGAAAACGCTGCCCGCGTGCTGTTAAGTACACTGCGTTTATCTTTTAGATAAACCGCGCGGAGCGCGTAGCAGAGGAAGTACGTTGAAGCGGGAATGGAGAGGTTCCGGCGCCTTCCCGGAATCTCGCAATG
>NZ_JAGLBB010000077.1 GCF_018260555.1 Deinococcus sp. | reverse complement strand
TCGGCGCACGCAGCCGTCGCCCACACGGCGCTGCTGCGCCAGACCCGTTCGGCGCGGCTGGCGGCGGACCTGCAGCGCGCCGCGCAGCTGCTCCGCGACGGGCACGCGCTCCCCGAGGTGACCCTGCAGGCCGCCATGCGTCTGGTCCGGGCGGACGGCGCGGCCCTGATCTCCGCGCGGGGCGGGCCTGTGCTGAGCGCCGGGACACTCGACTGGCCGGACCTGTATGCCGCGCAGCGGTACCTGCGCCCCGGGATGCTCAGCGCGCGCCCCACACCCCGCGCGCCGGACGTGCTCGCCGGACCGCCTGGCCACTGCTCGCCGCTCCTGCTGGACCCCGAGCCGCTGGGCCTGACCCGCACGCTGATGCTGCCCCTGAACAGTGGGGACCTGCCGCCGGTCGCGTGGGTGTTCCAGATACGCCGCTTCCCGCAGCCGTGGCTGTCGGACCCGGACGCACTCATCTGGAACGTGCTGCGCGCCGCCGCGCGCGATCCCATTCACGCGGCCGGTCCGCGCGGCCTGGAACGCCGGCGTCCCCACGACCCGGCGCTCTCACCGACCCTGATCAGCGTGCTGGGCAGCGTCGGGGACAGCCGGGTGCCGTCCGAGATGGCCGGGCGGGGCCTGCAACACCTGCTGGACACCAGCGGGGCGGTGGGGGGCGCGCTGCTGACCCTCCCGGTGGACGGCCTGTACCCGGCCATGCCGTCTGGCCGCTCCGATCCGGGAACCGGCGGGTTCAGCGCGGCGGACCTGAGCGCCTCGGCAGGCGACACGCGGGGCCTGTGGAGCGCGCAGGCGCAGGCGGCGCTGCTGGCAGTTGCGCGCTCCGGTGAGCCGCGCCAGCAGGCGGCTGACATTCCGGGCGCACAGGGGCCCGCTGTCCCCGGGTTCCTGAGCGTCACGCCGGTCGGGTACGCCGGAACGGTCGGCGGCGTCATGGCGCTGCTGCACCGTTCCGCGCCGCCCGCGCCGGAAGTCGCGCCGCTGCTCAGGGTGCTGGCCAGCGAGGTCGGCAAGGCCAGTGAGCGGCAGCGGTCGCTGCGGGACCTCGCGCGGGTGCGGGAGAACACCTTCCGGGTGCTGGGCCGCGTGCTGGAGTACCGCAGTTACGAAACCAAGGGCCACACCGACCGCGTCACTGCCCTCGCGTTGCAACTGGGGCAGTGGCTGGACCTGACCACCACCGAGCTCTCGCACCTGCGCTGGGGCGCGTACCTGCACGATCTGGGCAAGATCGCCATTCCGGATGACGTCCTGCACAAGCAGGGAGAACTCGATAGCGCCGAGCGGGAGTGGATGCGGCGGCACGTCACCATCGGTGAGACGCTGCTGCGCGAGCAGGGCCTCGTGCCGCCGGAGGTGCTGGAGGTGGTTCGCCACCACCACGAACGCTGGGACGGTCAGGGGTACCCGGACGGCCTGAGCGGGCAGAACATTCCGCTGCTGGCGCGACTGTTCGCCGTGGTGGACATCTTCGACGCCCTGACCAGCGAGCGGCCCTACAAGGCCCCCTGGAGCCCGCGCGACAGCCTGCGCGAGCTGCGCCGCATGGCCGGCACGCACCTCGATCCGGCGCTCGTGCAGGCGTTCATGGACCTGATGGCCAGCGGCGCCGCGCCGCCCGCGCTGCCCGGCCCTTTTGGCAGCTCCCTGCTGTAGCGTCAGCGGCGCGCGGGGCCGTCTGCACAACGAACAGCCGGGCAGTCCGGGCCACCGCACGCGCACCTATACTGACGCGCATGAAGCTCGTGATCGTTGGCGTGGGGAAACTCGGACTGGCTCTGCTGGAGGGCGTGACCTCGCGCGGCGTGATCGCCCCGTCGGAAATCGGGCTGCTGGACCTAAACACGGCGCGCGTGAGCGAGATCTCCGAGCGGACCGGCGCTCAGATCGTCACGCCCGCCGACCTGCCCGGCACTGAGCGCATCCTGGTCAGTCTGCAACCCCGCGTGTTCCTGGAGGCCGCCGACTGGCTGGCGCAGGAGAACGCCGGGTACATCAGCACCATGGCGGGCGTCAGCGTCTCGGCCCTGACCCGCCGCCTGGGTACGCGGCGCGTGGTGCGGGTCATGCCGAACCTCGCGGCGACCATCGGGCGGAGCCAGACGGCCATCACCGGCCCACGTGAGGCGACGGACGCGGGTGATCTGGCCTTCGCCCGCTCGCTGTTCGCGGCGGTCGGGGACGCCTACGAGCTGCCCGAGCACCTGTTCAACGCCTTTACCGGCATGAGCGCCAGCGGTCCCGCCTACGTGGCCGTGGTCGCCGAGGCGCTGGCCGACGGCGGCGTGCGCATGGGCCTGCCGCGCCCCCTGGCAAACGAACTGGCCGCCAAGCTGCTCGTCTCGACCGGCGAGCTGCTGCAACTGCGGGCGCATCCGGGCCTGCTCAAAGACGAGGTCGCCAGTCCCGGCGGCACAACCATCGCGGGCCTGGCGGCGCTGGAGAAGGCCGGCGTGCGCGGCGCGCTGATGGAAGCGGTGGCGCAGGCCACCCGGCGCGGCGACGAACTGGGCAGGGACCAGGAGTGATACGGACTGCGGTTGATTCAGAACTGCACCGAATCAACCGCAGTCCGTATCAGATGTACCCCAGTCTCAATACATCACCGAGAACCGCGCCGCCTTCTCCGACGAACGCAGCGGCGACCTCGTGCACGACCCGCGCCGCACCGAGTTCCTCAGCACGCACCTGACTGCCCTGCTGGACGCCAGCCAGGCCGGGGTGGACGTGCGCGGCTACTCCGCGTGGTTCCTGATAGATGCCTTCGAATGGGCTTTCGGGTACGGGAAACGCTTCGGGCTGATCTACGTGGATGACGATACCCAGGAACGGCTGATGAAAGACAGGGCATTGCCCTGTGCTACCAGGCCTTCCTGAACTCCTCTGGTGGCCGTCAGGCGGCAACAGTCAGGCGGCAACAGTGATCTGGCGACAGTCATCTGGTAGCGGTCAACGGCTGGCGTGGTGTTCGGGTGACCGGTGGGGGAGGGCTGGTCATCCTGTCAGGCCCGCGTGAGAGGCAGGCACTAAGCTGGGGGGCGATGCCCGCCCCTGCCCGCCTTACCGTCCGCCGCGCCCTCGTCCTCCCGCTGCCGGGTCTGCTCGGGGCGGCGCTCCTGACCGCCCAGGCGCTGGACAGCAATTACTACCCCCGCAAGGCTGGAACCCGCTGGACGTACTCCAGCGGCGAGACGCAGGTCATGGGCGCCGCCGTGACATACCGGGGCGTGCCGGTCGTGCCGGTCAGTCACCAGTACGGCAGCACCACCTACACGCAGGACCTGCTCGAATTCCGCGCGGACGGCAGCGTGTGGCTGCGGGGGGTGAACGTAGGGGGTCGCCTGAGCTGGTACGCTTCGCCGCTGAATGTGTACCCGCCTGGCCCACTGAGTCCCGGCATGATCTGGAGGGGCAGTAACGGCGCCGTCCGGACCGTGTCTACCGTGACCGGCGTGACCCCTCTGAAAACGGTGGGCGGCACCTTCAATGCCCTGACCATTCAGACCGAAACGACCGCCGCCGGGAAGATCAGCGTGCAGAAAACGTACTTCGTGCCGACGCTGGGCGTCGTGCGCTACGAAACAGCGGACGGCAGCCGCATCGACCTGCTGCGCTGACCGGCAGCCGGGCTGCCGCGCGCCGCTGGCGGTCCTGTCATACGGATTCCGTCTGTTTCGTTGACAACTTGGGAAGGCGCCAAGTTGCCAACTCCACGCCCGGAACCCGCTTTGCTCCCACTCGCTCCGCTCGGGTTGAATGGTTTGTGCAAACCATTCAACCGGAGTCCGTATCAGGATTTTCGGCGGCGTACGCGGTAGGTCAGCAGGGACACGTACATGCGGGTGCGGGCCGCCGCGCCGCGCCAGAAGCCCCGTTTCTTTTCCTTGACCACCTGCGCCACGTTCGGCAGGTTCACGTACGCCCAGCGTGCCCCCGTCACCTTCAGGTGCCGCGTGATGGCGGGTTCCGGCCAGCGTTCCTCGCCCAGGCCGGGTACGCTCAGCAGCCAGGCGCGGCGGCAGGCCCGCTGTCCGCTCAGGTGCGGCGTGAGCTTGTTGCCCCAGTCGGTCACGAACCCGCCCCCCTCGAACACGCCGATACTCATGTCCAGCGTGTCGGCCTGTACAGGGTCCAGCAACGTCTGCAGGTGCGCGGCGCTCAGGCCGGTCAGGTCGGCGTCGAGCAGCAGCACGAACTCGGCCTGCGTGGCGTTCAGGGCCGCGCGCAGGGCCGCGCCCTTGCCGCCGTTCTCGGGCAGTTCCACCACGACCGCGCCTGCCTGCCGCGCCGCCTGCGCCGTGCCGTCACTGCTGCCGTCCGAGGCGACCACGACCTCCTGCGCGAATTGCCGGGCCACCCCCACCACGGCCGCCACGGTCTCCTGCTCGTTGAAGGCAGGAATCAGAACCGCCACGAGGACCGGCGGGTGCAGGGGTGAATGAACCGCAGTCATGACCCACATGGTAAGCGAATCGCCGCATCATGCGGGCAGCCGCCTGTTCCGCCATCAACCCGGAAGTTCACCGGCTTCCCGGCTTCACGTCTGGAACCCGCAGTGCTCCGCTCCGCTCGGGCTTGAACAGTTTTCCGCACCTCTCATACAGATTCCGTTTGTTTCGCTGACAATCCGGAACTTCACCGGATTGCCAGCTCCACGTCCGGAGGCCCATTTTTCTCCCACTCGCATCCGCTCGGATTGATTCAGCGTACTTCCGAATCAATCGGAATCCGTATCAACCGGAGACGGGATCAGTGACGGGTCGAGAACAGCCCGTCTTCCAGCAGGTCCGGGCTGATCATGTCCGTGCTCTCATCGTGCACGGCAGCGGCTGCCAGCCACTGCCCATGCCGCACGAGGATCAAGTTCAGGTCTGGCACGCGCACCACCAGCAGGTCCTGCAAGATCATGGGCGCGTGCCCCGGAATGATCACGGCCAGCTCGGACTTGTAGTCCAGTCGCAGCGTGACCGACCGGGTCCCGGCCTGCAGGGTCAGCGGGTCGTCGCCCATCAGGACACTCAGGAATTCCCCGGTGTCCGGCAGGTCGAGGTTCTTCCCGGCGCGCGGATCGGAGAGCGTTTCCGGGCTGCGCAGCGCCACGTGCAGCGCCTCGTGCAGTCGGCGGCCCAGAACCGGGTGCACACCCAGCGCGTCGGACGCCGCGCGGAACACCTGCGCGGCCTGAGCGGTGTCCGTGCGCCCCAGCCGCACCATCAGGGACTCCACGCCCTTGCGCGCGAAGGCCATCAGGGCGTCGGGCGTGGCGTCGCGGTACTTGCGGGCTGATGATCCCTGCAACGACGGCAGGTCCAGCGGCGCCCCGCGGAGCAGTTGCGCCGCCGCGCGCGCCATACGCAGGAACAGGTACTCGCCGCCCGGGTCCAGCAGCAGCGATACCGCCCGTCCCAGCGACGCCCGTGTGCCCAGTTCCGTGGCCGCCTGACTTTCGAGGCGCAGCATCAGGTAATCGCCGCTCACGAAGGCCCGCAGCTGCGTCTCGGGAAGGATGATGCTCTGCGGGCCATCCCCGGTATCACGCGAGGGTCGTAGCAGCGCCACCTGACCCGCCACCTGAATCTGCCAGTTCTTCCCGATGGGCTGCCAGCTCACGTTCAGGCCGCGCCAGCGCGCCGTCTGACCGCCTCGCAGATTGATGACCAGGACGTCCGCGCCGTCGTCCGGGGCGCGCATGGCCGCCGCGGGGTGCCGTGCGTACAGGACGCTGCCGTGCGGCACGGCCCCCAGGGTCGGGGTGGGCGCGGCTATGATCAGTGGTTCCAGGAAAGCGGCGACCTGCTGCGCCGCCTCGCGGATGGCGGGCCGTTCACGCGGATCGCGTGGCGTGGGGTACTCGGCCCTCAGGGCGCGGACGAGGTCCTCGCGGGCTTGCGTGCCCAGCGGTTCGCGCTCGGCGGCCGCGATGCGCGCGGCGAGCACGTCCTCGTCCGCGTGCCGGGGAAAGGGTGCGCTCTGCGCGGCGGAAAGGGCCGTGCGGACCCGCGCACGTCCCTGTTCGCTCAGCAGCAGCTTCGACAGTGCTCCCGCGAGGTTCTGCACCACTTCCGGGTCGTGCAGGTCCATCAGCGGATCGTCAACAGGCGGAACCGCCACGGATTGCGCGGTGTTCGCGGCGGCCCGTTCGGCGTTCTCGGTCACTGCGAACAGTACCCGCAGTTGCGCGAGCGCCGGTTCCCGCTGCCAGCGCAGCGCCTGCACGCTCACCAGCCGGGAGGTCCGGTGATGCCAGGCGAGCAGTTGCAGGTCCTCCCAGGCACGCGACTCGTCGGTCTCGGTGGTCGCGGGGGCTGTCCAGATGCTCGGCCCGTTAAACGACGCGCGGGGGTTCGCTTCGGGCGGGCGGCTGCCTTTCTGGTACAGGCGGTACTGCTGGTCTGCCTCGCTCAGTCGGCGCAGCAGCGCGGGCTCCAGCGGTGCCTGCAGCAGTTCTTCCCGCAGCATGCCCAGTGACCGCCACCCGCCGCGCGGTACCCGGCCTGCCAGCACGTCCGCGACCTTGTACTCGAACAGTTCGGTCAGTTCAGTCAGGTAGTTCATGCGGCGCCACCCTGCCGTGAGCGGCGCGCTGCCAGGAGGCGCGGCGTGACCGGAGGCTGCGCAGTGACCATTGCCCCCAGTATGCCGCACCTGCCGCGCCCTCCGCACCCGGGACCGCGCGGCCGTTCACCCTGACCCGCCAGCCAGGAAGTGCGCCGGCCAGTCAGCCACTGCGCCGGTCGGCCGGGAACTGTAAGTGCAGCGCAAGGCCCGGCTCTGTATAACTGTGTGTAATGAAGCTGTTGCCTCCCTCTTCCTGCCCGGCCAGGCCCGCATGATCGCGCTGCTGCTGGTACCGCTGTTCATTGTGGGTGTCCTGCTGACGGTCCGCGCGCCCGAACGGGTCCTGGGCACCGTGGGGGCCGCCGCCGCCGCCCTGATGACGCTGCTGCTCGCCTACCTGACCCTGACGGCCGGCGGCGGTCCCATCCAACTGGAGAACCTGAACCGCACGCAGGGCGTCCTGACGGCCGCCGCGTTCGTGCTGGTCACCGCCGCGTTCCGTCTGGGCCGGGTCGTGATGCCCAGCCTCGACCGGCCCGGCCGCCTGCCCGGCCAGCAGAACCCCACGCGCGCGCCGCGCGCTGCCACGCCCGTGCCGCCCTCACGCCCACCCGCCACCACGCACACCGTCACGGACCTGCGCTTTCAGGAGTACGAGGTACTCGACCGGGTCGGGATCGGCGGGATGGGCAGCGTGTACCGCGCGCGCCGCCGCCAGGACGGCCGCGTGGTCGCCCTGAAGGTCCCGCAGGAGAAGTACCTCGCAGACGCCAAGTTCGTCAAACGCTTCTACCGCGAGGCGGAGGTGCTCAAGCGCTTCAATCACCCGAACATCGTGCGTGTCTATGACTACCGCATGCAGGATCCCGAGCATTACATCGCCATGGAATTCCTGGAAGGTGACAGTCTCGAGGGCCTGCTCGAACGCCGCACCCTGAGCTTTCATGAGGGCGCGCAGCTGATCCGCGCGCTGGCCGACGCGCTGCGGCATATTCACATGCAGAACGTCGTGCACCGCGACATTAAGCCCGCCAACGTGATGGTCCTCAGGAACGCCTTCACGGACGGCGTGCTGCGCGAAGGCGGCGTGAAACTCATGGACTTCGGCATTGCCGTCGGGAAGGTCCTGACCCGCCTGACCATGACCGGCGCGCGCGTCGGCACGCCCATCTACATGGCCCCGGAGCAGGCCAAGGGCAACCGTGTGGACGCCCGCAGCGACGTGTACTCGCTGGGCCTGCTGGCCTACGAGATGGTCACCGGACACACGGCCTTTAAAGGCAGTTACGAGGCCGTGGTGCACCAGCAGGTGTTCGAGACGCCCAAACCGCCCAAGCAGGTGCGGCTGGAAGTGCCGGGCAAACTGAACGACCTGATCCTGAACATGATCGAGAAGGACCCCGCCCACCGCCCCACCCTGGACGACGTGATCGCCCGCATCGACGCCGGCGTACTGACCGACGAGATCTTCAACGACCCCATCGCGCTCGCCATGAGCGTGCAGGAGAAACGCGGCACGCTGCGTCTGCTGGACCTGAAAGGCAAACTGCGCGCCAGCCTGCGCGACCAGACCGGCGGCGCCCAGGGTCTGCCCGGCGCGCCCAACGCCATGACCGGCGACCCGGAAGGGAACCTGTACGTCACGCTGCTCGACTACCGCCAGGGCAAGGCCGGCGCGCTTGTCCGGAAACTCGACGCGCAGGGCACCGAACTGCTGAGTTTCGGCCCCTACGGCCTGAATGAGGGCGAGTTGCTGCAACCGGTCGGGATCGCCGCGGCGCAGGGACAGGTGTTCGTGCTCGATGCCGAGGCACACCGCGTGGTCGTGTTCGACTCTCAGGGCCGCTTCATCCGCCGCTTTGGCGGGCGCGGGCAGGGCCTGGGCCGCTTCGAGAAGCCCAGCAGCATCGTCGCCGCCCCCGACGGGCACGTCTACGTCCTGGACACCGGGAATCACGAGGTGCAGCGCTTCAGCCCGCAAGGGGAGTACATCAGCCGCTACGCCTTCCGCCTGGACCGCAGCAGCGATACCCTGCGCCCCCTGGAAGGCCTGGGCGTGGACCAGTTCGGCGCGGTGTACATCGTGGACAGCGTGGCCCGCAAGATCCGTAAGATCGAGTCCGACGGCACGCCCGGCATGACCTTCGCCATGGAAACCCTGGTCGGAGAGCCGGCCGAGGCGCCCTGGCTGATCCAGGTCGGCCCGGACGGACAGATCTTCGCCGTGCGTCAGGGCGGACAGGTGCTGCGGACCTTCTCGGCCGTGGGCGACCTGCTGACTTCCAGCGACATGTACGCGCCCGTGCAGGCCATGAGCCTCCTGGGCCGCCCGAAAGTCGTTCAGACCACCCATCCCCACGAGTCGGCCGCGATGGGCCCGACCACATGAACCTGCCCACCCTGACCCTCTACACCCGCCCCGGCTGCCACCTGTGCGAACAGGCCGCCGGGAACCTCGCGCGCCTGGAATTCCGGGTGCAGACCGTGAATGTGGAACTCGACCCGCACCTGCGCGCCCAGCACGGCGACCACGTGCCGGTCCTGGCCCTCGGGGACCGCGTCCTGGGTCGGGGCGCGTTCAGCCCTGCGCGCCTGAGTACCCTGAAACTGGTCCTGATCCGTGAGGCGCGGCCCGACTGATCCGGATTTCGTCTGTTCCATGAGCAAGGCGTAACTTCACGGGATGGCCAGCGCTACGCCCGACAGTCCTTCCTGCTCGCGCCCCTGTCCGCCGGGGTGGAACGGTACGGCAGACCAGTCCGCACAGGTCCGTATGAACGGTGCGGCGTGCGCCAGGGACGCTATGGTACTCGTATGAACGTCAACCCCAACCACCCCGCCGGAGCGCGCGCGTGAGCTGGCTCGAACGCCTGCGCGACGGGCTCAGCAAGACCCGCCAGCAGATCAACACGACCGCCGGCTTCCTCGGGCAGGACGTGCGGGACGTCGTCACCAACCGGCTCGACACCATTGAGGACCTGGAGTACGCCCTGATCGCCGCCGACGTGGGCCGCGCCGCCACCGAGGACATCCTCGAGGATATCCGCCGCGCCGAGGGCAAGGACCTCCAGCAGGCCCTGATGGACGCCCTGACCCTGCAACTCGAACCCGACGCCCGCCGCGCCGAATTCCGCAAGCTTGGCTTCGCGCCCGACGCCCGGCGAACCAGCGTCGATCCCAAGGGGCACGTGGTCATGGTCATCGGCGTGAACGGCGTCGGCAAGACTACCACCATCGCCAAACTCGGCCAGTACTACATGAACCGCGGCAAGAGCGTCATGTTCGCCGCCGGGGACACCTTCCGCGCCGCCGCCGGTGCGCAACTCGGCGAGTGGGGCGAGCGCCTGGGCATTCCGGTCGTGCAGGGAACCGACGGGGGCGACCCCGCCGCCGTCGCCTTCGACGGCGCCAGCGCCCGCGCAGCGCGCGGCACGGACCTGCTGTTCATTGACACCGCTGGCCGCCTGCACAACAAGCACAACCTGATGGAAGAACTCAAGAAGGTCCGCCGCGTGGTCGAGAAGGCCGATCCGGCCGAACCTTCCGAAACGTGGCTGGTTCTGGACGCCGTTACCGGCCAGAACGGCCTGCAACAGGCCAAGAAATTCCACGAGGCGACCCCCCTGACCGGCGTGATCGTCACGAAACTCGACGGAACCGCCAAGGGCGGCATTCTGGTCGCCATCGTCCGCGAACTCGGCGTACCCATCAAGTTCATCGGGGTGGGCGAACAGCCGGACGACCTGCAACCCTTCGACAGCCAGGAATTCGTGCGCGCCCTGTTCGACGTGAATATCCCGCGCAAATAGGAAAGCGCAGGTAGGAAAGCAAGGCGGCAGGCGGGCGGCCCGGTCGAATGGCGCCGCCCGCGCTGCGTCTATCGCGTCATACGGACTGCCGCTTCACTGCGCCACAGTCGGAAAAGCGCCGTCTGTGGCTCCATACCGCGAAGGGGCGTCTGCTGTTCCTACTCGCGTCCGCTCGGATTGATTCAGAACTCCACCGAATTAATCGGACTCCGCTTCAGGGAATGTCGAGCTCGCCCTGCCAGCCTGCCGGAAGGGCAAGCAACTGCCGCAGGGGCGTGTCGCCGTGCTTGAGCAGGAAGGTCAGGAAGTTCATCTCGCGTTCCTGGGGCACGCCGTTCGGGAGCAAGTGGACCTTCAGGCGGGTCAACTGGCCGCTGCGGTCATTCTCGGCGCGGGCCAGGGCGTGCGTGGCGAGCCTCTGAAGGTGCGCGACGCGCGCGGTGGTGCGGGTGCGGGTGCGCTGCGCCGCGCCGCTCAGGGTGGGGTCGAGCGCGCCCAGTTCAGCGGTCAGGGCGCGCAGGTCCGCGTCCAGTGCCGCCAGTCGCGTGGCGCTGGCGGCCGCCGCGCCCCGCTCGGCCGCCAG
>NZ_JAGLBB010000076.1 GCF_018260555.1 Deinococcus sp. | reverse complement strand
TGAAGCAACGCCTTTGCCGGCTGGAGTGACACCAGACGGGCAACAGCAGACACGTGCTGGGACTGCCATGACACGAGACCGACAACAATCACTATCGGGATCAGGAAGAAGGCGTTTTTCATGGTTCCGCCACTATGGTTTCCAGCTCCCAGGTCTTTACGCCGAGCGGTTGTAAAGCAAGAGAACTCCCTCCACTCAGGAGCCTCAATTCCAGGCGTTGCTTTGGCCTGCTGAGGACATCGCCCCTCAGGGTCAGAATCGGGCCGTTGTTCTCAGCACCATTGAATTTCAGAGTCTGAATAGTCTGGCACGACTGAGAGCAGGTACTCAGACTCACCCGATACTCGCCAGGCGGAACCGAAAACTGAACATGAACCATGTAGTCCTTCGCGCTTTTGACCCGTGTAGGAGCGTTCAGGAAGCTGATGGAGCCGTCGAAAGCCTCCGTTCTCCTGAGAACTCCCCCCCCGATCGGCAGGGAGAGGGTCAGCGCCAGCCCAGCGCCGACCAGCCCGCTCGCCAGATTCAGTTCCCGTAGGTAAACGAGTTGCATTCCCAGCACGACCCAGAACAACTCTGCAAAAAAAGGGCTGGGCACCAGCAACGTGTTGTCGTTGATGGTGGCGACCAGCAACCCAGCCAGGATGGCCCATGCCAATGCAGACCGTTTTGGGTTCTGCCAGGCGGCCACCATCCCTGCAGTCAGCAAGGCAAACAGGCCGAGCAGGCCCAGTGGCCCCGTTTCTGCCAGTTGCTGAAGGGAAACGTTGTGAGCAATCAGCCAGGGGCTCCCCAGTTTCGCTATCCACTCTGGGCAAGCCTGAGCCGCCCCCTCCGCATCTGGAAAGAGGGTACAGGAGTCGCCCGGAGGAGCCAGGTACTGTCCCAGGCGATAGCTCCCTACCCCGCCCGACGGGTAGGCCTGGATGATGGACAGAGTATCTGACCATACGATGTCGCGGCCCGTGGTATCGGCAGTGCCCAGGCGTGACACAGCGCTGAAACCCAGGCGGTCCCCCACATAAAAGCCTCCCAGGAGCAGCCCGGCCCCCAGAGCCACGGCCACGGCAGTGCGACGCCCCCGTATGACCAGCAGTCCGGCTGCGCTGCCAATCAACGCTGCGGCCAGTGGCCCACGGCTGCCCGAAAGAAGCAGCACCACCAGTGCCCCAAAACCGAGCGGTAGTCGCCAGAGCAGCTTCCCTGGCAGGAACAGCGCCAGCCACAGGCCGAAAGCGCCTGCCAGCCCCAGCGTAATGGGGGTCATGTATGGATGAGCGAGTCGGCTGATGAGAAAATCAAAGCCGCTCATGGCGCTGTAGCCCAGTGCTGTGAGTAGAACGGCGCCAATACCCAGGATCAGCGGCCAAAGTCTTCTGCTCTCACCCAGCGCCACGCCAACACCAATCAGCCCAAGGACCAGTAGCGTTCGCAGGGCCGCCAATATACCTGCCAGGAACGGTTCGGGTGTAAAAAGTGCCGGAAGCTGCTGACTCACGGCATAAAAACCAAGCATATAGAGTGCCGACTTTGGCAACTTTCTGAGGTGGGGGAGAGCCAGCAGGGCAAGAGGTGAAATGACATACAGTGGGGGCAGCAAGGCCAGCCAAGTTGCCATCCACTTTGGTGGCGCTTGGTGTTGTGGAGGGGGCGCAGAGGCGGTCACGGCGTCAACTATAAGCCGTTCCTACCAGGTACGCTGAAATCCTTGATGTCCTCGCCGAGCATCTGTTTGCCCAGCACGCCCGAAATATTGGTGACGATGCATTCCATTCCTGATCTCCTACCTCACGTGCAGCAGTGCGACGTTCTATTAATCGGCTGGGCTTTAGACATAACGACTTGAAGGGTATAAAATTTCAAAATTCCTTCCTTGAATTCATCTTCAGTTGCTCATTTTTCTAATTATGAAGATTATTTGTCATCTAAGATAATGGAATGTTGTACTAACGAATCAGAAGCGCCCCTTAACGGACTTGGCCGAATTTATTCTCTGGAATCAATCGAGCTAGGTCCGTACGGATTGCTTCGAAGTCAAGTTGAGTCGCATGTTCACGCAAGAGCTCCAACTCGCGTTCAATGTCACTGGCACTGACCGCCGCCAATTTCGCGCTGAAGATCTCACTATGCTTGGTAGCATCCGTTCCCTCAGAAGAGGTTAAAAGTTCCTCATAGAGTTTCTCACCCGGTCGGATTCCACTGTAAACAATGTCGACGTTCGTCGCCCCGCTGAGTCGAATAACGTCCTGTGCCAGATCAGAAATCTTGACTGGGTCACCCATATTCAGAACGTACACTTTACCATTTTCGGCCAGCCCTCCAGCCTGCAGGACGAGGCGAGCTGCTTCTGGGATTGTCATGAAATAACGCACCATTTCCGGGTGAGTTACTGTGATCGGGCCGCCCTGACGGATCTGGGCCATGAAGGTTGGAACCACACTCCCGCGGCTGCCCAGCACATTTCCAAACCTCACTGAAACAAAAGCCTGATGTGAGCTGGCCCGCGCTGCCCCGGCCGACACCGCCATCTCGGCTACCCTTTTTGAAGCTCCCATTACACTCGTCGGGTTGACGGCTTTATCTGTGGAGACATTAACCAATCGCAGCGTTCCGTATTCGAGGCAGAGTCCCACCACGTTCCGCGTTCCCATGATGTTATTCAGCACGGCTTCGGAAGGAGTCCGCTCCATCAGGGGGACATGCTTGTGGGCCGCTGCATGAAACACGACTTCAGGCCGGAACTCCTCGAAGGCCGCCCTGAGTCTTGCTTCGTCACGCACGTCCCCAATGAGGGCCACCTGCTTTACCTCAGGATAACTACGTAGCAGTTCCTGCTGAATACTGAAGATGCTGTTCTCCCCCCGCCCGAAAAGGACGATCAGGCGCGGCCCGAATAGCACCAGTTGCCGCACGATCTCCGAGCCGATACTCCCTCCAGCTCCGGTCACCAACACGGTACGGTCCTTCAGGTAACCTGCGATCTCTGCAGTGTCCAGCTGCACTGGGGGGCGACGCAGCAGATCTTCGAGATTCACGTCACGAATCTGACTGATATTGACATCACCGGAAAGTATCTCAAACACCCCCGGGATGATGCGATAACGCAATTTGGCTTCACTGGCCAGCTTGACGACCTCACGAATGAACTCCCCGGTAGCTGATGGGACTGCTATCAGCACTTCCTGTGCATTCTCACGTGTCGCGACCGTAGACAGTTCCTGCACATGGCCAAAAACAGGAAGACCTACGATTGACTGCCGCTTCTTTAAAGGGTCGTCATCAAGAAATCCGATGGGTTGTAACCCGGCTTCAGGGTGGCGTTGCATCTCCCGGGCAATCAAGCTGCCGGCATCGCCTGCACCAACGATCAGCACTCTCTTTTGCTCTGCCGTATCACGAATCCGAACATTCTCTGCCAGAATCCGAGCCACGATTCGTACTCCACACATCAGCAGAAAACCTAGAATGCCCGCCATGATCGGTACGCTCCGCGGCAGCAGGAGCCAGCCCCGAAGGATAAAGCCGAGGGCGAACATGATCAGTGTCGATACCCCACTCGCCCTCGCTAGCGTCATCAGGTCCGGGACCCCCACACGCTGCCAGGTCTGCCGGGATAAGTGGTATCGCCAGGCCACCACAGCCATCACGCTCACACTGAGCGCCATGTAGCCGAGAACGTTGAAGGGCACCCCCGCGCTCACCAGGGAAGGCTTACGGAAAGCGTAAGCCAGAAGGGCAGCCACGAGCCACAGCGCCAGATCAATCAGAGTTTTGGTCAGGACTACATTCATGTCAGAGCAGATTCAGCCTTGCGGCCGCTGCGCCTGGGCCATGACCTGACCAACGGCATCGGTCTGCAAACCACTGGCACGGCGACAGGCGGGGAGGGCTGCGCATGGGCCATGACTTGATCAACGACATCGGCCATGCGCTCCATATCCCCCGTCGAGAGGGTGGGATGTACCAGGAACATCAGTGAGGTCTTCCCAATTCCTTTTGCGGCTGGAACGCACTCTTTCAGACTATGACCCGCAGCGGTAAAGGGCTGCTTCAGGTGGATTTCAGAGCATGACCGGGTGAAAGATGGCACGCCTTGAGTCGTGGTGGCATTCATGCCCCGGTCACAGTGCCAACCCTCTACAAGTTGTTCCGGACGAATAAACATGGAGTGATTCTAATACGATTGCGGCTGTAACATCCCCCAAGACCTCGGTAGTGGAACGGCACATCGGGACGGGCCCGCCGCATGAATCCATTCCAGGTCTGCTGAAGCCTTGCGTTCGCGAGGCTTCCCCACGTCCGTCAGACGGTGAACGCTCTGGTCAACGGGGTCGACAATTACTGTCAGGTGAACTGGAGCTTGCGAGTTAAGCTAGATGAACCGGCGGGGCGTCGCCAACACGCGCAACGGAGGCCAGCAATGGCTACCGGGATCACGGAAGCGTGCTGCGCCTGCTCGGCACCGTGGTCCTGCCGTACCCATGTCGGTCATGATCCCAGCTTTCTGACCGGCAGTCCTTATCAGGACGAGCACCGGGTGACCGGAAAGGAGAGAATCGCGTATGCCGCTGGAACTGATTCAGGGAGATATTGCCGCGCAGAACACCGACGCCGTCGTGACCGCCGCGAATAAGGAACTGGCGGGCGGCGGTGGCGTGGACGGCGTGATTCACCGCGCCGCCGGGCCGGAGTTGCTGCGCGCCATCCGCGCTATTGGCGGCACACCCACTGGCACGGCCGTGATCACCCCCGCGTTCGGGCTGTCCGCGCAGGGCGTGAAGTACGTGATTCACGCGGTCGGCCCAATCTGGCGCGGCGGGCAGATGGGCGAGGCCGAACTGCTGGCGGGCGCGTACCGCTCTGGCCTGCAACTGGCCGCCGCGCACGGGTGCCGCAGCGTGGCGTTCCCGGCCATCAGTACCGGCGTGTACGGCTATCCACTGGACCGCGCCGCCGACGTGGCCCTGAGCGCCGCGCAGGCGTTCCTGACTGACCACCCAGAGATGCTTGTGCGCTTCGTTCTGTTCGACAGCGGCAGCCTGAACGTGTTCCGCCGCGCCCTGGAACGCCTGCAAGGTTGAGTAGGACGGGCGTGGCGGGACACCCGATCTTGCCCCCCACCCCACTCACTGCATATCGTTGACGGTCCGTGAATACCGCGCTATAGTTGCTGACATCACCGCCCGCCGAGGCGGATTTTTTATTTCCCTTCCCGCCTATCCTTCCAGGGTGGTGAGGTCGCCTGGGTCCTCGCCGAGTGCCTGGGCGCGCAGGAGGCGGCGCAGGATCTTGCCGCTGCGGGTCTTGGGGAGTGCGTCGACCACGCGGATCTCGGCGGGCGTGGCGATGGGTCCCAGTTCCCGGCGGACGTGTTCGGTGATGCTGGCGCGCAGGCCCTGGCCCGCTCTTTCCTCTGTTAACGCAGTCTCGAAGCCACGCCGGAGGATCACGTGCGCGATGATGCTCTGGCCCTTCAGTGGGTCGGGAATGCCGATCACGGCGGCCTCAGCCACGGCCGGATGAGAGACCAGCGCGTCTTCCACGTCGGCGCTGCCGATGCGGTGTCCGGCGACGTTCAGGACGTCGTCGCTGCGGCCCAGGATGCTGATGTAGCCGTGTTCGTCGCGGGTGGCGAGGTCGCCGGACAGGTACCCGGCGGGGTTCTCGTTCCAGATCTGCGCGTACCGGTCGGGGTCACCGTGAATGCCGCGCATCATGCTGGGAAAGGGGCGGCGGATGACGAGGTGTCCCTGCTGGCCGTCCGGGACGCGGTGGCCCTGCTCGTCGACGATGTCGGCGTCCACTCCGGCCAGGGGGCGTCCGACGTAGCCGGGGCGGACGGGCCAGCGGGGGTGCGTGCCGAGGGTGGGGGCGCCCAGTTCGGTCTGCCACCAGTGGTCGATGACGGCGGCGTGCGCGCCCTCGCCCAGCCCGCCGCCGATGAAGTGCTGCGCCCAGCGCCACGCCTCGGGGTTCAGGGCTTCGCCGGCGCAGGCGACGACGCGCAGGCGGCTCAGGTCGTGGGGGGCCAGGGTATCGGCGCCGAGTTTCATGAACAGGCGCAGGGTGGTGGGCGCGGTGAACAGGATGTCCACGCCGTACTCCTGCACGGCGCGCCACAGGACGCCCGTGTCGGGAAAGTCGGGGGCACCCTCGCGGAACAGGACGGTGGCCCCGGCGACCAGCGGGCCGTACACGATGTAACTGTGCCCGACGATCCAGCCGATGTCGCTGGTGCAGAAGAACACGTCACCGCCGTGCACGTCGAAGAGTTGCCGCAGGTGGTACGCGGTGCCGACCATGTACCCGCCGTGCGTGTGGATCACGCCCTTGGGTTTGCCGGTACTGCCGGACGTGTACAGGATGAACAGGGGGGCCTCGGCGTTCAGGGTGACGGCGGGTGCGTGCCCGTGCGTGAACAGTGTTTCCCAGGGGACGGTGCGGGCGTCGTATTCGCGCTGGTAGGTCTTGATGCGCTCCCACAGGATCAGATGTTCCACGCCGCCCAGATCAGTGATGGCCTCGGCGGCGGTGGCGTACAGGTCCACCAGTCTGCCGCGCCGGTAGCCCACGTCGGCGGTGATGACCACGCGCGCCCCGGCGTCCGTGATGCGGTCGCGCAGGGCGCCCACGCCCAGTCCGGCGTACACGACCGAGTGCACGGCGCCCAGGCGGGCGCAGGCGAGCATGGCGATCACGCCTTCGGGGGTCAGGGGCATGTAGATCACGACGCGGTCGCCGGGTTGCACGCCCAGGTGACGCAGGCCGGCGGCGGCGCGTTCCACCTGGTCGAGCAGCAGGCCGTAGGTGTAGATCTGCCGCTCGCCGGTTTCCGACAGCCAGATCAGGGCGGCGCGGGTGCGGTTCTCGCCGCGTGCGTGGCGGTCCAGGGCGTTCAGGGTGATGTTCGTCTGCCCGTCCGCGAACCACTGCATGTCCGGACGGTTCCAGGTGAGCGCCGTGGTGGGTTCCGTCGTCCATTCGAACGCGCGGGCCTGTTCCAGCCAGAAGCCGTCCGGGTCCTGCGCGGCGCGGGCAATGTCGGCGTCCGGGTCGCTGCGCAGGCGGCGCAGCACGCTGTCGGGGACGGGCCAGCGGTCGGGGCGGTGTGGGTCGGTCATGGGCGGTCCTCCAGTGGGGACGGGGCGTGTCCGGGCTTGGGTTGTGGGGTTGGGTTGTGGGGTTGGGTTGTGGTGTGCCCTGTCAGTGTACGGCCCCGAGGGTGGGGGAGAGGGTGTTTCTGGCGTGCGATCGGGCTGCCATAATTATGCTAAATACATAATCTGTGCTATGATGTACGTATGAAAAACGCCCCGCTGACCCTGGAATTCGGCACCGTTCGTCTACCCATCAGCGCGGACGGCCTGCTACACGCCCCCAGCGCCCTGACCCAGCTCGGCCTTGAACCCGCCGGGTACGAACACGCCCTGGACGGCGTGGACTCCCCGGAACGCGATTTCGGAGCCGGGCCGGAAGCGACCCTGACCGTCGCTGATTTCACGCGGCTGGCCTTCACGCTGGACACCCCCCAGGCCCGCCGCTGGCGCAAGCGCGCGCAGGACCTCATGACCCGCACCTTGCAGGGCGACGTGCGCCTCGCGGCCCAGATCGCCGAACGCAACCCGGACCCCGAATCCCGCCGCTGGCTGGCCGCCCGCCTGGACAGCACCCACGCCCGCCGCGAACTGATGAGCACCGTCGCCCGGCACGGCGGGGCCGGCGCCGTGTACGGCCAGCTGGGCAGCGTCAGCAACCGCAGCGTGCTGGGCACCGACAGCGCCACCATCCGCCGTGAACGCGGCGTGAAACAGACACGCGACGGCCTGAACGCCACCGAACTGCTGCGCCTCGCGTACCTGGACACCGCCAGCGCCCGCGCCATCCAGGAACGCGGCGCGCACGGCAACGCCGCCATCCTGCGCCTGCACGAGTTCGTCGCGCGGCGCGAACGCCTCGGCTGGGAACTCCCGCTGCCCGGCGCGGCCGCCCCCTCACAGGTCGGCTGAGCGCCGGGACGCGCCGGGCAGCACCTGCGCGCCTCTCCCTCATGCTGGCCCGCTAGAATCCTGCTCGTGCCGCCCCTCCTGATCCGCCTCGTCCTTGCCGAGGTCACCCGCTGGTACGCGGCGGGCGTGGCGCTGTTCCTGACCCTTCAGATGGTCGATGTCCTGAGCAGCACCGTCAGCAAACTCCTGACCTACCACCCGCCGCTCCTGAAGGGCGCCGCCGCGTTCCTGGCGATCCTGCCGACCATCCTGAACCGCGCGCTGGTGCTGGCCGTGCCCTTCGCGATTCTGCTGGCCTTCTCGCGCATGCAGCGCGACAGTGAACTCAAGGCCATCAGCGCGGGCGGCGTGCCCCCGCTGCGGCTGGTGTGGCCGCTGGCCCTGCCGTTCCTGGCGGTAGCGGCCGTGGCGTTCGTGAACGCCGACCGGCTGGTGCCCGCCGGACTGTCCGCCTGGGACCGCGCGTGGTTCAGCATCTATGACGTTCCGCCGCCGCCGCCCCGGCAGGAACGCTACACGTACGCCCCGCCCGGCGCGCTGTACTACGCCGGACGGATCGTCAGCGCAGGCGGCAGCGCCGCCGAGCTTCAGGGCGTGATGGTGCAGCGCGGCCAGGAAACCCTGACCGCCTCGCTGGGCCGCTGGGACGCGCAGAAACGCACCTGGACGCTGATCACCCCCTGGATCACCCGCCCCGGCCAGCCGCCCCGGCAGAGCACGCAGTCCGTGACCGTCCCGCAGGGCGACACCCTGCGTCCCCCGCCCGGCAACGCCGAGCAGGCCAGCACGCCTGAACTGCGTGCGCGCGCCGCCGACCCCGCCCTGCTGCCCGCCGACCGCCGCGCCGCCGCCTTCCAGCTGTCCCGCCGCGTGGCCGACCCGCTGACCGCCGTGGTGTTCGCCCTGGCCGCCGGGGCGCTGGGCCTGCTGCTGCGCAACCGCGCCGCCGCGTTCGCCGCCGTGCTGCTGTTCATCGTGACCTTCTACATCCTGTGGAGCACCGTGCCGGGCCTCGCCACGGCCGGGGCCCTGAACCCCGCGCTGGCCGCGTGGCTGCCGAACCTCGCGTTCGCGATGCTGGCCGCCGCGCTCGCCTGGAGGCTCCGGTGAGGGCCCTGAACACCTTCGAACGGTACGTCCTGAACGAGATCCTGCCGTTCCTGTTCGGCGCGCTGGCCGCCGTGATCACGCTGCTGGTCGTCGGCAGCCTGGAAAAGGTCATCGCGCCGCTGCTTGCCAAGGGCGCCAACCCCGCCCTGGTCGCGCGCGTCCTGGCCCTGAACGTCCCCGAAGCCGCCGCACAGGCGCTGCCTATCGCGCTGATGTTCGCCACGCTGCTGGGCCTGTCCCGCCTGGCCGCCGACAGCGAACTGAAAAGCGCGCTGGCCGCCGGGATTCCCGCCACGCGCCTGTTCCGCCCCGTCCTGGCCCTGGGACTGGCCGTGACCGTCCTGGCCTTCGCGCTGGGCGAGGGCCTCGTGCCGCGCGCCAAGACCGAAGCCCGCCGCGTGCAGCAGCAGATCGTACTGGACAACCCCCGCGTGCTGGGCCTGAACGCCGGGCAAAGCGCCGTGCTGCGCGACTCGCTGGGCCGCGCCATCAGCATCGGGCAGATCCTGCCCGGCGGCGAACTGCGCGACCTGCGCGTCGTGACCATGCAGGCCGGCCTGCCCCCCCGCGAAGTCATCACCGCCGCCAGCGGCCGCCTGCGCCCGGGCAGCACCGTCCTCGAACTGCGCAGCGGGCAGCGCGTCACGTACCAGGACGCACGGCCCGTCACGGTCCTGACCTTCCAGAGCGGCACCCTGCCCCTGCAGGACACCGGCACGGAACTCGGCGCAGAGGGCAGCAGCGACCTGAACCCCATCTACGAACCGCTGCCTGCCCTGATTGCCCGCACGAACACCTACCGCGCCCAGAACATCAGCGCCCCGGCGGACTTCACGGCCCTGCACCGCAAGTTCGCGGGCCCGCTGGCCGCGCTGGCCCTGGCGTTCTTCGCGGTGGCACTGGCCGTGTTCAGCTTCCGCAGCGGCCGCGACCTCGGCATGGTCTGGGCGCTGCTACTCACGTTCGCGTACTACGCCACCTTCAGCGTGTTCCGCATCATGGGCGAGAACGGCGCGCTGCCCGGCGCGCTCGCCGCCTACGCCCCGGACCTGATCGCCATCGCGGCCGGCGCGGCGCTGCTGTGGCTCACCGCGCGGCGGTAAGCGGGAGGCAGGCAAGGGCCGCGTGCATGAAGCCTCCCACCGGTCCTACCCACTTCCGGGCGCGCGCAATCCGGGAGCGTGCAGCATGTCCCCCACCAGACCCACGGCCGGGCGGCCCTGGCCACCGCCGGCGCCGCCCTGATCGCCCGGCCCGCCCTGACCGACACCGAGACGCTGGACGCCACGCGCACCCTGCTGCGCGCCGCGCTGCCCAGCGTGCGGCCCTTCGACGTGCAGCTCTGGAACGGCGAAGTGATCGGGGTTACGCAACCCAGTCGCGCCCGCCTGATCCTGAACAGCCCGGAAACGCTGGGCCGCCTGCTGAAACTCCCGCCAGACGTGGCGCTCAGCGAGGCGCAACTGCACGAAGCCCGCGCCCGCGCCGAGGCCGCCGGGGTTGCCGACCGCGTCACCTTCGAATTGCGCGACTACCGCGACGTGCTGGCCCACACGCCCGAAGGCAGCTTCGACAAGATCGCCTCGGTCGGCATGGCCGAACACGTGGGCCGCAAGAACATGCCCATCTACTTCCGCGCCGCGTACGCCGCCCTGAAACCCGGCGGCCTGATGATGAACCACGCCATCAGCGACGGCATCCCCCAGGCCCGTGTGCCCCTGTAGCTCCAGAGCGGCAACTTCGCCCGGAAGTACGTGTTCCCTGACGGTGAACTGCTGCCCATCCGGGAAACCGTGAAACAAGCGTAACTGCTCAGCAGGGTGACTTCCGGGAGTCGATTGGGTAAGGTGGACCATCAGCGAGACTCCCTGCCCAAACTG
>NZ_JAGLBB010000075.1 GCF_018260555.1 Deinococcus sp. | reverse complement strand
GGGTCTGGTCAGCGTGTTCACGGGTGACGTGCTCATGCCCAACTTCAACCCCTGAGCTCGCCCTGCTGAGCAGTTACAAACAAGCTACCGAAGCGCAGTTTGAGGTCCGCGACATCGAGAACCTCCGCGAACACTACGCCCGCACCCTCACCCACTGGGCTGCGAACCTCGAAACGCACCACGCAGAAGCCCTCGCCGCGCTCGGCGAGCAACGCCACCGCCTGTGGCGCCTCTACCTGGGCGCCACCTCCCACTACTTCGAGAAAGGCCACCTGGGCCTCTACCAGACCCTGCTGGCGAAACCCGACGAGCAGCGCAGAGCCCACGTCCCCCTCAGCCGCGCGGACCTCTACCAGGGGGGGATGGTTGAAGGTTGATGGACAGGCTTTTTTCCATCAACCATCAACCTCGACCCATCAACCCTGCGGTCCCTGTGCCTGGATGTCGGTCAGGGCGTCTTCGGTTAGGCTGATGGGCGTGATGCCAACCGTGGTGGATTCCGAGGTGCAGCATGTGGAGCAGTCCCTGATGGAGGCGGCGGGAGGCCACGAGCAGATTGAAATGTATTTCGGAGCACTGATTCGTCAGTCTATCGACGAGGTGGTCGATGGTCCCCGCACTGGCCGCATTCACTTCTCCAGTCTGACGCCAGAGGAGAAGAAGTACGTGGGTACCAAGGTGGAGATCATCCTCCGGAATGAACTGGAAGTTCCGAAAGGCCTGCTGCTTGACCTGAATGTCCGTGGGGTCGAGGTGGACATCAAATGGAGTCAGAGCAGTGCCTGGATGATTCCCCAGGACTACGACGACCTCCGAAAACACAGCCAGCCACCCGTGTGTCTGCTGATCGGTACGCAGACGGAAGACAGCCTGGAATTCAATGTCGGTGTGGCCCGCGCGGTTCTCATGACGGGCGGCCGTAACCGTGACGGAAAGGGCACGCTGAGAGCCTCACACATAGATCAGGTGGTGGGGCAGACGGCCGTCTGGTTGGTGCGGCGGGGTCGGCTATCACCGACCTTCCTGGCGACGCTGTCCCCGGAGGCTGTTGCCCGCATTATGGGTGCCCGCAAGGGGCAGGCGCGTGTCACTCAGTTGTTCAGGGAAACGGTGGGCCGCCCGGTTCCGCGGAGCGCGGTCGAAACGATGGCTCAACAGAAAGATGCCTTGCGGCGCACCCGTCAGGACGCCTCAAGGTCTGTGGACAGTGCCATGCCGTTCAGGGTGTTATCTGGTGCCTGGAAGGCTCACCGTGAAGCGGCACTGTTACTGACGGGTCATGTCCTGAAGAAGGATGAACTGATGGCCGTGCCTCACGAAGCGCTGGCCCGACTCCCCTCGGCACTGCTGAGCTCGATATCCAGGGACGCGCGGTGATCAGACTGCCGTGACTACGTCGCTTACGCGTTGAGTGGCGGCGAGTGCGATGTGTAACTGTGTTCCGACTGCAGCCGCCACAGGTGGCGGGAATGCGTTGCCGACCTGACGGTAGTTCGCAGTCTTGCGTCCGGCAAAGACCCATTCGTCCGGAAAGCCCTGCAGGCGGGCGGCCATACGAATGGTCAGGTGAGGCATACCCTGCTGATCCGGACCGGGCACCTCGTTGGCCAGCAGGTGACCGTTAACGCCCAGGGCAGCCCACGCCCGTTTGGCGCGGGTGGGTCCAAGGTCGGCCCCGCCGTGCTTCTTGCTGCCCCCCACGATGGTGGGGGCAATGGTATTGGCTCCCTGAGCCCACGCCTGGGCTCCAGGCCAGCCGCCGGAGGCCATCAGATCTTCAAGGGCTTCCCCTACCGTGAGAGGCGGGGCTGAATGTGGGAGTGGCCACTCGAAGGCTGCTATGACCTGTGGCTGGAGCGCGAGCATGATGACTCTCGGTCTTAACTGCGGGACCCCGTAATCACTGGCATTGAGGAGTTTCCACTGTACCTGATACCCGAGAGTTTCAAATCCGCTGGTGATGAACTGACGGTACTCTGCAAATTTGGGATCAAGCAGGCCGCGCACGTTTTCCAGCATCACAGCCCGGGGGTGACACTCACTGGCAATGCGGATGGCTTCGGGGAAGAGGTCGCGGTCATCGTGCTGGCCCTGCTGCTGGCCTCCATGTGAGAAGGGCTGGCAGGGTGGGCCGCCGGCCAGCAGGTCAATCTGTCCGGCGTACAGGGTGGCGTCGAATTCCCGCAGGTCTGCTTGCAGGACATTCCAGGTGGGGCGGTTCAGTCTGAGTGTGGCAGCGGCATGGGCATCGATCTCGACGAGACAGGTGTGCGCAAAACCGGCCATTTCCAGCCCCAGTGCTTGCCCCCCGGCGCCTGCACAGATTTCGAGGGAAGTTAGCATTGTTGTAATTTCTCCGTTGTAAAGGAGTTGTACCTGATGAGGGAGGGCTGGTGTGCCTGGACGCCTGGGGTGACAGGATGGTAGGTAGATGGGGCGGTGAGGGAAATGGGAATCGGAGTCATGCGGCACCTCAGCTAACGAAAATACATTACCATTGGTTAACTTAAAATTCCAGTCCCCTCTTTTCAGGGAACTGCATTTTCCCGGCGTGTCAACTGCGTCTCGTACGCCTGAACACACCCCAACTCCTTCCCCTGAGCCGCGCGGTACTGGCCCGGAGTTCGCCCGGCCCGGGGGCGGATTTCAATGATGGCTCCGGTACGGACCATGTATCGCAGCGCAGTGGTGGCTTTTGGAAAGGAGACCCCCAGTGCCTGCACGAGGTCTCCTACCCGCAGTTCTCCGGCACCATGCAGCACGTACAACCAGATCAATTTGTACAGGGCCGGGTAAGCATGCAGAACGTCCGGTAGCATGATTCCCCTGCCATCACTGGCAGTAGCACTCGGCTGGGAATTCGTCTGCGGCGTGTCTGAGTTCTGGTGTTGTGCTGTATCGTGCCTGTCTTCCATCAACTCTCAACCATCATCCATCAACCTTCCCCTGTGTGGCCTGGATGGCGGTCAGGGCGATGGTGTACACGATGTCGTCCACGAGCGCGCCGCGACTCAGGTCGTTGACGGGTTTGCGCAGGCCCTGGAGCATGGGGCCGACCGCGATGACCCCGGCGGCGCGCTGCACGGCCTTGTAGGTGGTGTTCCCGGTGTTCAGGTCCGGGAAGATAAACACGGTGGCGCGGCCTGCGACGGGACTGCCGGGCGCCTTGGCCTGCCCGACCGACAGGACGCTGGCGGCGTCGTACTGCATGGGGCCGTCGACCAGCAGGTCCGGGCGGCGTTCACGGACCAGGGCGGTGGCGGCCTTGACCTTCTCGACATCCTGCCCGCTGCCGGATTCGCCGGTCGAGTAGGACAGCATGGCGACGCGGGGCGTGATGCCGAAGGCGCGGGCGCTGTCGGCGCTCTGGATGGCGATGTCCGCGAGTTCCTCGGCGTTCGGGTTGGGGTTGATGGCGGCGTCGCCGTACACGAGGACCTGTTCGGGCATCAGCATGAAGAACACGGAGCTGACCAGTTTCGAGCCGGGCGCGGTCTTGATGAGTTGCAGGGCGGGGCGCACGGTGTTCGCGGTCGTGTGAACGGCCCCGGATACCAGGCCGTCTACCTCGCCCAGTGCGAGCATCATGGTGCCCAGCACCACCGTGTCCTCCAGTTGCGCTTCGGCCTGCGGGGCGGTCAGGCCCTTGCTGCGGCGCCGCTCCACCATGGGTTCCACGTACCGCGCGCGGATGGAATCCGGGTGCAGGATTTCCAGCCCGTCGGGCAGCGTCAGCCCCTGCCCCCCGGCGACCTGCCGCACGCGTTCCGGGTCGGCCAGCAGCACGCAGCGCGCGATGCCTTTCTCCGTGCAGCGAATGGCGGCCTTCACGGTGCGCGGCTCGTCGCCCTCGGGCAGCACGATGCGCCGGGCGGCGGCGCGGGCCTTCTGGATCAGCTCGTAGCGGAAGGCGCTGGGCGGCAGGCGGCGGTCCCCGGCGACCTCCGGAACGCGCAGCCGCGCGCCCAGCGGCCCGGTGTCCAGCCGGTCGGCAATAAAGTCCAGCACGCGCTCCATGCGCTGCGTGTCGTCGTGCGGGACGCGTGAATCCAGCCTGGAGAGGCGCGAGGCCGTCTCGAACGAGTTGGTGTTCACGCGCAGCACGGGCAGGGTGCTGCTCAGCGCCGCGCGGCACAGCCGGTCGATGCTGTCCTCGGGGGCGCTGCCGGACGTGAACATCAGCCCCGCCAGGGGCACGCCGCTCAGGTGCGACAGGGCCGCTGCCATGATCACGTCCTCCCGGTCGCCGGGCGTGACGACCAGCGCGCCCGGCACGAACAGGTGCGCCATCTTCGGCACGGTGCGCGCCGTGACGACCGTGCTCGTCACGCGCCGAAGGCCCGCCTCGCCCTCGTTCACGATGTCCGCGCCCAGGTGCCGGGCCACGTCCAGCGTGCGCGGCGCGTTCAGGCTGCCCGACTGCGACACCACGCCCAGCAGCGGCAGCGTGCCCCCGTTCAGGACGCGGCTGCGGGCGCGCAGTTCCGCCATCAGCGTCCCGAAATCCAGGCCCGGCGGCGCGAAGTTCAGCACGTACCCGCTGAGGCCCGAGCCGTCGCTGCGGCGGTACGCCTGCGCCGAGATTTCCAGCTCGTCCGCCAGTTCCGCTGCGCCCACCCCCGCCAGACTGGACACCAGTACCGTGTCCGCCTCCAGGTTCCGCGCGAGGCTGGCATTCAGCGCCCCGGCGTACACGTTCCGTTCGTTCAGGGCGAGGCCCTCCACGATCAGGACGTCCGCCCCGCCCCCCGTGACCTGCCGGGCCAGGGTGACGACCTCCTCCATCAGGTCCTCCTCGGCACCCAGGCTCAACTGCTCCTCGGCGTGCGTCAGGGGAATCGGGTCGGGTGTGGGCAGGTGCGCGAGCGTCCGCGCGAAATGCACGCTGTCGTCCGTGCGGGCCTCGTGCGTCTGCGCGATGGGTTTCAGGAACGCCACCTTCAGCCCCTGGCGTTCCAGCGCGCGGGTCAGGCCCAGCGCCGTACTGCTCAGGCCCACGCCGTTCCGGGTCGGTGCGACGAACAGTGTTTTCATAAGACCTCCAGCTCCAGGGTGCCGGTCCACCCCTCGACCCGGGCGGATGCGACTCGCAGAGCTGCTCCGCAGAGAAGGCGCCGGGCGGGTGCCGGGCGTGGAGTTGCGGCCCCGCTACCCTGCCGGGGGACCAACAGAACAGACGGCACCCGCCTCACGCCGTCCCCCCCTGGCCCTGCGCCTGAGCGGCCAGCACGCCCTGCGTCTGCCGGGCGATCATGAGTTCCTCGTTCGTGTTGATCACCAGTGCCGGGAGCGCTCCCTGCGGACTGATCAGCCCCGACTCGCCCCGCACCGCCCGCGCGTTCAGGGCCGGGTCCACCGCCGCGCCCAGCACGCCCAGCCGCTCCAGGACCGCGCCGCGCACCGCCGCGCTGTTCTCCCCGATGCCGCCCGTGAACACCAGCGCGTCCACGCGGCCCAGCGCGACCGCCAGGCCCGCCATCTGCTTGGCGAGGCGGTACACGAACGCGTCAATCGCCAGCCTCGCGCCCGCGTGACCTCGCGCCGCCGCTTCCTCCAGTTCCCGCATGTCGTTACTCAGGGATGAGAGGCCCAGCAGGCCGCTCTCACGGTTCAGGGCGGCCGTTACCTCCGACAGGCTCAGGCCCGCCTGCCGCGCAATGAAATCATGCAGGCCCGGGTCCACGTCCCCGCTGCGCGTCCCCATGACCAGACCCTCCAGCGGCGTCAGGCCCATGCTGGTATCCACGCTGCGCCCACCCGCCACCGCGCACACGCTGCACCCGTTCCCCAGGTGCGCCGTGACCAGATTCAGGTCCGCCAGCGGCCGGCCCAGCACCCCCGCCGCCCCGGCCGCCACGAACGCGTGACTGGTCCCGTGAAACCCGTAACGCCGCACCCCATGCCGCCGGTACCAGGACTCCGGCACCGCGTACCGGAACGCGACCTCCGGCATGCTCTGATGAAACGCCGTGTCGAACACCGCCACCTGCGGCAACTGCGGGAACGCCGCGCGCGCCGCCTCGATCCCCGCGATGTTCGCCGGGTTGTGCAGCGGCGCCAGCGGCACGCAGGCCCGCACCGCGTCCAGCACCTCCGGCGTGATCAGCGCCGGCTCACTGAACCGGTCCCCGCCATGCACCACCCGGTGCCCGACCGCGCCCACATCACCGCGCACGCCCAACTCATCGAGCGCGCCCGCGATCACCGCGAACGCCTCCGCGTACGTTCCGCCGGGCAGCGGCACCGACCGCCGCCCCCCCGGCAGGTCCAGCCGCGCCGACGCGTCCCCCGAACCCAGCCGCTCGGCCAGGCCCGACAGACCCACCGCCCCACTCCGAACGTCCAGCAACGCAAACTTCACGCTGCTCGACCCGCAATTCAGCACCAGAGTCCACATGCCCCCATTCTGACAGCGTGCGCCAGGGCACGCGGCCCTGTCACCACGAACGGTGCAGACCCTGTCTGGGAAGAGCTATCCCTGATAGGCTGGCGGCAGTCGCGTTCAGTCCGCTGCGGCCTCGCCACGCAGGTACGACACGATCCCCTCCAGGTCACCTGCCGTCAGGTTCTCCATCAGCCAGTCGGCACCGACCGACTCGCCCTGCGTGCGTGCATTCAGCAGTTCCGCCAGCACACCCAGCAGGGCGTCCATGGCTGCGTCGTCACTGGTCGCGTCGGCCCCGGCTCCGGCTCCGGCCAGACGTTTCTCTTCTGCCAGCGAGAGAGGCAGGGAAGAGAAACGGACTCCGCTGATCTCGAACGGAGGTCGCTTGACGGCCTGACGGCCAAACTGCATGGGTTCTGTCATCTGTTCTCCTTCGCGTCGGGAATACCCCTCACCGGGGACCGACGCTGATCACGCCGCTGCGGTTTCTTGATCGAATGATCGAACCACGGCGCGGTCTTCGGGTTGAAATCGAAATTGAACCACTCCGTGATCTCGATCACCTGTCCGTAGAACTCCCGGAACACCCGGTCAAAGATAGGCCCGGCGTCCGTCCCGCTGGACACCAGAATCGCCACGCTGGTCTCGTTCGCCCCGGAGTTCTCCGGATTGTCGGTCTGAATGACAAAGTTGCGGAGTCTGGGAAACCAGCGCTGCAAGCCCAGATGCAGGCGGTACAGCCGGAGCTGCTGCTCCTCGCCCCCCGACATGTACGGCTGAAAATCACCGTTGGTATAAGCAACGCGGGCGTAGTAAGCCCACTGTTCCTGCATGACGGAGCACACGGCTGAACCCGTTTCAAACCATTCTTCTCGGTAAGTTCCCTTGAGGTGTCTGGTGCCCTTTGGAGCCGCAGGACTGTCAAACCAACGCCACAATGACACTGCAACTGAGTTCCCCGCCTTCTTGTCACCGAAGAAAACATCGAAGGACTGTCCCATAGCAATTCGGTTACTGCCCTCTCTGAGCAGCTTGGCGCTGTTGAACGCTCCCCAGATGCACTCCAGCTGGTTGTACTGTTCGTGGAACAGAGCGAACGCGTCTCCGTAGTACTCCTGCGTTTGCTCGTCGATATCCCAGCGGAACAGGGTGTGCTGTGCGCAGTGGGCTGCCCAGCCCTCGTACATGGCCAGTTCGCTGGCCCGCTGCGCCTCGGTGAAGGGGTCGCGGAACCGCAGGTGCAGCCAGTCGCCGGTCGGGTCGTCCAGCCATTCTCCGATCACACCGTCGTACTCGAACACGATGCGTTCCTCGCCCTGCTCGACCACCCGCGCTCCCCACTGCGAGTCGTGCAGAAAGGCCAGCACCGCTGCCCTGGGCGACGGATACGCGACGCGCGGCCTGTCACGTGCCCGCTTCGGTCTGGTGAGCAGGCGTTTCAGGGTGCTCAGCAGACTCACGGGACCGCCCTTTCATCCGGCGTCTGGGCGTCCTGATAGGGAGGTTCATATGTCAGTTCGTTCGTATCTGTAATGGAGGTGTAGCCGCCAAGCGCAGCGGCTGTCTTCACGGTCTTGTCGAATGGTGTCAGCATCATCAGGGAACCGCCCTGCGCCTCTGAGGTTAGCCCAGTTCCGGCAGAGACGGCGTTCTTCATTTTTCTTCCTGCCCTCATTGGACTGATGTGAAGTTTAGGCTTCTCGGGAAGTGTGTTCCAATGAGGAGGAATCCGGCTGTGGGTTTATTAAACAGAGAGGTCTTCGTGTGATATTCGCTATTTATTCTGATGCTTCCCTGGTGATGCCTAACTAATCGCTTTCGCTTGAATGCCAACGAGGAATCCGTCTGATATGAGGAAAGAGACGTTGCCCCAGATCATCACTTGGTCGACAGCGCCAATATTATCGACGAAACAGGTAAAAAACCCCTTTTCCATCGGGCTTACTGCCGCGTATCTGGCATCTTGGACTTCCAGAAGGGGAAGGGCTTTCATGATGGTAGCCCCTTGTAATTCGAGCTTGGGAAGATCAATCTGTTTCTGGAACTGGGACTCTATCTCTAGTAATGCTCCCTCCGGGTCTAAGCTGATCATTGTTGCTTCGGCAATTGTAGTGCGCCGTGCGTGAAACACCGCCTCGTCAGGTACTGCATAAATCCAGAAAGAATTTACGGCAGGGCTGATTTCAACTGCATACGTGAAGAGCGCGTTAGTTCGGGTATTTTTGATTCGTATGTTGCTATTCACTTGAAATCTCCCGGCCATACTCCAACCAGCTCTGTCGTATCGGGATTGACATGTACTTTAAGACCTGTTTCTGGATTGGTGTAGGTCACGCTGGGTACGTCGTTAATTACGGTGCGAGCGCTTGGCTTGGTGCGAAGTGCTCCCAGAACATCGTTAGGAGTGATATCTTTTCGACCTCCCTTCTTCAGAGTATTCAGGAAGTGGGGATTGATTTTGAAAGTCTGGCCCACAACGCTCAGACCACTAGTAGCCCAACTCTGAAACACACTCAAATTCAACTGCCTGCCTTTAGTCAGGTGGCCGTTCTGAATGCTTTCAACAAGTCCATTCCAGGCTGCCTGAGCAGTACCAAGATTTCCCGATTTTGCGGCGCTCTCGAAGGCAGCCGATCGTTTGCGGATCAGGGCGGCGGCAGATTTCCCGGCGTCGCCCAGGTTCTCTAATTCATGAAGGGCATTCAGAAGTTTGACGACAGCTGCCGATAGCTCTGACAGCTTCCCAGCTTTTTTGGCCTCTCCCACTCCTGGAATCGCATTAATTGCGAAGTTTCCCGCTTTATCCCAGAATCCGGGTGCGGGGAGACCAAGAAGCACTGAGATGGCGTAATCGATGAAGTTATCGATGCTGCCCGTAATGACGGTTTTGCCTATCCAAACAGCTACTACAGGGAGCGCCCGTTGAATGCTGAGTGAACGCATTGGTAGCCCAAGATGTTTCTGCTTGCCGATAACATGGATATTTTTGACAGGTCGATCATGTTTTGGTTGCTGATCAATGTGCATTGGAAGCGCAGCCAAGTGGCGGCCCATATCACGGGCCTGAACCTCATGGCTGATACTGGGGTCAATCCCTGGACCGATTTCCCCACGGGCCTGCTGCACGGTGTGCGTCACCTCGTGCGCCAGCAGTTCCAGTCCGCTCTGCGTGTTCGGGTTGAACTGCCCCGCCTGGAAGAAGATGTCCGTCCCCGTCGTGAACGCCACGGCATTCACGCCCTTGGCCAGTTTGTCTGCCTCAGCATCGTCGTGGATGCGCACCCGGCTCAGGTCGTGGTTCAGGCCCCCCTCCAGATGCCGCTGGATCGCCTCTGGGAGCGGATTCCCTGCCCCTCTTCTGGCCTGAATGCGTTGCAGGACCGGCTGGGTCGCCTCAGCGTCCAGTTCCGCCAGTTGCCGTTGCAGAGTCTGGAGCGTCCCGAAGTTCAGCGCCGCCTGTTCCTGAGCCCGTTGGCGTTGCAGCGCCTCGTCTGTCGCGCGTTGCAGGGGCAGGCGTTCGGATGGAGGCACCATGCCCAGCACCACGCGGGACACCGGGGCGCTCAGCGCGTGGCGTTGCAGCGTGGCGAGGTGCTCGCCATAGGTGGCGTACCGGGCCTGGGACTCGCCCCGGTCGCTGCGGAAGCTGTGGGCGAGGGTCTGCGCCACCTGTCGTTGCAGGGTCTGGAACTCTCCGAAGGCGCGGGTGTCCAGGCGCTGCCCCTCGACGCCCTCGGCACGGTGACGCATCACCGTGACCCAGTCGGACGGCGTGACGGGTTTCACCGGGACGGGCGGCTGCGCTGGCTGCTGTGCGGGCGCGGCCTTGCCGAGCGTGGCGATCTGACGTTGCAGGCTGGTGCGTTCGCCGGTCAGGCGGTCCTGTTCCTGCCGGTCGAGGCTGGCGGCGCGCAGCACGGGCGCGGCGGCCTGTCGCTGGGCGGTCTGCGGCCGGGCCGTGAAGCGTTGCAGCGTGTGCCGCTGCGCTTCCAGACTGGTGAGCGGAGGCGGCTCTGGTAATTGAAGCACCGGTTGAACGGGCAGGGGGACTGTGCGTCTGCCCTGCTGGGAGCGTTCCGTCATGAACGCCAGTGTACTGCCGTCTGACCTGCCGTTCAGAAGAGTTGCGCCCTCAGCGCCTGCGGGTCACGCGGCGCACCTCGGGCGCGCCGTCCAGGTGTTCGAGTCGCAGGATGGGCGCGGCGGGGTAGTCGGGGTACAGGCCTTCGCCCCATTCGATGACGCTCAGGCGGCTGCCGTCGATCAGGTCCTCGAGGTCCATCTCGTACAGTTCGTTCACATCGCGCACGCGGTAGGCGTCCACGTGCAGGACCTGCCCGGCCGGGGTGGGGTAGGCGTTCATGAGGGCGTAGGTGGGACTGGTGACGGTGTCCGTGAAACCCAGCGCGGCGACCAGTCCCTGCGTGAGACTGGTCTTCCCGGCGCCCAGTTCGCCTTCCAGGAACAGGACACTGCCGGGCGGCAGGGTGGCTGCCAGCCGGGCTCCGAACTGCCGCTGTTCGGTCAGGCCGCGCAGCAGCAGTTCGCAGCCCGGTTCCGGAAGGGGAGAGTCGGCGGTCATGCCGCCCAGTATGCCGGGCCGCCGGGTGGTGCGTGGATGCTGAGCAGTACCTTGCAGACGGAATTCGTGTCACACGGATTCCGGTGGATTCGGTGCAGTTCCGAACCAATCCGATCGGATGCGAGTAGGAACAATAGACGCCCCTATGCGGAATGGAGCGCAGTCCGTCTGCGACTCCGGTCATGAGACCTCATCATCCCAGTCGGTGCCAGTGTGCTGCGTGGTGTTCTGCACGCTGGGCTTGGCGGTGCCCAGCAGCCCGAACTGCTCGCACAGCCCACGGAACCCGAAGGCCAGCAGGCCCAGCGCGGCGGCACTCAGGAGCGCCCAGACGGGCAGTGCGTACGCGCCCTGCGTGAGCGTCAGGTTCAGCAGATTCCGCAGCGGCGCGGCGCCGAACAGGTCACCGAACGCGCCCAGCAGTCCGAACAGGCCCTCCAGGAACAGGGGCAGCATCAGCAGGCCCAGACCCACCAGAATGGCCCGCCAGTAGGTGTTCCGCCCGCCGAACGCCAGGTTCAGCAGGAACAGCGGCAGGACCGTCAGGCCCGCCAGCAGCGCGAAGATCAGCACGCGCAGCCACCC
>NZ_JAGLBB010000074.1 GCF_018260555.1 Deinococcus sp. | reverse complement strand
TGGCATTTTCGGTCTTCACAAACAGAAAGTGTCCCCTACCGGGGACGCTTTCTCATAATTTCTGTCAGGCGGTCAGGGAGCGTGGAGTCACCTTGAGCGGTGTTTTTTGATCCTCCTCTTGTCGCGGACCTGTCCACCGAGGGCAGAAGGGGGAAATTAAGCATTCAGACGGACTGCCGCTCCACTGCGCCACAGTCGGAAAAGCGTCGCCTGCGGCTCCATACCGCGAAGGGGCGTCTGCCCTTCCTGCTCGCATCCGATCTGATTGATTCGGAACTGCACCGAACCAATCAGAATCCGCATAACACGGACCCTGACGGTATGGCTTGCAACAACCATTCAGCCTGGGCGGATGCGAGTGCAGTTGACAACCCCGGTGTGTTTGCGGGTTGTCAACAAAACGCACAGCAGGGCGTGCCATCCGGGGGCCAGGCAGCCTGAACCTACAGCCGGGTGCGGACCTCCCACAGTTCCGGGAACAGCACGGTTTCCAGGGCGCGGCGCAGGTACCCGGCTCCGCTGGTCCCGCCGGACCCGCGTTTGAATCCGATGGTGCGTTCCACGGTGGTCAGGTGATTGAAACGCCAGCGGCGGAAGTTGTCCTCGACGTCCAGCAGCTTCTCGGCCAGTTCGTACAGGTCCCAGTAGGTGTCGGGTTCGCGGTACACCGTGATCCAGGCGTTCAGTACGTCCTCGTTCAGGGTGGGCGGCAGGGTCAGGTCGCGGCCCAGGACGCCGGCCGGGACGCTCAGGCCCCGCGCGGCCAGCAGGCGCAGCGTCAGGTCGTACACGCTGGGACCTTCCAGCGCCCCGCGCAGCGGGCCGTGCAGGTCCGGGCGGTGCTCGTGCGGGCGCAGCAGGACCGCGTGCCGGTTCCCGAGCAGGAATTCCACCATGCGGTACGAGGAACTCTGAAAGCCGGACGCCTGACCGAACGCGTCCCGGAAGGACAGGTAATCGGCGGGTGTCATGGTCTTCAGGACCTCCCAGGCGTTCGTGAGTTGCTCCTGCGCGCGCACCACGCGGGTCAGGCCCTTGAGGGGCGCGTCGGTGATGCCGCGCGAGAGCTGCTCCATCGCGGCGCGCAACTCGCGGATGATCAGGTCAAGCCAGACCTCGGCGACGTGATGCACGGCGATGAACAGGTGCTCGTCGTGGGCGTCCGTGACGGGTCGGTGCGCGCTTTTCAGGGTGTCGAGTTGCAGGTAATCACCGTAACTGAGACTGCGGGTGAAATCCGTGTACGCCTGCTCGGGCGCGTCCCGGTCCGGCGCTCCGGGCCGCGCAGCACCGGGGTCGGCGGCACTCACGCACGGGCCCCCAGCGCGGCCTCCACGCCCGCCACGGCGCGCGCCACGTCCGCATACGAGTGGTACAGGGGCGTGAACCCGAAGCGCAGGATGTCCGGCGTGCGGTAATCGCCGATCACGCCGCCGCCGATCAGGTCCGCCATGACCTGACGCGCCTGCGGGTGTCGGTAACTGACCTGCGAGCCGCGCCGCGCGTGCTCCCGCGGTGTGACCAGCGTCAGCGGAAAGCGGGCGCACAGCGGCTCCATCAGCCGCATGAAGGTGTCGGTCAGCGACAGGCCCTTGGTCCGCAGGGCGTTCAGGTCCACACCCGCGAACACGTCCAGGGCGCTGTCCAGGGCGCTGAGGCCCAGGACCATCGGCGTGCCCGGCACGAAGCGGCGCGCGCCGGGCGCAGGCGTGAACGCGCGGTCCATCTCGAAGGGATCGGCGTGCCCCATCCAGCCGCTGATCGCCACGGGGGCCGCGTTCACGGCGCCCATGTGCCGCTCGGCGGCGAACAGGAACGACGGCGCGCCGGGACCGCCATTCAGGAACTTGTACCCGCACCCCACCGCGAAATCAGCGCCCGCGCCGCGCAGGTCCACCGGGAATGCCCCGGCCGAGTGAGCCAGGTCCCACACGGTCAGGATGCCCGCCGCGTGCGCCTGCGCGGTGATGGCCGCCATGTCCAGGCGGCGGCCCGTGCGGTAATCCACCTCGGTCAGCAGCAGCGCGGCCACGTCCGCCGTCAGGTGCCCGTCCAGCGCGCCTGGGTTCACGCGCCGCAGTTCGTACTCGCCGCCCAGCAGGTCCAGCAGGCCCTGCGCGATGTACAGGTCGGTGGGGAAGTTCTCGGCGTCCGACAGGATCACGTGGCGGCCCGCCGGGGCGAGTTTCAGTGCCGCGGCCAGCACCTTGAAGGTGTTGACGCCCGTGCTGTCCGTCACCGCGACCTCGTGAGGAAGCGCGCCGATCAGCGGGGCGACCTTCGCGGCCACCCGGTCCGGCAGGCTCATCCAGTCACGCCCCTGGTCGGCACCGCCACTCCACGAGCGGATCAGGGCGTTCCCCCACTCCTGCGTGGCGACCTGCTGCAACCGCTCCGGCACGGCGCGCGGGAGCGCCCCCAGGCTGTTGCCGTCCAGGTACACCACGCCGCCGGGCAGCGTGAACTCGTCGCGCTTGCGGGCCAGCGGGTCGCGGGCGTCCAGGTCCAGCAGGTCGGCGGGAATGGCGGCCCCGGTCAGCGCCGCATTGATACGCGCGTGCAGGTCAGAGGCGTGAAGGGGAGCGGTCTGGGCATGGGTGTTCGTCATGGCAACTCCTGGAAGGAACCGCTGGGCAGCCGTCAGCCAAAGGGCAACAGGGTTGGCCATGAGGGGTTCGGCCGTGAGGGGTTTGGGGCAGAGGCGAATCAGGAAACGTGCAGAGCGGCGTGCAGGCAAACCAATCGCACGCCGCGCATCGGGCGGCCCATGTTCGCGCACCACCAGTCATGCAGCGCCCGCGCGATGTCATTCGCGCCGGGACGGACCAGCCAGCAGTGACGGGGCGACCTCATCAAGCGTCAGTATGTCACGCACATCCCCGCCCCTGCCGTACCCTGAACGGCATGAGCGACATTCTGACCTGCGCCCACTGCGGCGCCAGAAACCGCGTGCAGACCGTCCCGAACGCCCAGGTGCCCGTGTGCGCCCGCTGCGGCCAGCCGCTCCCGTGGCTGGTGACCGGGACCGACGCGACCTTCACCCAGGACATCCGGGCGTCCGTGCCGGTCATCGTGGACTTCTGGGCCCCCTGGTGTGGCCCGTGCCGCGTGATTGCGCCTGCTCTGGAAGCACTCGCGAAGGAACGCGCCGGGAACCTCAAGATCGTGAAAGTGAACGTGGACGACCACCCGCAGGCTCCCGGCCTTTACGCCGTGCAGGGCATTCCCACCCTGCTGATCTTCCGGAACGGCGAGATCGCCGGGCGTCAGGTCGGAGCCGTGGGCCTGCCCGAACTGCGGGCGTGGCTGGACCGCAGCGTGCCCACGAAGTAACTGCAAAGTGCGGGACACGAGCCCGTCATGAGCAGGCGGCGTTCAGTCCGTGGCACGTTGCAGTGCGAGTTTCCGGTGAAGCGTCGGGAGCCATTTCCCTCTTCTTTCTCTCTTCATCCCTCTCTGCATGGATTGAACGGATTTGCCAGCGATTCAACCGGAGTCCATATCATGCGGATTCCGATTGATTCGGCATACTTCCGAATCAATCCGAACGGATGCGAAGGGGGAACAGCATACGGATTGGGCGGTATGAAGCCGCAGGCGGCGCCCTTCCGACTGTGGTGGAATGGAGCGGCAGTCCGTATCAGACAGGAGGAGTCGGGTCGGCCCTGATTCGCATTCACTCCACGCAGCTGGAGACGACCTTTGGACCACCTGCTTACCCTGCCCGTGACCTAACCGGCCGTCCGGGCGGCCCGGCTCAGCGGCGCAGCAGCTTCACGGCGCGGACGACATCCTGCGGCGTGATGGTCTCGCCGGGGCGGGCGCGGCAGCCTCCGGCGTACTGTTCGAGGATCTGCTCTCCGGCGGCGTCCAGGGCGCTGCGCACGCCGCTGAGTTGCGTGAGGATGTCGTGGCAGTCGCGCCCTTCTTCGATCATTCGTTGCAGGCCGCGCACCTGTCCCTCGATGCGGCGCAGGCGCAGCAGCACGCGCGTGTCCGTTTCGGTCAGGGGAGGCGCGGCGGCCGGTGGGGTCTGGGGGGTGGGGGTCGCGTCGGTGGTCATGGTGCGGGGGCGCTCCTGTGCGGCGTAAACGGTGGGTCGGCCCGGGCGGGCGTGGTGCGCTCAGCATACCCCTGGGGGCATTCGCCGGGCAGGGCGCGGCCCACACACGCGGGTGGCGTTCAATGCCAAAAGCCCGGCGCCGCGCAGGAGCGGAACTGGGCAGGAGCGGAACCGGGCAGGATGGGGTGCGGGGACGGGGGGCGCGGGTGTGGTTCAGAGTTTGAAGACGCCGCGCTGTTCGGGCTGCACGAGGTCCAGGTACTCGGCCTTGTGGTCGCGGATGTAGGCGGCAATGAAGGGGCACATGGGGACCACGTATTTCCCCTGGGCGCGCACGTCGTCGAGGGCGGCGCGGGCCAGCAGGCTACCCAGGCCTTCGCCTTCGTGCCCCTCGTTGATGACCGTGTGCGGGAGCATGACGGCGTGCCCGCCGACCGGGCGAAATTCCGCGAAGCCCAGCAGGGCCCCGCCCGCGTCGATCAGTTCGTACCGGTGGGTGTCGTCGTTGCGCCGGACGGTGGGGGCGTGATTGTGGGTCATAAGACCAGTATGGCCGCGCGGGTGGGCGGCGGTGCATGAGGAACCGTTCATACGCCGTTTCTGCTTTGCCTGGCAAAGTGATTCGCGTGACAGGGCCCTCATACAACCTGACGTAGGGTGCCCCGCATGACCAGGCAGATTCTCGTCGTGATGTCCAGCGAAAGCCGACTGCCCATGCAGGAAGGCAAAACCCACGCGACCGGCTTCTACCTCAACGAGTTCGGCGTTCCCGCCCACAAGCTCGTGCAGGAAGGCTACGCGCTGACCATCGCCACACCCAAGGGCAACCGCCCGTCCCTGGACCCCGGCAGTGACACCAGGGAGCTTTTCAGGAACGAGGAAGAGTACCGGCAGATCAAGGCCTTCGTGAACGAGACCCTGAGCGGCCCCATCGCGAAGCTCGCGGACGTGGCCGCCCACCTCGACCCGTTCAGCGCCGTGTTCCTGCCCGGCGGGCACGCCCCCATGATCGAACTGATGCGTGACCCCGACCTCGGCACCGTGCTGCGCCACTTCCATGAGAAGGCCCAGCCCACCGCGCTGATCTGCCACGCGCCCGTGGCACTCCTGGCTGCGCAGCAGGACGCGGCCGCCTACCAGAAAGCCCTGCAGGAGGGCCAGACGCCCACGGCCAGCGGCTTTATCTACAGCGGCTACAAGGCCACCGTGTTCAGCACGCCCGAGGAGAAGGACGCCGAGCAGGGCTTCGAGGCTCCCATGCAGTACTACCCCGAAGACGCCCTGACGGCCGCCGGTATGACCGTAGCCAACGGTGCCAAGTGGACCAGCAACGTCGTCCGTGACCGCGAACTGATCACCGGCCAGAACCCCATGAGCGATGACGAGTTTGTGACTGTCCTGCTGGGCGCCCTGAACGAGAAGGCCAGCGCATGAGCGTCATCGCCGTTCACGCCATCATCGTGCCCAAACCCGAGTTCGCGGACGTGGTCGAGAGGGAAATGCTGACCATGGTGCAGGCCAGCCGCCAGGAAGAAGGCAACCTGCGCTACGACCTGCTGAAAGAAGCCAAGGACGGCGTCACCCGCTACCACGTGCAGGAACGCTACCGCGATCAGGCCGCCGCGCAGGCCCACCGCGACAGCGCCCACTACCAGGCGTACCGCGCCAAGGCCGGCGAGTGGTTCGCGCAGGCCCCGGAGGTGGTCGTCCTGACCGAGATCGACGTCGCCTGACCTGCCCCCCCCATTCCGGAACGTCCGCCACGTGCGGGCCGCAGCGCCGCTCACCGAAGCCCAATCCAGGGTCCCAATTCAGGGTGCGGTGGCGGCGGTTGGCCTGACCGCGTGACCGGCGCCGCTGACCCGGGGGCGCCGCTGACCCGGGGGGGGCCGCACCTGATAGCGTGACCGGGTATGACGTTGCCCTGTTGTGACGGAGCCGAACCTCCCGGTTTGCGTTCCCTGGCGCCCCACTGGTCTTCCCCCAGCGGACCAGGCCTCTCCGGTACTCCGTGGGGGCCGCAGTGAACGCCGCGCTGCCCCTGCTGGTCATTGTGGTGATGGTGGCCGTGAACGCCCTGTACGTCGCGGCGGAGTTCGCGGCCGTCGGGGCGCGCCGCTCGCGGGTTCAGGAGACCGCCGAAGGTGGCAACCGCGCGGCAGGCACGCTGCTGGGCATCCTGCAGGACCCGCAGCGACTGGATACGTACGTCGCCGCCTGCCAGATCGGCATCACGCTCAGCAGCCTCGTGGCCGGTGCGTACGGGCAGTCTCAGCTGACCCCGCTGCTGACGCCCAGCCTGGGCGCGGTGGGCGGCGAGGTGGCCGCCACGGCTGCCGTCCTGATTCTGGTCACGGCCCTTCAGGTGGTGCTGGGCGAACTGCTGCCCAAGACCGTGGCCCTGCGCTACCCCGAACGGCTCGCGCTGGCCACCCTGCGGCCCATACAGCTGAGCCTGCTGCTGTTCCGGCCCCTGATCGCGCTCTTTAACGGCACGGCCTTTGCCATCCTGCGCGCTGCGAAGATGGACGTGCAGCACAGCCACGCGCACGTGCATTCGCCCGAGGAGTTGCAGGACCTGTACCGTGAGAGTGCCGACGGCGGCCTGATCGACGCGAACGAACGCCAGATGCTGTCCGGCGTTCTGAACGTCGAGGACCGCGTGGTCCGCGAGATCATGACTCCCCGCACCCGCACCCTGACCGTGCCCGCCGACCTGAGCGTCCGCGAGGCCCTGACGCGGCTTGCGCCGAGCGCCTACTCCCGGTTTCCCGTGACGGCCGCCACGAGCGAGATGGGCAGCGAGGAGGTCGTGGGCGTGGTGCACCTGCGCAGCCTGTTCCTGAGCGCCGAACGCAGCCCGGAGGGCACCGTGCGCAGCGTCATGCGCGAACCCCTGGTCGTGGCGGAAGTCATGGGCGTGCCGGACCTGTGGCGCCGCCTGCGGGACTCCGGGCGGCACAGCGCGCTCGTCGTGAACGAGTACGGCAGCGTCTCGGGTTTCGTGACCCTCGAAGACGCCCTGGAAGAAATCTTCGGTGAGTTGCAGGACGAATTCGACCAGGAAGAAGAACCCATCAGCGTGCAGGGGGGCCGGGTCCTGGTGCGCGGCGACGTGCTGATCGACGTGCTGAACAGCCGCTTTGACCTCGACCTGCCCACCGATGAGGTCGATACCGTCAGCGGCCTGATCTGGCAGGAACTGGGCCGCCTGCCGCAACCCGGTGACGAGGTGAGCGTCACGCCCGGCGACCTGATGGTGCGCGTGGAAGCCATGGAACGCCGGGCCGTGAAACGCGCTAGCTTCGCCGCCAAGGGGGAGCGCGCGTGACTTACCTGACCCCTATTGTGGTGATTCTGCTGCTGGTCACCCTGAACGGCCTGTTCGTCGCGGCCGAGTTCGCGCTGATCGCCGCGCGCCGCTCCCGGCTGGACAGCATGGCCGGGCAGGGCAGCGCCAGCGCCCGCACCCTGACCCGCCTGATCGACCAGCCGACCGGCAGGGATGGGTACATTGCCACCGCGCAGCTGGGCATCACGCTGGCCAGCATCGGGCTGGGCATGTACGGCGAGCCGCAGGTGGCCGGGTGGCTGTACGGTCCCTTCGAGCGCTGGGGCCTGACGTACGCGGCCGCGCACAGCGCCGGATTCGTGATCGCCCTGAGCTTCATCACGTTCATGCACGTGGTGTTCGGAGAGATGATCCCCAAGGCCCTGGCCCTCCAGACCCCCGAAGCGCTCAGTGTGCGCGTGCATCCGCTGATGCGGGTGTTCGGCGTGATCTTCCGGCCGTTCGTGTGGGTGCTGGGCGGCCTTGCCCTGGGCCTGATGCGCTTGCTGCGGGTCCAGGAACCCGGTCAGGACGCCCTGCTGTACACCAGCCGCGAACTGAGCATCGTCACCGACGAGAGCGCCCAGGGTGGCCAGATCGGTGACGTGCAGCGTGACCTGATCCGCAACATCTTCGCGCTAGAGGAACGCACCGCCCAGGAACTCATGACCTCCCGCGCGCGCATGGACGTGCTCAGCGTCAACGCCAGCCCCGAGGAGATCGCCGCGCGCATCGCGCAGTCCACCCGCAGCCGCTACCCCGTCTACGAGGATACCCTCGACCACATTGTGGGCGTGCTGCACGTCAAGGACTTTATCCGGGCGCGCGTGTCGGGCCACACCCTGCAGCTGGGCCGACTGCTGCGGCCCCTGCCCAGCGTGATGGCCGCCACCCCCGCCGAGGACCTGCTGAACCTGTTCAAACGCGGGCGCGCCCACTCGGCCCTGGTCGTAGACGGGTTCGGCGCTACGCTGGGCTTCGTGACCATGGACGACCTGATCGCGGACGTCATGGACGAGGAAGACGCCCACGCGGGCGAGTGGGTAAACATCAACCCGGACGGCTCGTACACCATGGACGGCGAGGTCACGCTCCAGGAACTGCGCGACGATCACGGCCTGAAGCTGCGCCACGACGACGTGCTGACCATCGCCGGCCTGATGCTCGCCGAGACCGGCACGCCCCCACGCGCCGGGGACACCATGCACATCCAGAACCATGACCTGACCGCCGAGGACGTGCAGGGCCTCAAGATCACGCGCGTTCGCGTGCGGCCCCTGCGCTGAGGCCATGAGGGACACAGTGGGCGCGGCAGGGACAGCATCCCACCGCGCCCACTGCCCGCTCGGGAACGCCTGCCCCTATTTGAGCCGCAGGGGCAGACCGCTGACGATCAGGTACGCCTCGTCGCTGGCGGCAGCGGCCCGCTGGTTCACCCAGCCGAGCAGATCGCGGTAACGGCGGGCCAGGGCGTTGTCGGGCACGATGCCAAAACCCACCTCGTTCGTCACGAGGACCGTCACCCCGCCGCGTTCGCGGGCGGCACGCAGCAGGTCGTCGGTTCTGCCCAGCACGTCGGCGTCGGTGTGCCCGGCCAGCATCAGGTTGCTGACCCACAGGCTCAGGCAGTCCAGGAGTGCGGCGGGCGTGGTCACGGCGCGCAGCGCGGCGGGTACGGCCAGCGGTTCCTCGTGCGTGATCCACCCGGCGGGCCGGTCGGCGCGGTGACGGGCAACGCGGTCTTTCATCTCGTCATCGAAGGCCTGCGCCGTGGCGAGGTACGTGACGCCCGGCGTGTCGTGCCCACCAGCCTGGGCGGCCAATTGCCCAGCCACTTGCGCGGCGCATCGCTCCGCAAAGGCGCTCTTGCCGCTGCGCGCCCCGCCGGTCACGAACACGATCCGGCCCGCGCCGAGGGGCGTCACAGCATCGCCTCGATGACCGACCAGTCCAGCCCGGCCCGCACCTGGGCGGCGATGGCGTCCAGGCGTGAGTCCAGCGAATCCAGGCCCGGCGGGAGCGGCAGGCCCGCCCAGCCCAGGAAGCGTTCCAGGTACGCGGGGTTTTCCAGCAGGCCATGCAGGTACGTGCCCCGCACGTTGCCCTGCCGCCACAGCAGCCCCGGCGCGAGCGTCTGCACGCCGCTGCCCGCGCGGGTCTGCCCGTGGTGAATCTCGTAGCCGGTCAGCGCGAACCCCGTCTCGGGGTCGGTGAAGGTGGTCTGCACGGTCGTCTTCTCCGGCATGAACTCGGTATGCAGGTCCAGCAGGCCCAGACCCGGTACGTCGGCGCCCGGCACGCGCCCCTCCACGCCGTGCGGGTCCCGGATGGACTGCCCGAGCATCTGAAGCCCGCCGCACACGCCCAGCACCGGCACGCCCGCCCCGGCCAGCCGCGTGATCCCGGCGGCCAGTCCGGTCTGGCGCAGCCAGTTCAGGTCGGCGGCCGTGCTCTTGCTGCCGGGAATGATCACGGCCCGTGCGCCCGGGAGTTCATCCGGGCGGGACACCCAGCGGGCGTGCGGCCCCAGCGGCGCGAACTCGTCGAGGTTACTCACGCGCGGCAGGCGGGCGATGGCCACGAATCCCCCGGCCCCGTCCGCCGCGGCGGCCCGTGAGTCCAGCCACACGCCGTCCTCCTCGGGCAGCGTGACGTCCAGCATGGGAATCACGCCCACCGTCGGCACGCCCGTCTGCTCCTGTAACCACTCCGGGGCGGGAGAGAGCAGCCGCGCGTCCCCCCGGAAGCGGTTGAGGATGAAGCCGCGCAGCAACCCGCGTTCCTCGGGCGTCAGGCAGTGCCAAGTGCCCAGCAGGTGCGCGAACGCGCCGCCCCGGTCGATGTCGGCGGCCAGCAGCACCCCGGCCCGCGCCTCGAGCGCCACGCGCATGTTCACGATGTCACTGCCGCGCAGGTTCACCTCGGCCGGACTGCCCGCTCCCTCGATAACCACCACGTCGAACTCGGCCAGCAGGCTGTGCAGGGCCACCTGCACGTGCGGCCACAGGTGCGCCTTGCGCTCCCGCCACGGCAACGCCGTGATCTCGCGGCTGACCTGTCCCAGCAGCACCACCTGAGAGCGGGTGTCCGCCTCGGGTTTGAGCAGTACGGGGTTCATGCGCACGTCCGGCGTGACCCGCGCCGCGCGCGCCTGCACGAGTTGCGCGCGGCCCATCTCCAGGCCGGTCGGCGTGACCCCGGCGTTGTTGCTCATGTTCTGCGCCTTGAACGGCGCGACCCGCAGGCCCTCGTTCGCCAGCGCGCGGCACAGCGCGGCCGTCAGGTAACTCTTGCCTGCGCTGCTCGTGCAGCCCTGCACCATGATCGCCTTAGCCATACGTCGGCTCCAGTCGGGTCATGCCGTCACGACGCACGGCAAGCCCGTTACAGTTGATGAACTCTGCGCCGTCACCGTGCAATAAGGATCTTCGGTGGTGCGTTTCAGGTAGCGGATATCAGGAGCCATCAGGTGCGGCCCCTGCTGAAAATGACGTGCTAGCGCACTCTCAACCAGCCGACGCTGACGTTGCCCTATCTCGGAAGGCATCGGAGCCAGAAAGATACGGTAAGCATCCAGATATTCCTTGATCGCTGGGGCAAGCTGAACGTACCGATCAACAAATTCCTGCATTCGACCGGTCGTTCCTCTACGCCACATTCCGTCCCACAGCACGATCTCCTGCAACGATCGCAGGGAGGCCACGTCCGACACGCGGTAATTTCCTCCCAGCGTCTGAATCAGATGCTCTTTCAGTCGTTTTTGGAAAGACACGCCCGTCTCACCGACGTACCTGACCACGGTACCGGCCTGATCAGTCTCCATAGCAAACAGATAGATTCCTGCCTGCCGGACTTCCCGCTGCCTGAACACGTTCCCGGAGGCGTTGCCCGTCAGCGTGAACGGTCCCTGGAACCGCAACTCCAGATGCTCCCTACCCATGTCGGCCTCCGCGGCCCAGGCGGGCGGTCAGGGCGCGCAGCAGGGCGGCGTTCTCGCCGGGCAGGCGCGTGCTGACGCGGATGCAGTCCGGCAGGCCGTAGCTGGTGCAGTCCCGCACGCGGAGGCCGCCTTCGCGCAGGTCGGCGGTGACGGCGGCGGCGTCCCCGACGCGCAGGGTCATGAAGGGCGTGCCCGCGTGCTCGGTGCGGCCCAGGCGGCCCAGGTCGGCGGCCAGTTCGGAGGCGTGCGCGGCGACGCGCGGAAGCGTCTCGGCCAGGAAGCGCGCGCCGTG
>NZ_JAGLBB010000073.1 GCF_018260555.1 Deinococcus sp. | reverse complement strand
GACTGGTCAGCGTGTTCACGGGGGATATTCTCATGCCCAATTTCTCTGTCTGATCGTCCCCTGCTGAGCAGTTACCGGTGCAGTTCTGAATCAATCCGAATCCGTATTACTTCATCAGCCAGTCGAAGCTGGTTTTCATCAGGGCCGTCCGGCTGCCTGGCGTCAGGCCTTCCAAGCCGAAGCCCATGGTGACGGTGCGGTACTTCCCGGCGTCGTTCGCGACGATCGCTCCGGCGTTCTCACCGGCCGACTGGGCGCCCACGCGCGGGCGGTTCTGGCTCTGCGCCTGGGTGTTGCCGCCCAGAATCTGATTCAGCACGCCCCCGATGATGCTGCCGGCGATCCGTTCGACCAGACCGCGCGGCTCCTGCACCTTCTGCGCGGCGCGGCTCCTGTTGGGGTCCACGCGGATGCTCTGAGCGGTGATGGTCCCGGCAGTGGCGTTTGCGGAGCCCCAGCTGGCGACGGTGGCGCTGCCACCCAGATCCGCGATCACGTCCGGGTAGTACTGATTAGCGGCGCTGCCCTGGGCGTTCAGGGTGAAGGCCGTGGCGCCGAAAGCCCCGCCGGTCACGAAGCGGGCGTTCCCGCTGCTGTCGGCCACGAACCGGGTTTTCAGGGTGCCGGTGTAGAAAGCACTCGTTCCAATGTCGTACCCGATGTCCTGCCCGGTGATCAGGACCCTTCCGCCGCCCGCCAGGTACTGCTGCAGGGTGTTCTGATCTGCGGGCGTGATGGTGTTCTGGTACTGCTCGCCGGTCGCCCACACGACGATGTCCACGCGTTTCATTTCGCTCAGGGGCACGGCACCCTGCGACTGGGTGTTCCACACGAACGCCCCGCCGCTGACTGCGTTGGCCTTGATGGCGTCACGCAGCGCGGCCGTCACGTCGGCACCCTGCCCCATGTCGTCATCGACCAGGAGGACTCGGGGTTTCTGGCTGGCGCTGGGGGCCGGGGTGGGGGCGGGTGCCGGGGTGGGCGTGGGGGCCGCGCCGCTGCCCGGACGGTCCTTGATGAAGCAGCCCTTGCGAATGCCGGGGGCGGGGTCGCCGCCCCACTCGGCCACCGTGCAGTTGAAGCCGTCGGTGCCGATGCCGGTCAGGTACTTACCGGCCGTGCCGAACGCGGCGTCCTTCTGCCCGCTGAAGTCGCACTTGCTGCCTTCCAGGGCGCAGAGGCTGTACCCGGCCGGGCCGGTAGGAGCCGGGGTGGGCGTGGGAGCGGGCGTGGGCGCTGGGGTGGGGATGGGCGCCGGAGCCGGGGTCGGTGCTGGAGCCGGGGTCGGTGCTGGAGTCGGGGTGGGTGCTGGAGTCGGGGTTGGCGTGGGAGCGGGCGTGGGAGCCGGGGCTGGAGCGGGCGCAGGGGTGGGCGCGGGAGCCGGAGTGGGCGCGGGTGCAGGGGTGGGGGCCGGGGCAGGCGCACTCGCGTTCACGCCGAGTTTTCCCAGTGCCCCCGGTACGCTGATCAGGCCGAAGCCCGTGTTGTTGTTCTTGCTGCCCGCGTTGCTGGCGCTGGTGTACAGCGCGTTCTTGATGCCGTCCACGCTGGTTCCGGGCTTGGCGGACAGCAGCAGGGCCGCCGCGCCCGCTGCGATGGGACTGGCCTGCGAACTGCCGCTCAGCGCGCCGTACTGGCCGTTCGGGAAGGCGCTGGTGATCTCCACGCCCGGCGCGGCGATATCAGGCTTCACGAACACGCCCCTGATGGCGCTGGTCCAGTTCACGGGGCCACGGCTGCTGAAGCTCGCCACCTGCCCGTTCTGATCGACGGCGCCCACACCGATGGCGTCCGGGAGGTTGCCGGGACTGCCGGTACTGGCCGAGGTGGGGCCGAAGTTCCCGATGGCGAACATGGGCACCACGCCCGACTTGATCATGTTCTGCACCGGCACGATGAACTCGTCGAAGGTGCCGGGAATCCCCAGGCTCATGTTCACGATGTCCGCGCCGTCGTCGGTGTCGGCGTTGTTGTCCGGGTCCAGCACGTACTGCATCCCGGCGATCACCTGCGCGAAGGTGCCTTCGTTGTTCGGCAGGACCAGCGCACTGATGACCCTTGCATCCGGCGCAACGCCCACGGTGCTGCCGACCAGCAGACCGGCCGTGTGGGTGCCGTGATTGGTAGTGTCGTGCGGCTGCGCGTTCGCGACCCGTTCGCCTTCCCCGTTGAACTCGGCGAACGCCGTGACCTTCCCGTTCAACTGCGGGTGGTTGGCATCAATGCCACTGTCCAGGTGGCCGATCTTGACGCCCTGGCCCTTGAATCCGGCGGCCCAGGCCTGCGGCGCGCCGATCTTCGCGAGGTGCCACGCCTCGCCGGGCGCGGCGGCGGCGGCACTGAGCGCCACGGCGCGTTGCGGCTTGGGAATCTGCACCTTGAAGTTCTCGAACACGTCCGACACGAAGGGCAGCTGCGCCATGCGCCGCGCCTCGACGGGGCTCAGGGGCAGGAAGATACTCTGGTCGAGCCACAGGCTGGTGGCCTCCTTGACACTGCTGGCACTCACGATCCCGGCGGCCGAACCGAGCTGAGCCACGACGGTGTTCAGCTGCGAGCGCAGGTTCTTGAACTGCGCCCGGCCCCGCGCGTCGTTCGGCAGGTTAAAGCGGACGATCACGCCGACTTTCGACGTGTCGCCTTTCTGCGCGCGGGCCAGCAGGGTCGGGGAGAGGCGACCGGCGTCAGCTTGACTCAGGCCGCCCAGCGTCAGGGCCGCGCCGAGCATCAGGAGGTTCCGTTTCTTCATGAGACCCAGCGTAGGCGTCCGGGCGTGACTCGCTCTGAAGGGAGCGTGAGGAAACCTTGACCTCGCGTCAGACGCTGGTCAGCGGGGCCGGGGAGGCGGGCCGCCTAGCGGGTGTACTCGACGATCAGTTCGCCGGTATCGGGCACGCGGCGGATCATGCTGGTGCGGGTGTAACTGAGGACCGTGCGCCCCCCCGCCAGTTGCAGCAGGCTGAGGGTTCCGCGCACCCCGTAACCGGTGGTGGCGTTACTGCCGGTCATGCGCCACTGGAATCCGCCGCGGACATCCAGGCCCTGGTCCGGGTTCTCGCTAGGGGTAACGGCGGTGGGGCGGGCCGTGAACCCTTCCGGGCCGCGCATCTCACCTGTTTTCAGGTCAATGGTCACGCCCCGCAGGACGCCGTTCATGTCGGGTCCGTCGCCGAACGCGACCTGGGTGGCGGTGCGGGTCACGGCCAGCCGGAAGGTCCTGCCGGTCGAGGCGAGCGTCTCCTGAAAGACCAGATAGCGTTTGAATTCGTCCCGGGAGATACCCAGCCGCTGGTCGTAGGTGGGGGGCACGCCACGCGCGGCACTGACGATCACCTGCTGGAGCGCCTGCGGGTTGCCGCCCACACTGGCGACCCGCAGTTGCAGGTCCACGGTAGAGATGCTGGGCCGGCGCTCCAGCAACGTGACCGGCTGCGCACTCACCGGGAGCAGCGCGGCGAGGCGGGGTTGCCACCCGGCGGGCAGGGCAGGAGGCCCGGCTGCGCTGCCGCCCTGCCCGGTCGTCAGCAGGCCGAGCGTCAGAACCAGGGCGGAGAGCGGCGAGGGCACCTTCATGCACTGGCGAGCATAGTGCGCCATGGTGAGAATTCTCCGCTGCACAGGCGGGGTTTTCTGAACCAGGCGCAGGGTGGCCTCTGGTTATAAGGGTTACAACGGCTTTCAACCCGAGCGAATTCCGAAAAAGGAGGGCCGGTGTCAATGGCAGCACAGGCGCACGGGGTCGCCTCTGCTGAGCCGCCTCTGCTGCCCGGAAGGGGGGAAGGATCAGGCCTTGCCGACGCTGCCGAGCACGCCGAGTTTGTGCTCGATGACCTGGGCCATGACGTCGCGGGCCGGGCCGAAGATCTTGCGGGGGTCGAATTCCTTGGGGTTGGCGGCCAGGGCCTCGCGGATGCCGACGGTGCTGGCAAGCCGCAGGTCGGTGTCCACGTTCACCTTGGCGATGCCGAACTGCGTGGCGCGCTGCAGGTCCTCGTCGGCGATACCGGCGGCGTCACCGATCTCGCCGCCGGCCTTGCGGAAGCGCTCGACGATCTCCTGCGGCACGCCGCTGCTGCCGTGCGCGACGAGGGGAATGCCGGTCAGGCCAGCGATCTTCTCGATGCGGGCGTGGTCGATGTACGGGCGGCCCTTGCCCTTGAACGCGCCGTGGCTGGTACCGATGGCGATGGCGAGGTAATCGGTGCCGGTCTGCTCGATGAACTGCACGGCTTCCTCGGGGTCGGTCAGGAAGGCGTCTTTCTCGTCGACGACGACGTGCTCCTCGATGCCGCCCAGGCGACCGAGTTCGCTTTCCACGCTGATGCCCATGGCGTGCGCGGCTTCCACGACGCGCCTGGTTTCCTTGACGTTCCCGGCGAAGTCATGGTGCGAGGCGTCGATCATGACGCTGGTAAAGCCCATCTTGATGGCTTTCAGGGCCGACTCGTAGGAGCTGCCGTGGTCGAGGTGCAGCGCGACAGGCACGGTGGCGCGGCGGGCCAGGTCGATGACGATGCTGGCGAGGTCCTGGCCGCCGTACTTGATGGCGCCCTCGCTCATCTGCACCATGACGGGGCTGCGCAGCCGCTCGGCGGTGTGGATGATCGCCTGCGTGATCTCCATGTTGTTGGTGTTGAACGAGCCGACGCCGTACTTGCCGGCGCGGGCGGGAATCAGAATGTCATTACCGGTGACGAGCATGAACAGACCTCCTTATAGTCGCTGTCCATTTTACCTGCCGGACGTGACCGGATGCCCGGGCCGTTCCACATGTCTGGGCCGGGGGGACGGGAGACCAGACCGCTCGGCGGCGGGCCGGGCCTGGGCGTAGGATGGCGGGCATGAGTACCGGCCCGACCGTTCCGACCCTGGACCTTCACGCGCGGCTGTCTGCGCGGGCGCGTAGCATGAACGCCAGCGCCATCCGCGAGATCCTGAAGATCACGCAGCAGCCGGACGTGATCAGTTTCGCCGGGGGCCTGCCCGCCCCGGAACTGTTCCCGATGCAGGAGGTGCGCGGCGCCACGCTGGCCGCCCTGGACCGCTACGGCCCGGCGGCCCTGCAGTACTCGACGACCGAGGGGCACCCGCCGCTGCGCGAGTGGATCGGCGCGCAGGCGGGCATCCCGGCGAGCAACGTGCAGATCGTGACCGGCAGCCAGCAGGGACTGGACCTGCTAGGGAAGGTCCTGATCGACGAGGGGGACGTGGTGCTCGTCGAGGCGCCCACGTACCTGGGCGCCTTGCAGTCCTTCCAGCCGTACGGCCCGCGCTACGTGCAGGTGCCCACCGACGAGGAAGGCATCGACGTGGAGGCCCTGGCAGACCTGCTGCCCAGCCTGAAGGCCAAGTTGCTGTACGCCGTGCCGAACTTTCAGAATCCGACCGGGCGCACCCTGAGCGCCGGGCGACGCCGCCGCCTGGTGGAACTGACCGCGCAGCATGGCGTGTTGCTGATCGAGGACGACCCGTACGGCGCGCTGCGCTTTAGCGGGGAGCCTGCCCCCAGCCTGTACAGCCTGGGTCTGGAACTGCACGGCCATCCGGACCGCAACCACGTGATCTACAGCAGTTCGTTCAGCAAGACGCTGGTGCCGGGCCTGCGGGACGCGTGGGTGCAGGCCGCCGCGCCGGTCATTGCCAAGCTGATTCAGGCGAAGCAGGGCGCGGACCTGCACACCCCCACCCTGAACCAGATGATCGTCACGGAACTCGTGGAGACCGTCCTGCCCCGCCAGATCGAGCGGGTGCGGCAGGCGTACGGCGAGCGCGCGGGCCTGATGCTGGAGCGCATCCGCGCGGACTTCCCGCCGGGCGTGCAGTACACCACCCCGCAGGGCGGCATGTTCCTGTGGCTGACCCTCCCGGAAGGCGTGGACACGCAGGCGCTGCTGCCCCGCGCGGTGGAACGCAAGGTCGCGTACGTACCGGGCAGTCCCTTCTACGCGCTGGGCGGCGGCCAGAACACCATGCGCCTCAGTTACAGCAGCGCCACGCCCGAGCAGATCACACAGGGCATCCGCGCGCTGGGTGACACGCTGCGCGGGGCGCTGGCCGGCGCGTGAGCCTTGAGGGCGTGCTGGCACAGGTGCGCCGCGAACGCGAGCGTCAGGACGCGAAGTGGGGCGCGCAGGCACACGACCCGGCCACCTGGCTGATGATCCTCGCGGAGGAGGTCGGCGAGGCCAATCAGGCGGCGTTCGAGCACCTGCACCCCACCTTCGACAAGCGGGCCGCCATCCGGGGCCGCCGCCCGCTGAGCGAGTACCGCGAGGAGCTGATTCAGGTGGCTGCCGTGGCCGTCGCCGCCATCGAGAGTCTGGATCGCGGGTCGTCCTGAGCGGAGTGACCCGGCCTCTGGTGGAATCGGCACTGCACCGAATGAACCCGGGCGGATGCGAGGAGGAACAGCACCGGCCGCCTGGACGAGCCGACACCGCTGCCCGGAACCCCGCACCTACAGCCGGTATCATCAGCGCAGATGAGTAGCGCACCGCTTGGCGTGTTCGACAGTGGCGTGGGGGGTCTGAGTGTCCTGGCGGAGCTGCGCCGCGCACTGCCTGGAGAGGACCTGCTGTACCTGGCGGACACGGCGCACGTGCCGTACGGAGCCCGCCCGGACCACGAGATCCGGGACCTGACGGACCGGGCGGTCTCGGCGCTGCACGCGCGGGGCGTCAAGGCTGTGGTGGTGGCGTGCAACACCGCGTCGACGTTCAGTCTGGGGCACCTGCGGTCGCGGTTCGAGATGCCGATCATCGGGCTGGTCCCGGCGGTGAAACCGGCGGTGCTCTCGACCCGTTCGGGCGTGGTGGGCGTGCTGGCCACCCCCGGCACCCTGCGCGGCACGCTGCTGGCAGACGTGATCCGTGAGTTCGCGGACCCGGCGGGCGTGCAGGTCATGAAAGCCGTGAGTACTGAACTGGTGCCACTGGTCGAGGCGGGGCAGGCGGACTCCGCGCGGACGCGCTCAGTGCTGCGCGAGATCCTGACGCCGCTGGCGCAGGCGGGCGCCGACGGGCTGGTGCTGGGCTGCACGCACTACCCGTTCCTGGCGGGCAGTATCCGCGCCGGATTCGGGGACACGTTCACGCTGCTCGACAGCGGGCCGGCGGTCGCGCGGCACACGCGGCGGGTGCTGACGGAACGTGGATTGCTGTCCGGGCGGGACGCGGGCGGTCAGGAACGCTTCCTGGTGACGGGAAACGTGCAGCGGGCCGCGCCGGTCATCGCGGCGCTGCTGGCCGCCAGCGGGAATGGGGGCAGCCTTCAGGGTGGGCAGGCCTATACTGACGGTCAATCCAACCGGGCGGCCACGCTGCCCAGAATTGAGTCCATTGATACATGAGCACACCACCCAAAGGCCCCAGCACCCCCCAGCCTCTCCCGGTCCGTGAGGGCCGCACCCTTCTGGAGCCGCGCCCGCTGAACGTCAAGCGCGGCGTGAACCCACACGCGCCGGGCAGCGCGCACCTGATCATGGGCCGCACCGAGATCATGGCGACCGTCAGCATTCAGGACAAGGCCGCGCCGCACATGCGGGGCAGCAAGGAAGGCTGGCTGACAGCCGAGTACTCCATGCTGCCGCGCGCCACCACCGACCGGCAGGCCCGCGAACGCAACCTGCAAGACGGCCGCCGCTACGAGATTCAGCGGCTGCTGGGGCGCGCGCTGCGGGCCAGCATGGACCTGCGGCACTTCCGGAACCAGACGCTGTACGTGGACTGCGACGTACTGGTCGCGGACGGCGGCACGCGCGTGGCGAGCATCCTGGCGGGGCACGCGGCGCTGCACGACTTCTGCGACCGCCTGATTCAGAAGGGGCAGCTGACCGACTGGCCCATCGCGCACAATGTGGGCGCGATCAGCGTGGGCCTGCTCGGCGACGAAGTCCGCGTGGACCTCGATTACGCCGAGGACCGGGTGGCGCGCGCGGACCTGAACGTGGTCGCCACCGACACCGGCCTGATCATCGAGGTGCAGGGCGGCGCCGAGGAAGGCGCGCTGACGCAGGAGGAGTACGTGCGCCTGCTGTCTACCGGGGCGTTCGCGGTGCAGGGCGTCATGGCGGACCTGACCCGGCAACTGTCGGTCATTCAGGGCATGTGAAGTTCCTGCCCGCCTCACACGGACTGCGATTGATTTGGCCCACTTCCGAATCAATCCGAGCGGACGCGAGTAGGAATAGCAGACGGATTGGGCGGTATGGAGCCGCAGGCGGCGATTTTCCGACTGTGGTGGAATGGAGCGGAATGCGTGTCATACGGACTGCGATTGGACGGTCTTTGCAGCCCATTCAATCGCAGTCCGTACCTCCACCCTGGGCGCGGTGGGCGGCTGCGCTAGACTCCGGCCAAGTTCCAAGGAGGGTACCCATGAGCGTGACGAAATTCATCGGGCGGGCGCTGCTCGCGAGCATCTTCATCAAGAACGGCCTGGATCACCTGCAACACCCCGACCCGATTGTCCGGGCGGCGCGTGGAGCCGAGGTTCCCGAACCGGAACTGGCCGTGAAGCTCAACAGTGGCGTCATGGTTGGAGCCGGTGCGCTGCTGGCCGCCGGACTGCTGCCCCGCGCTGCCAGTCTCACCCTGGCCACCAGCCTGATTCCCACCACGGTCATCGGCCACCCCTTCTGGGACAAAGGCGGCAAGGAGCGCGCGCAGCAGCAGGGTCAGTTCCTGAAGAACCTGGCGCTGTTCGGCGCGCTGCTGTACGTCAGCAAAGAGTAGAAAGTGAACAGTCGATGGTTGATGGACAGGTCGCTCCTTCCATCACCCATTCACCATCAACCCCTTACAGCACGCGCAGGCGGTGGAACACGCCGGCCACAGCTACGGCCAGGGCCACGGCGAGACCCAGGACGATCCAGATGCCGTGCGGGTTGTTCTGGAACGGAACGGGGACGTTCATGCCGAAGATGCTGGTGACCAGGGTCGGGATGGCGACCAGGATGGTGGTGACGGTCAGGACCTTCACGACCTGATTGACGTTGTTGCTGATCACACTGGCGAAGGCGCCGGCCATGCTGGTCAGGATGTTGCTGGCGATGCTGGCCATCTCGATCGCCTGGAGGTTCTCGATCAGCACGTCGTCGAGCAGGTCGCTGTCTTCCTCGTACATCTCGAAGATGCGGTCGCGTTTCACGCGTTCCATCATGGCCTCGTTGGCTTTCAGGCCGGTCATGAAGTACACGAGACTCTTCTCGATTTTCAGGAGGTTCAGCAGTTCGCGGTTCTGCTGGCTGTTCTCCAGTTTGTCCTCGATGGCGTCCACGCGCTTGTTGATCTGCCGCACGTCGATCAGGAAGCGCTGGGCGTTACGCAGGAACAGTTGCAGCGTCAGGCGGTTTTTCTTGCTGGTGCTGACACGCCGCACCAGGCCGCTGACAACGTCCTTCACGACCGGGTTTTCCGGCAGGGCGCACACGGTGACCACGCAGTGATCGGTGTGCAGGATACCCAGCGGTACGGTGTCGTAGGGGATGTCGCTTTCCTCGGGGAGGCGGTAACTGGTCTGCATGATGATCAGCAGTTGCCCGTCCTCGCGTTCAAAGCGGGAGCGTTCATCCGGGTCGAGGGAGTACGACAGGTAATCGAGGTCCAGGCCGGTCTCGCGGCTGATGCGGCCCAGTTCCTCGCTGGTGGGGTCGGCGGCATTGATCCAGCAGCCGTCAACGTACCCGTCAGTGGTGGTGAGTTTCCCGCCGATGCTGCGGTAGTAGGTCAGCATGCGGCGCGGCCTGCGGGGGGTGTGTGGCGCATGGCGCGACCTCCAGGGAATGAGCGGGCGTGACCGGGACGGCCTGTCCGGTGCGGGGCAGGCTGGAACTGGGCGGTTCGGCGTCCAGTGGTTCGGGGTTCACGTCTGTCACCTCCTGGGGCGCGCCGCCCCGGGCAGGGTGTGGGCGCAGCGCCGGTCATGCTAGCCCTGGCAGGCCCGACAGAGCAAGGGGCCGGACGAAAGGGGCCGGGGGCGGCAAAAAACTCCCGCCGGGCACAGAGACCAGGCGGGAGCAGCGGCCGGGCGGGAGCAGAGCGGACTGCCGTCTGGTTCGTGCACACGCGGCAGCGGCGCCGGGTTGCCGACGCCACGCCCGCCACCCGTTTTTCGCCTCCTCGCTGGGCGGCGACTCCCCTTTTTAGGCGGCTCCCCATTTAAGTACGTCGAAGCAACCAGTGCGAGATGCCGGAACAGTGCCGGAAGCTCTCCAGTCCCGCCCCAACGTACTTGCTTGCTGCTCCGCGCTCCACGCGGTTTATCTACAGGATTAACGCAGTGTACTTAACGGGAGTCCAGACGGTAAGAGGTGCTTACAGGCCGAAGTGAACGCGGTTCTTGACGATGAATTCTTCCTCGCCGCCGGGCACGTCCTCTTCGGGGAAGATGGCGCTGACGGGGCAGGCGGGCACGCACGCGCCGCAGTCGATGCACTCGTCGGGGTGGATCAGGAACTGGTCGCCACCGTCGTAGATACATTCCACCGGGCAGACTTCGGTGCAGGCCTGGTCCTTGACGCCAATGCAGGGGCTTACGATCACGTGAGGCATGGGGAACAGTATGCACACCCGCACGGACCGCCGCAAGGGCACAGGCAAGACAGGTTTTTGACGTTCAGGCGCAAAAAACCGGTCCCATACTACGGACTGCGCGTCACTGCGCCGCGGTCGGGAAGGCCGCCACCTGCGGCTCCACACCGCGAAATCCGTCTGTTGCTCCTCCTTGCGTCCGCTCGGATTGATTCAGAACTGCAGCGAATCAATCGGAATCCGTATCACCCGGAATTGGGACGCGGTCCAGGTTCGCGCGGAGGATGCGGGGACCGTTCAGGACTACGGCGCGCCTTTCAGGGCCGCCTCGGCCAGTAGCAGATCAGCGTCCTTGTCCACGTCGGTTCCCACGGCGGCGTGCGGGGTGATCAGGGCGCGGGCCTCCACGCCCAGCAGCGCCGAGACTTTGGCCTCGAGCGCCGCGACGGTCAGGCGGCCCGTCACGAGGCGCAGCAGCACGCCCGGCCCGATCAGGCCCGCGAGTTTCAGCGGGGCCTTGCGGGCCGCGAGAACACCGCGCAGCCTCGGCAGGAACTGCCCGATCAGCGCCGGGTCCAGGATGAACAGGTTCCCGCCCGTGAACGTGCCGTCTTTCAGGCGCGCGTAGGTGCGTTTCACGCCGGGGTACGCGGCCTCGCACACCTCGCGCCGCACCACCGGGTACACCAGAGCGGCGTCCAGCGGGGCGCTGTCCAGCACACTGCGAATCTCGTCGGGGCGCAGCATGGGCACGTCGGCCGTGACGACCAGCACCCGCTCGCCCGGCTGCAACCCGGCGGCGCGCAGGGCCTCCACGCCCGCCTCGAGGTTGCTGAGCAGCGTGCCGTGATCGGTCACGCGGGCATCCACGAAGGTTTCCAGCGGCGGGGTGATGGGACCCACGTACGCCACGCGCGCCACCCGGCCACTGCCGCGCAGGGCGCGCAGGACGTGCAGGGCCATGGGTTCACCCGCCACGGGAATCAGCGGTTTGACCTTCACGCCGTGTGCCGCTGCAAAAGGATCGCCCGGATCACCGCCGCCCAGCACCACGGCGCTCCAGCGCGTTGTATCCGCCTGTGTCATTACCGCCCAGCCTAGCAGACCGCCCAGCCTGCACCCGCTCTCCCGCAGCTCATACGGACTGCCGCTCCACTGCGCCACAGTCGGAAAAGCACCGTCTGCGGCTCCATACCGCCCAATCCGTATGCTGTTCCTACTCGCGTCCGCTCGGATTGATTCGGAAGTACGCCGAATCAATCGGAATCCGTATCATACGGACTGCGATTGAGCAGAACCCGCCCTGCTCCCACCCGCCGCGCCCTCCCCGAGTCCGGATCAGCTCGGCAGGTGCAGCGTGGCCGTGAATCCCTGGCCCGGCGCGCTGTCCAGGTCCAGCGTGCCGCCGTGCAGCGTGGCCACGTGCCGCGCCAGCGCCAGCCCCAGCCCGTGCCTGCCCAGGCCGGACGCGTCGGCGGCGCGACTGGCG
>NZ_JAGLBB010000072.1 GCF_018260555.1 Deinococcus sp. | reverse complement strand
AAGGGCAGACGCCCCTTCGCGGTATGGAGCCGCAGGCGGCGCCCTTCCGACTGTGGCGCAGTGGAGCGGCAGTCCGTGTCACACCCGCCGCACCTGCGCCGCCATCCGGGGCGGCGTTCCCTTACCCTGAACCATGCCCATCCCGGTCACCCCGCCCCTCATTCGGGCCGCCACGCCCGCCGACGCCCCTGCCATTGCCGCTATTCATGTTCAGAGCTGGCGGGAAACGTACGCAGGCCTGATGCCCGGCGAGTTCCTGGACCGCATGACGGGCGCCGACATGCAGGCGCGGCGCGCCCAGTTCTGGACGCAGAACATCACGGCCGGACAGGACGTGGTGCGCGTGGCCGAAGCGGACGGAACCGTGATCGCCTTCGCTTCGGCGGGTGAAGCGCGCGACCACCCGGGCTTCGACTCGGAGCTGTTTACGCTGTACGCCCTGCGGGCCGCGCAGGGGCACGGCACCGGCCAGGCACTGCTGCGCGCCGTCATGGGCGCCCTGCGGGAACGCGGCGCCCGCAGCATGGCCCTGTGGGTGCTGGACGTGAACCCCACCCGCTCCTGGTACGCCCGGCAGGGCGGCCTGGAGTGCGGCGAGAAGCGTGACGGCGACCTGCGCGAACTCCGCATGGGCTGGCCCGACCTGGGCACCCTGCGCTGACCCGGCGCGTGCCACGCTGGCCGCATGGCCACCCCCCTCAGGGACACCGTCACGCCCGCCGACACCCTCGACCGCTTGGACATCCGCCTAGGCCGCGTGCTGAGTGCCGAACCCACCCGCGGCACGCCTAGACCCGCCTACCGCCTGAGCGTGGATTTCGGCCGGTACTCCCCCCATTCAGCGGCGGAGTTTGCGGGCGGCTTCCTCGGGCGTTATCTCGCCGCGTTCGAGGCTGCTCAGGACCTCGGCGTGCGGGTCGGCCAGTTCGGTTTCGGAGCCGATGGGCCGCAGCGGCGTGTCGAAGTGGGCGCGGACGGTGGGGTCACGGGGGGTAACGGACGGTGGGTCACAGACGCCCAGGACCCGCTCGACCTCCTTGAGATCGCGGGCGTTCCCGTCCACGCAGGGCTCGCCCGTGCCCCGCACGCCCCTGCTTTATGCTCTGAGCCATGAGCCTTCCCACCGCCCCCGACCTCAGCTCCGCGCAGCGCACGGAAATCGAACTGCTGGCACGCGGCAAGCAGGCCAAGAGCCGCGCCCTGCGCGACCTGGGCCTCACGGAAACGCCGGAAGCCGCGCACGCCCTGCTGCTGCGCGCCGGCCTGTGGGACGAGAGCCGCACCCCCTACGCCGACCGCCTGGGCGCCACCACGCAGCCCGTCACGCTGGGTGTCCCGGACTTCCCGGACGAACCCCGCCTGGACCTGACGCACCTCAGCGCCTACGCCATCGACGACGAGGGCAATCGCGACCCGGACGACGCCGTGGGTATCGAAGCCCTGAGCGGCGGCCTGACCCGCCTGTGGGTGCACGTGGCCGACGTGGCCGCCCTGGTGCCCGCCGACAGCGAACTGGACCTGGAGGCCCGCGCGCGCGGCGCGACCCTGTACCTGCCGGACCAGACCATCGGCATGCTGCCCGACGAACTGGTCGAGAAGACCGGCCTGGGCCTACACCCCACCACGCCCGCCCTGAGCATCAGCCTGGACCTCGACGAGGACGGCAACGCCGACGCCGTGGACGTGCAACTCACGACCGTGCGTGTCACCCGCCTGACCTACACCGAGGCGCAGAGCGCGCTGGACGGGGCGCAGGAGCCTTTCGTGACCCTGGCCCGCCTGGCCCGCGCCAGCCGCGAACTGCGTACGCAGGAGGGCGCCCTGAGCATCGACCTGCCCGAGGTGCGCGTGAAGGCCGGACCTGACGGCGCCCTCGTTACTCCCCTGCCGAAACCCGAGATGCGCGCCGTGGTGCAGGAATGCATGACCCTGGCCGGCTGGGGCGCCGCCATCTACGCCGACGATCACGCCATCCCCCTGCCGTTCGCCACGCAGGACCCACCCCAGCGCGAGGTGCGCGGCAGCGGCCTGAGCGCCGATTGGGCGCGGCGACGCACGCTGTCACGCACGCGCTTTCAACCGGCGCCCGGCCCGCACGCCGGGATGGGTCTGGACCTGTACACCCAGGCGACCAGCCCCATGCGCCGCTACCTGGACCTCGTGGTGCACCAGCAACTGCGCGCCCACCTGACCGGCCGCGACCCGTTGAGCGGCAAGGATGTGGCCGCGCGCGTGGCGCAGGCGGGCCTGAACGCCGACGGCACCCGGCAGGCCGAGCGCCTGAGCCGCCGCCACCACACCCTGCGCTTCATTGCCGCGCAACCCGGGCGCGTATGGAACGCCGTGGTCGTGGACCGGCGCGGCCCGCAGGCGACCCTGCTGATCCCGGACCTGGCCTTCGACCTGCCCACCAGCACCCCCGCCCCGCTGAACACCGAACTGCAGGTGCGCCTGCTGGACGTGAACCTCAGCACGCTGGGCGTGCGCGCCAGCATCGTCTGATACGGATTCCGATTGATTCGGAACTGCACCGAATCAATCCGAGCGGATGCGAGGAGGAACAGCCGACGCCCCTTCGCGACTGCGGCGGAATTTAGCGGAGTCCGTATGACTCCCTATCATTTTGCCGACAGCGAAAAACAACGGTATAGACGCACATTTCGTACCGTCAAACCTGATTCATCTTTCATTCATCCACGGCGGGTCGTGGCTACACTGCCATTCATGACCGCCGTGATCAGCGCCCAGAGCGACATCGTGTCCCTCCGCATGAGCCACTGCCGCGCAGAGCACGCTGCCCGCAGCGCCCAGTATCACCTCGCCGTGCTGCATTACCGCACGTGCCTGGAAGTCGCTGAACGCCGCGAGGACTGCCGCGCCGTGGAGTTCTTCGCGCTGCAACTCGCGGGCTGCTACGACCAGATGGGCCTGGGCAGCAAGGCCGCCAGCTTCCGTGCCCTGGCCGACTGCGGCGCAGACCACGGGGGGGGCGACCACGGCGGCGCGCCCAGACCCGACTGAACCAGACCCGACTGAAGCAGGCCCGGCTGAAGCAGAACCGGGGCGTCCGGTCAGGCTGCCCTCAGTTTCGCAGGGCACAGTGACGGCATGACCCGTTTCCTGTCGCGTCTGCTGTTCGTTCTCGCCGCCAGTGGTGCTTCTGCCCTGGGCGCCGCGCAGGCCGCCACGGTCTCACTTACGCTGGGCCAGACGGCCACACTCGGCAGCGCCAGCGTGACACTATTGCGTGCGCAGGATAGCCGCTGCCCCATAAATGCCCGTTGCGTGCGCGCCGGGGAACTGAAGGTCAGCGTCCTGAGCGTGCAGGGGGGCCGCACGCGACTGCTACACCTGCAACTCCCGGCCAGCAGCAACGACACGTCGGGCTTAAGAGTCGTCGGGGCGACCCGCCCGCTGGCCGGACAGCCCACCCGCGAGCCGCTGACCGTGACCCTCAGCGGCCGCTGACCCGCCGCCTCTGTGCGGCCGGGACGGGACGGGCGGGCCACTGGGCCAGCAACGCGCCCGCCAGGATCAGCGCGCCGCCCAGCACCACGCCCGGTCCCGGCTGCTCGCCCAGCACCGCGCCCGCCAGCGCCACCGTGAACAGCGGCTCCAGCGTGCCCAGCAGACTCGTGCGCGCCGCGCCCAGGTGCCGCACCGCGCCGTACAGGGCGGGCACGGCAATCAGCGTGGGCAGCAGGGCCATGGCCGCGATCACGCCCCACTGCGCCGCCGTGTCCGGCACGCCCAGGGTGCCGCCGCCCGCCGCGAGTCCCGTGAACACCAGCGCCGCCACCAGGGCCATGTGCGCCGTGGCAGCCAGCGCCGGTACGCCCGCCAGCAGCCGCTCGCTGGCCAGCAGGTACGAGGCGTACAGCACGCCCGCCCCCGCGCCCAGCAGCAGGCCCACCGGGTCCCGGTCGGCGGGGCCGGGCAGACCGATCACGAGTGCCAGCCCGGCCGCGCCCAGGCTCACGGCGCCCAGCTGCGTGCGGCGCGGCGCGCGCCCCGACAGCCACGCCAGCAGAATCACGAAGGCCGGCGCGAGGTACAGCAGCAATCCGGTCGCGCCGGCCGTGACGCGCCCCAGCGCCCCGAAGTAACAGATGGTCGCGGCCGTGTACAGCGTGCCCACTCCCAGCATCCGCACGCGGTCGGCGCCGCTCAGTCCGCGCGAGGTGAGCGGCAGCAGCAGCACGGCCACCAGCCCAAAGCGCCACGCCAGCGCGTTGAAAGACTCCAGGCCCACCTGCCCGGCCAGTTTGCCCCAGACTCCCAGCGTGCTGAACGTGAGGGCCGAGATCACGCCCAGCAGCAGGCCGGTCCGGACGTTCACCGGGGCGGGGGCAGGGCGGGCGGGGTGCAGCGTCACACCCGGAGGGTAGCGCGCCCGGCCGGGAGACCTGCCGAAACGGCCCAGCCCCCCGGCGGCCGGGCGTTCGGGCGTTCGGGCGTGGGGCGTGGGGCGCAGATCACGGAAACGGCCGGGCGCGGCGCGCTAGCCTGCGGCACGTGACCCCGGCCGCCCCTCCCTCTGCGCAACCGTGGCAGGTGGCCGTGAACCTGCCGGTGCCGCCGTACGATTTCGGCGCGCCGCACGGCCTTGCTGGGGCGGTCCCGCTGGGCTGCCGGGTGCTGGTGCCGTGGCGCGGTGAACTGGTGGTGGGGCTGGTGGTGGGCGAGGGCGACCCACGCGCCGCCCACCGCCTGCGCGAGGCCGTGCACCTGCTCGACGACCCGGCCGAGCCGTGGGTGCCGTCCGCGACCGTGAGGGGCGTGCAGGGCTGGGCGCACGACGTCCGCATTCCCGCCGGGCTGATCTGGGGGGACCTGCTGGGCGTCGGCTGGACGGCCGCGTCCGCCCACCTGGTGCGCGCCGTGCCGGGCAGTGACCTGAGTGCGTTCGCCCGCCGCGTGCCCACCGAACACTGGACGGACGCGGGCGCGTTCCCTCCGGCCCTGCTGGACGCCATCCGCGAGCAGGGACTGCTGGAGGAACGCTTCACCCCGCAACCCCGCCTGAACAGCGTGGTCGAGGCCCGCGCGCCCGAACACGTCCCGCCCGCCAGCCGCGCGGTCACTGTCCTGCGCGCCGTGACCCCTCCCGCGCCCCAGAGGTCAACACTGACGCCCAGGCAGGCGCAGGCCGCCGCGTGGCTCGCGGAACACGGCCCCTGCGACACCCTGAGCGCCTGGGCACGGGGCGCCGGGGTCAGCGCCGGCGTCGTGACTGCCGCCCTGAACGCCGGAGCGGCCGAATACGTCAGCACCGAGCGGCCCCCGCCGCCCGCGTGGGAGTGGCTGCGCGCCCACGGCCCCGCCGACAGTTACGCCGCCTGGGCCGCCGGGGCCAGCGCCGCCGGCATTCCCCTGAGCGGCACGCAGGCCGGAACGCTCGCCCTGCGCGGCTGGGCCGACACCATCCAGGTTCCCGCTCCGCCCCCGGCCCTGCCGCAGCCCGCCGCCACCGCCCCCGACCCTGACCGGCCCGACCTGCTTCCCGAAGCGCCGGTCTGGAGGCTGCACGGCGGCCGCCCTGCCAGCCGCGCCGCCGCCCTGGCCCCCCGCATCGGGCGGCTGCTGCGGCAGGGACGCGGCGTGCTGATCCTCGCGCCGGACGCCGCCACGCTGCGCCGCACCTGGGAGCACCTGAGCGGCCTGGCCCGCACCTGCGGCACGCACGCCGCGCAGATCAGCGGCCAGCTGACCGAGGCGCAACGCGAACACACCTGGCAGCGCGTGCGGGGCGGGCACGCGCGGCTGGTTATCGGCAGCGGCCACGCGCTGAGCGCTCCCCTGCACGACCCCGCGCTGATCGTCGTGCTGGAGGAAGCCAGCGACGCGCACAAACTCCTGAGCGGCAGCCGCGCCTTCCTGCCCGACGTGGCCGCCCGCCTCGCCACCGCACACGACGCCGCCCTCGCATACGTGGGGGCCGCCCCCGCCGCCGAGAGCGTCCCGCATCCCGGCGCGGTCCTCCCACCCCCCCGCGCCCGCGTGCACGTCGTGGATTACGCCCACCCTCCCGAACAACCCCAGATCGGGCCGCTGTCCGGCGCGCACCTTGCCCCCGCCGACATGGGCTACCCCATCAGCCACGACCTCGCGCGGGTGCTGCGGCAGGTGCAGGAACGCGGACGGCAGGCCGCGCTGCTCGCCCCCCGGCGCGGATACAGCGCCCTGCTGCGCTGCCCCACCTGCGAACACACACCCCAGTGCCGCCACTGCGACGTGCCGCTGCGCTTTCACCAGGACACCCGGCAACTCACCTGCCACCAGTGCGGGTACCACCAGCCCGTCCCGGACCGCTGCGACGAATGCGGAGACCGCATGTGGAAAGCGCGCGGCCCCGGTACCGAATGGATCACCCAGGAAGTCCGCACACTCCTGCCGGGCTTTCCCGTCTACCGCCTCGACCGGGACCACCAGGATGACCTGAGCCCCCTGTACGGCGGCCAGAGCGGCGTGATCGTCGGCACGCAACTGCTGCTCTCGCACGAGGCGCCGCCCAACCTCGCCCTGATCGGCGTCACCCTGGCCGACACGTGGCTGAACGTCAGCGACTTCCGCGCCAGCGAACGCTACCACCGACTGCTGCGACAACTCGCCGAATGGCACCCCACCCGCGCCCCCATGACCGTCGTGCAGACCTTCCAGGCGGACCACCCCGCCCTGAAAGTCATGGTGGACGGCCGCGACACCCTCGCCTACCCCGCCGCCGAGGAACGCGCCCGCGCCGCCCTGAACTACCCCCCCCACGCCCGCCTCGCCCAGATCGAGATCAGCGCCCGCGACCAGCACAGAGCCCAGGCCGCCGCCCAGGACCTCGCCGACGCCCTGCACGGCGCCGGGGCCACCACCCACGAAGTCCTCGGCCCCGCCCCCAGCCCCGTCGCCCGCCTGCGCGGCGTGTACCCCTACCACCTGTTCCTGCGCGCCCGCAACGACGCACGGCTGGGCGAACTGCTGCGCGTGCTGGACACCCGCACCTGGAAAGCCAGGGTCAGAGTGGACGTGAACCCACGAGGGGGGCTGTAGTGGCCTCCAGCAGCTCCCCCAGCTAAGCCAACAGTAGGACGATGAAAACCATCCCGTCCCGCTGTAGCGCCAACACAGGAACATCTGAAGTCAGTACCAGCGATGAGGCGTCCACATGCTTACCCTCCGTCAGGAAGCCTTTCAGATCGATCCTCGCGGCCGCAAAACTCTTGACCACCTGCCCGTCAACGACCGCATCTGGATAGGAGCCCCCCGGCAACGACCCAGCGAACGGAAACACCGCGTACAGCAAGTAATCTGATGGCCCCGGTGCCAGCCCAGCCACCCCCTGACTGACTGCCAGCCAACCAATCTGACTGACATCGTCAATCTTGAAAAACCTTTCAATCTTCCCACCGTAAACAACTTGCTGACCCGTTTCCCTGTCAGCAATTTTCCCAGACTGTTCAATACTACCCTGCCCCTGATCTCGACAGCTGCTTAAAGAAAGACAGGAAAGCATAATGCACAATAGTGTCTTTATATTCATCTTGGATTGGGGGGAGTGAATGCAGGAGACTTCGATTGATCCACAAACTTTGTCAAAAAATTTGCTCTTGTCGAATAGAAAATTGACAGTTCTCTTCGCATACCCGTAATTTATATACTCTTTGCCAAGTCCGGTAACTTCGAATCTCCCGTTGATAGCGTCAGGCGAACCAGTAGCGATATCTTTAGAGCCCGGGTTAAAATTATACATATCGCGTGTTCTGATTTCCACAGTAGCACTGACCTTTATATACTGAGCTTTTGAATATACGAATGTCCAGCTAGCATCAGCCCACAACGGATGAGAGCCCAGAGTCTTTTGCCAGTTCTCAGTTGCTGGGTAAGGGTACATCTGGTTCGCGCTTCCGGTAGTAATAATAGGCGTAGAGCCAGCAGAAGTATACTTCTCGCCTTCTTTCAATCCTTCGGCAAAGAAAATGCGCTCACCTATTCCTCTCTGGACACTACTGATGAGAGATTTGCTTATTACTTTTCCAGCAGGATCATTTTTCAGGAATCTCTCATAACCAACATCTCTTTCCCTACCGCTAGCTTCCAAAAAATGCATATAGGCAGCTATGCTGTCAAATAGGTCAGGACGCAGAATTAATGCTGCCTGGGCTTTAGCAACCCAGAACGCCCTATTTTTTCTATCTGCCCAAGTAGGTTTTTCCATCAGAGAAGCATCAAACTTGCCATCAGCACCCTCTAAAAAACCATGATCAAACGTTAGGTCCTTGGGAATGCCATTATTGAACTCCCGCAGCTGATAGTAAACATCAGATTCAGCTGCTTGTGGCACTTTGGCTATTGCGCCGCGATTTGCATTGGCTTGCCGCAGCTGTTGATTCACCTGTCGCTGAACTCTGTCGGCGGCAGAGGCAGACGCTATAGACAGCATGTCACGCTTCTGAACGCCCGGCATCACTGTGTATGCAGCCAATCGTTTCCCCACTGAGCGCGCCTCGGCCTCCAGTCCGGCGTCCGGGTCAATGCCCGTCCCCACGCGCCCCTGACTCTGCTGCACGGTGTGCGTCACCTCGTGCGCCAGCAGTTCCAGCCCGCTCTGCGTGTTCGGGTTGAACTGCCCCGCCTGGAAGAAGATGTCCGTTCCTGTCGTGAACGCCACCGCGTTCACACCCTTCGCCAACTTGTCAGCTTCCGCATCGTCGTGGATGCGCACCCGGCTCAGGTCGTAGTTCAGGCCCCCCTCCAGGTGCCGCTGGATCGCCTCCGGCAGTGGGTTCCCCGCGCCTCTTCTGGCCTGAATTCGTTGCAGGACAGGCTGGGTCGCCTCGGCGTCCAGTTCCGCCATCTGGCGTTGCAGGGAAGTCAGGGTGCCGAAGTTCAGCGCCGCCTGTTCCTGCGCCCGCTGGCGTTGCAGCGCCTCGTCTGTCGCGCGTTGCAGCGGCAGGCGTTCGGATGGGGGCACCATCCCCAGCACCACCCGGGCAACCGGCGCACTGACCGGATGGCGCTGCAGGGTGGCGAGGTGCTCACCGTACGCGGCGTACCGGGCCTGGGGCTCGCCCCGGTCGCTGCGGAAGCTGTGGGCGAGGGTCTGCGCCACCTGCCGTTGCAGCGTCTGGAATTCCCCCTGTTCTTAAGGGCACGCAACGACGCACGGTTGGGCGAACTCCTGCGTGTGCTTGACACCCGCACGTGGAAGGCGAGGGTGCGAGTGGACGTGAATCCACGAGGCGGGGTGTAAAGATCTCATTATCTCACAAAGACAACAGCAGCGAGATTTTCTATCTTTCCAATCTTTTCAAAATATGATTAGTCAAGCTCCTAAACTCCGAAACTAGCCTTGATACCTGGGGATAGCTATGCAGCGCAGACTCTCTACATACTATTTTTTTTGAATGTAATTCGATTTCTATGATTTGATCATCAGCAAATACTTCATGCTTGCAAGTAATACTCTCGGTATTTTCAATCAGTCGTCTGATTTTCGTAATCTGATCTGATTTCAGAGTCAATTTGCCCTCAACAGCTTTATTCTTGTGTGGCAGAAATATGAAGTATGAAACACTATTTTCAGTTATTAAAATCTGCTGCAATACCGCTGAATCGATCGTTTTAATCTCATATCTCATCACTTTACCTCCGACGGAACTCCCACAGGAAGCAAGAATAAAAAAAGAGAGGAAAATTAACACTCTCATATAATTGATACCTTTTTCCCAGGGAACATCTGCTTGAAATTGACGATTAACTCAGAGAAATGTCTCGCCTGGGATCTCGCCATGTCAGGGTATTCATAGAAATTAGCCATTATGGAATTATCGTTCGTTGTCGACTTAGCTCCCATCACTCGGCCTGTTTTAGGGTCCAAAATATCCTTGTATTCGTCTTTGGCGCCTAGCAGGAAGTGGCCAACCTCGTGCGCCGCCACTAAATCAAAAGCCTTATCCCTGTTACCGAACATATCAATAACATAAATATTTAACGTTTGACCGTTGGCATTCGATCTTCCTTTTTGGTGACCAAATATATTTATAGTAGATCGACCTCCGTTTGTCGAAGCAATGCTAATCGCAATTGGCATAACCTTTTTAGATTTTGAATCAGAAACAACTAGGCTGTGCTTATTAGACCATACACTCATTGATTTAGCCATAAAAATGGATTTGGCCTTACTAAAGGGGAGATCTTTAGGAAAATTACCAATAGAATTGAATTTAACCTCTTTTCTGATAGAGATAGTCGAGGGCAATGCCTCTATGAATGCCTCTCCGCCGTATCTATGATGAAAAGAGGAAGAATTGCCGCCATAGTGATTAACCGCAATTACCCTTGCCGATATTGGGAGATTTTCGAAAAGTTTTTGCACTTCCTTTGGAAAACTAGGCCACTTTTTTCCTGCGCCATACAGATTTTCTGCTCTAGTGTATGGTAATATTTTATTACTCTTGCTTCCCGCAATCATCTTCCTTAAATTTGAGTCTGGACTTAGATATGCATATCCATACAACATAAAGCTTGTCCTCTTAAAAGAATTGGCGATAAGAATCCTCACAACATCCTGCTCATTTTTAGCATCAGACTGGGTAAAAGAATTAAACATAACGACATCGTTTTTAAAGAACTCACTCTTGACTGCTTGGCGCTGGATTAATCCTGAATTCGTCGCCGCAACGGGTCTTTGGCTTGTCTTATTGGTGTTTGCAGTTATCGCACCAATATGTTGCGCGAGCCTCGCGCCCATACTGCGCGCCTCGGCCTCCAGTCCGGCGTCCGGGTCAATGCCCGTCCCCACGCGCCCCTGACTCTGCTGCACGGTGTGCGTCACCTCGTGCGCCAGCAGTTCCAGCCCGCTCTGCGTGTTCGGGTTGAACTGCCCCGCCTGGAAGAAGATGTCCGTTCCTGTCGTGAACGCCACCGCGTTCACACCCTTCGCCAACTTGTCAGCTTCCGCATCGTCGTGGATGCGCACCCGGCTCAGGTCGTAGTTCAGGCCCCCCTCCAGGTGCCGCTGGATCGCCTCCGGCAGTGGGTTCCCCGCGCCTCTTCTGGCCTGAATTCGTTGCAGGACAGGCTGGGTCGCCTCGGCGTCCAGTTCCGCCATCTGGCGTTGCAGGGAAGTCAGGGTGCCGAAGTTCAGCGCCGCCTGTTCCTGCGCCCGCTGGCGTTGCAGCGCCTCGTCTGTCGCGCGTTGCAGCGGCAGGCGTTCGGATGGGGGCACCATCCCCAGCACCACCCGGGCAACCGGCGCACTGACCGGATGGCGCTGCAGGGTGGCGAGGTGCTCACCGTACGCGGCGTACCGGGCCTGGGGCTCGCCCCGGTCGCTGCGGAAGCTGTGGGCGAGGGTCTGCGCCACCTGCCGTTGCAGCGTCTGGAATTCCCCGAAGGCGCGGGTGTCCAGACGCTGCCCCTCGACGCCCTCGGCACGGTGACGCATCACCGTGACCCAATCGGCGGGCGTGACGGGCTTCGCTGGGACTGGCGGCTGCGTTGAGGGCTGGACGGGCGCGGCCTTATCCAACGTGGAGATCTGGCGTTGCAAGGTGGCGCGTTCGCTGGTCAGGCGGTCCTGTTCCTGCCGGTCGAGGCTGGCGGCGCGCAGCACGGGCGCGGCGGCCTGTCGCTGGGCGGTCTGCTGGCGGGCCGTGAAGCGTTGCAGCGCCCGCCCCTGCGCTTCCAGGTGTGTCAGGCCGGGCGGGTCCGGGGTGTGGGTGCTGGTCTGCCGGGTAGCGGGGACTGCCCGCTGTGGTTTGCGCTGGTATTCCATCGCTCCTCCTGCATGCACAGTAACCGACAGGTCAGTTGGCGAGGGACGAAGTTGACCAGCCGTTCCGCTGAAGGTCAGGCTCATACGGACTCGGGCTGACCTGTGGTACGGATTCCGATTGATTCGGGACTGCACCCAATCAATCCGAACGGACGCGAGCAGGAACAACAGACCGGACTTCGCGGTCTGAAGCCGCAGGCGGTACCTTCCCGGCTGTGGCGCAGTGAAACGCAGTCCGTATGGGTGACAGAGAACGCCTTTGAGGCGAATAGCAGGACGATGAAGACCATGCCTTCTTTCTGCACCGCCAGGATGGGAAGGTCCGAAGTCAGGATGTCTGTGATTAGCGGTCGGCCGAAAGGCCGAGCACCCGGTCAGCGCATCAGGCCGGTCAGGACCGCGACGGGGTCCTGACCGCGCAACCGCGCGGTCTCCACGGTGGACTTGATCCGCATGTACGTCTGCGCGCCCACCGCATTCTTGCTGCA
>NZ_JAGLBB010000071.1 GCF_018260555.1 Deinococcus sp. | reverse complement strand
GCGGGCCGGGATGGCCGTCACGGTCGCCGGGTCCGGCGCCGCGGTGGGCCGACCGGCCGCAGCGCGCGGCGCGGCGTCGGGGGCAGCGTCGGGGGCGGCGCTCCTGGCAGAGGCACTACCAGCAGAAGCGCTGCTGGCGGGCGCGGCGTTCTCCCGGCGCGGCAGGGCCGCCACCGATTCAGCCGCCACCGATTCAGCCGCCACCGATTTAGCCACTGCCGACTCAGTCGGGGCCGCACGGGCAGGCGTGCGGGCCTGCGCGGCCGCCTCCGGTGTCTGCGGTTCCGGCGTGGGGGGGCCCGGCACTGGAGTGGCCGGCACTGGAGTGGCCGGCGTCGTCATGGCAGGGGTGCGTGCGGGAGTTGCCGGGGCCGGGGCGTCCGCGGTGGTCGCCGGGACACCCGTGACCGCAGCAGGAACCGGGTCTGACGGCGTGTCCGGCGCTGATGCCTGGGCGGCCACCGGGGCAACCGGTTCGACCGGTGCTGGGGTGGTTGGCTGGGGCGCCGCGCGCGCTGGGGTGGCTGATGGAGCCGGGGCGGCCGACGGAGCCGGGCTGGCCGCGCGGGGCGCCTCAGCACTCGGCGCGGTCTCGGGCGTGGCCGGGTCGGGTGTGGCGGCCGGGGTGGGCGCTGGGGTGGGCGCTGGGGTGGGCGCTGGCGTCGGCTGCGGGGGGGGCTCCACTTTCGGTTCTGGTTGTGCTTTCGGCTGGGGGGGCGTCTGCTGGGGCTTCGGGGTCGCCTTGGGCGTGGGTGGCGGCGTAGGTGCTGGCGCGGGTGGCGGCGCGGGGGCCTGCGGAATGGTGGGCGTCCTGACGGGCGTACTGACAACGGCTGGGGCCAGCGTCACGACTTCCATGGGTGCGCTGGTCAGGTCTGGCGGCGCGGCGGGCGGTAGAGGCTGGGGGCGCAGGAGCAGCAGACCCGTCAGCAGGGCCAGGTGGACTGCGACGGCCAACACGCCCGCCCGGACCTGCTCGCGCCGCTCAGGTGAGGAGCCGCCGGGGTGCGGAGCGGTGGTCACGGGGCGCTCTCCTCCGCCGCGCCGACAGGCTGGGTGCCGAGCGCCAGGCGGGAACCTCCGGCTTTCTTGATCTCGTCCATGACGCGAACGACCGTGCCGTAGTCGCCGCGTTCGTCGGCGCGCAGGCCCACCAGCCCGCCGGACGCTTTGACGAGCGGCTGCAGACGGCCGCCCAGTCGGGTCAGGGTGGTTTCCTGGCCGTTCAGGTAGAGCCGCCCGGCGCGGCTGACGCTCACGATGGGCAGGTCCGGGGTTTCCTGCACGGCGCTGCTGGCACGCGGCAGGTCCAGCGGCAGGGCGTTCTGCCGCGCGCCCAGGTTGCTGGTCAGGAAAAAGAAGATCAGCAGAAGCAGCACGATGTCCACCATGGGCGCGAAGTCGAAGGTCACGGTGTCCTCGTCCTCCCGGAAGCGGCGGCGGGCGGCGCTCACGCGGCCCCCACGGCGCTGCTTCTCACAGCGTTGGCCCTCACAGGGTCGGCTCTCACGGCGCACCGCCAAAGCTCAGAGCGACTTCCGGTAGGGGCGCGGCGGCCACACCGGGAAGGGTGGTGGGGCGGGTCAGCCAGCCGGGCAGGTCCTCGCGTACCTGTTCGGCCTGTAGGGCCAGCCGGTCGGCTTTCAGGCGCAGGGCGTTGCGGCACACGTACGCGATGATCGCCACGACCAGTCCGGCGGCCGTGTTGACCAGCGCCTCGCTGATGCCGGTGCCCAGCTGCGCGGGTGTGGGGTTGGCCGTCTGACTGAACACCAGGAACGACCGCACCATGCCGATCACGGTGCCCAGCAGGCCCAGCAGCGGCCCGATCTGCGCGGCGGTACCCAGCGCGCCCAGTCCGGCGTACAGGCGGGCGTCCTCGGTCAGCAACGCAGACTGCATGGCGGCCTGCGCGGCCTCGCCGCCCCGGTCGGCGCGGGCCAGCCCGGCCCGCAGGACCTGCGCGGCGGGGCTGGGGTGGGCGGCGCGGTCCACCTCGGCCAGCGCGGAAGCCGGGCCGCTCTCGGCGGTGATGGCGCGGGCGCGTTCGATCAGGGTGCGGGCGTCGGCACCCATGCGGGTCAGGGCCTGCGCGCGGGCGGCACTCAGGTACACGACGTACACGGACAGGGCCAGCAGGACCCACAACAGGGGTCCAGCGGCGCGGAGGAGGTCAATGACGTTCATGTCCTTCACGGGTAACACGCACGGCCGTGGCAAGCGTGAAAAGAGCGTGCGCGGCCCTCATGAGGTGGGGCGCAAATCGGGCGCCGGGAGCAGCGAAGGGGGCCGGTTACGCCGGGCGTTGACATGAGCGGGTGATACCGAATCCTACGGATTCCATTTGCCGTCTTAACAAAGGCGGAAGGTCGCTCTCGTGTCGAATCCACGTCAAAGCCTGCCTTGCTTCCACTCGCTGGGCGCCGCAGTTTTCCCGGTTCGCTCGAATAGAACGGTTGCTACCCATCCGTGCGTCGGATTCCGTATGAGAGTCGCTGGATCTCGCTCGCGGCCCTGTGCGGCTGGGTGGGGATCATGTCGCAATTCACGGTCCACTCATCCCCCCCTTTTCCAGCGTCAACTGCTCCCCGTCTCTTCCCGCCTGGAATCCGCAGTGAATCACTCGACTTTAGGAGGCGGCGCAGGTAAAATAACCGTGTAAGTAGGAATCATTCCTAACAAAATCCCGTCCCGATCCAATCCAGAAGGAGCCCGCATGACCCACCAGCTCGAAATCCGCAACCTGCACGCCACTGTCGGCGACACCGAAATTCTTAAGGGCATCAACCTGATCGTCCCCAGAGGCGAACTGCACGCCATCATGGGACCGAACGGCAACGGCAAGAGCACCCTCGCCAAGGTCATCGTCGGCGACCCCGAGTACACGGTCACGCAGGGCGAAGTCCTCGTGGACGGCCAGAACATCCTGGAGATGGAACCCGACGAACGCGCCCGCCTGGGCGTCTTCCTGGCCTTCCAGTACCCCGTCGAGATTCCCGGCGTGACCATCGCCAACTTCCTGCGCCTCGCCATGCAGGCCCGCAAGGCTGAAGGCGAAGAGGTCTCGTTTACCGAGTTCTACGGCAAGCTCCAGAGCGCCCTCAAGACCCTGGAGTGGGACGAGAGCATCGTCGAACGCTACCTGAACGCGGGCTTTAGCGGCGGCGAGAAGAAACGCAACGAGATCCTTCAGATGCTGATGCTGGAACCCAACTACATCATCATGGACGAAACCGACAGCGGTCTCGACGTGGACGCCCTGAAGATTGTCGCCAGGGGCGTGAACTCCATGCGCGGCCCCTCCCTGGGCGGCCTGATCATCACCCACTACCAGCGCCTGCTGGACTACATCGTGCCTGACAAGGTGCATATCATCGTGAACGGCAAAGTCGTGCAGACGGGCGGCCCCGAACTGGCCAAGAAGCTGGACAGCGAAGGCTACGACTGGGTCAAGGAACTCGCCACGGCGTAACGCCGCAGAAGGCTGAAGGCAGAGGGCCAGAAGCGCCTTAGTAACAGCTCACGCCGCGCCTGCGCCATCTGCCTTCGACCCTTTGCCATCTGCCCCCTGAAGGAGCACCCCCATGACCATTAATCCCGAAGTGAACGAGATCAACAAAGAGTACGAGTACGGCTGGAGCAACCCCGAACGCTACGCCGTGAAGGCCCCCAAGGGCCTGCGCCGCGACGTGGTCGAGATGATCAGCCGGGCCAAGGACGAACCCCAGTGGATGCTGGATTTCCGTCTCAAGGCGCTGGACATCTTCTATTCCAAGCCCATGCCCACCTGGGGCGCGGACCTGAGCGGCCTGAACCTCGACGAAATCTACTACTACATCAAGCCCGAAGGCGCGAACGCCCGCTCCTGGGATGACGTGCCGGACGACGTGAAGCAGACCTTCGAGCGTCTGGGCATCCCCGAAGCCGAGCGCGCCGCGCTGGCCGGAGTGGGCGCCCAGTACGAGAGTGAAATGGTGTACCACAACCTGAAAGAGGAGTGGGAGAAGCTGGGCGTGGTGTTCCTGAGCATCGAGGACGGCCTGAAGGAATACCCGGAGCTGTTCCGCGAGCACTTCGCCACCATCGTGCCCCCCGAGGACAACAAGTTCGCGGCCATCAACTCCGCCGTGTGGTCGGGCGGCTCGTTCGTGTACGTGCCCAAGGGCGTCAAGGTGGACATCCCCCTCCAGACGTACTTCCGCATCAATGCCGAGAGCAGCGGCCAGTTCGAGCGCACCCTGATCATCATCGACGAGGGCGCGCAGGCCCACTACATCGAGGGCTGCACCGCCCCCGCCTACTCCAGCGACTCCTTCCACTCCGGCGTGATCGAGATCGTCGTGAAAGAGGGTGCGCGCTTCCGCTACAGCACCATCCAGAACTGGAGTCACAACGTCTACAACCTCGTGACCCAGCGCGCCGCCGTGTACGCGGGCGGCGTGATGGAATGGGTGGACGGCAACCTGGGCAGCAAGGTCACCATGAAGTACCCCGCCTGCTACCTCCTGGAAGAAGGCGCGCGCGGCGAGGTGCTGAGCATCGCCATGGCCGGGCGTGGGCAGCACCAGGACGCAGGCGCGAAGATCGTGCACTTCGCCCCGAACACCAGCGGCACCATCGTCAGTAAGAGCATCAGCAAGGACTCGGGCCGCAGCTCCTACCGTGGCCTCGTCAAGATCTACGAGGGTGCCAGGGGCAGCCAGACGAACGTGGAATGCGACGCCCTGCTCCTCGACGACGAGGCCCGCACCGACACCTACCCGTACATCGAGATCGAAGAGAAAGACGCCCGCGTCGGCCACGAAGCCACGGTCAGCAAGATCAACGACGAGCAGATCCTGTACCTCCAGAGCCGCGGCCTGAGCGAAGACGAGGCGGCCGGACTGATCGTGCGCGGCTTCATCGAACCCATTGCCAAGGAACTCCCGCTGGAGTACGCCGTGGAACTGAACCGCCTGATCGAACTGGAAATGGAAGGCTCGGTCGGCTGATCTCGTTCACCTGCCTGAGCCGTGGAGTGTGACCAGCCCAGCAGGCGAGCGGATTTCATGACCCGGCCGGGCGACCCCCCGGCCGTTTGGAAGGCTGCCCTGGGGAGGCTCCTGGGGGGCCATGGTGTGCCTCTGGCCCCAGTGGAACTGGCTGCGCAGCGAACTGATGGGGTTGCCCGTGCTGGAGCAGCCGCTCTTCATGGGAAGGCCCATAACAACGTAATCAAGGAGGGTTCATGACCAAATTCAATGATCAACTGGCGCAGGTGCAGGGGCCCGAGTGGCTGACCGCCAAGCGTAAGGAAAGCCTGGAGCTGTTTACGGCGCTGGATGTGCCGCAGGAGAACGTGGAAGCGTGGAAGTACACGCGCGTGGACGTGGATTTCGACGCGCTGCGCCCTCACGGGAAGCGGGACGTGGTGTCGGACGTGTCGGCGTTGCCGCAGAGTGTGCAGGACCGACTGACCGGCACGGACGTGGGTGCGTTCCTGGTGCTGGACGGCCCGGACGTGGTGTACCGCACGGAACTCCCGGCCGAGCTGAAGGCCAAGGGCGTCATCTTCACTGACCTGAAAACGGCCGTGGAGCAGCACGCGGACAAGGTGCAGCAGTACCTGTACTCGGTGGTGCCGGCCGAGGTGCCGGACGACACGACGATCGCCGCGCCCGGCACGACGCCCAGCAAGAGCCCGGATCCCAGCGAGGGTAAGTTCTCGGCGCTGGCGGCGGCCCTGTGGACGAACGGGGCGTTCGTGTACGTGCCGCGCGGCGTGGAGGTCGAGTTGCCCCTGGGTTCGTTCCGCGTGATGAGTGACGCCGGGACGTACACCGCGACCCGCACGCTGGTCGTGGCCGAAGAGAACGCGCAGGTGACGTTCATCGACGAGCAGGACAGCGAGGCGCTGCCCGGCACGTACGCGATCGGCGCGGTGGAACTGGTCGTGAAGGACGCCGCGCGCGTCCGGTACGTCAGCATTCAGAACTGGGGTGAGGGCGTCACGCACATTCAGCGGCAGCGTGGGGACGTGGGCCGCGACGCGACCCTGAACTCGCTGGTCGTCACGATGGGCGGCACCCTGAGCCGCACGGAGATGCAGTCATACCTGCGCGGGCAGGGGTCGAACAGCGAGATGCTGGCCCTGTACTTCGCGAACAGGGATCAGCACTTCGATCATTACACCCTGCAACACCACGCCGCGCCGAACGCGTACAGCGACCTGCTGTACAAGGGCGTGAACAACGATGCTTCGGTTGGCGTGTTCAGCGGCATGATCAAGGTGGACCTGGGCGCGCAGAAGACCGACGCGTACCAGAAGCACCGCACGCTGATGCTAAGCAGCGACGCGCGGAACTTCAGCGTGCCGCAGCTGGAAATCAACGCGAACGACGTGCGGTGCAGTCACGGCAGCACCACCAGCCCCGTGGATCAGGAAGCCCTGTTCTTCCTGCGGTCGCGCGGTATTGCCCGCGAGGTCGCCGAGAAGATGCTGGTCACCGCCTTCCTGGAGGACGTACTGGGCCGCGTGCCCCTGAAGAGCGTCGTGAAGTACATCGAGGGCATCATTGCCCGGAAGGTCGGCGCCGCTTAAGCAGTCCGCCTGCGGCGGCGGTCAGTTCCTGCGGGAGCTGACCGCTCTGCTTTGCCCGGCGCGCTGTCCGTCACCACTTGCTGCCCCCGGAATTGTCACGGCCAGAGCTACTGCGGCCACTGCTCCAGCTGCTCCGTTCACTCTTGCGCAGGCTGGACGGGCCACTGGTCTGCCGCTCCTTGCGGCGCTCTGCTTCCGCCGCCAGCCGGGCCTGTTCTTTCGCGGCCTTCTCGGCTTCTTCGGCCGTGTACGCGGCGTGGGCGTCGTCACTCTGCGCGGCGGCGTGCAGGCGGCGGTACGTGGCTTCCATCAGGGCGGCGCTGATGCGGTCGGCCAGGGCCTTCTCCTGCCAGTCCATCACCTGCGCGGCCAGTTGCTCAAGCCGGCTGGCGCGGCGCTGCTCTTGCGGGGTGTCGCGGCGCGCTCCGGCGAGTTCCTGTTGCACCTGCCGTTCCAGTTCGTCGGCAGTCAGAGCAGCCTTCTCGACGCGTGCGGCGCGGCTGGCCTCCTCCTGCGCCATGGACTGTTTGACCGCACGCACCGCCCACCACGCGAACCACACCAGCACCGCCCCCAGCCCCCACCACACGTACCGCCACGGGGATGGCGCCAGTGCCGGACCGTTCAGGACGGGTGGCTGGTTCTGCTGCAACGCCCGTTCCAGTGAGGCCAGCGATTTCGGGTCCGCGAAGCCCAGGTCGGGCGACAGGGCACGCGCCCGTGCCAGCGCGGCGCGTGAGGCGTCCCACTGCCGGGCAATAGCCTCGGTCATGGCCAGCAGGTAGTACGCCTTGGGATCGTCGCCCTCGGACAGCAGTACGTCGGCCAGCAGGCCACGCGCGGCGGCGGGGTCGGCCACCATGACCTGCTCGATCTCGCCGGGAGACTGAAAAGGCACGCCGAGTTCCTGCTCGTCCCACTGAGGCAGCGCCTGCGCGCGGCTCAGGGCGGCGCGGGCCTCCGGGAGTCTCCCCTGCCGCGCCTGAATGCGGGCCCGCAGGAGCAGGGACCGCGCAGATTCCGGGTGCGCGGCCGAAGCGGCGCGGGCCGCGGTTTCTGCTTCGGTCAGGCGCCCCGCGTTCATCAGGGCGATCACCTCGTCCGGCGTGAGCAACGTCGCGGCCACCTGAACGCTGCGGGCCACCTGCGCGGGCTGTGGCGGTGAGATCAGGGTCGCCCCGGCGCCGGGCAGCACGAGGGCACCCGTGAACAGGAGAGTCAGGATGAGCTGGGGCAGGCGCTTCACGCTCCGTACTGTACGACCCGCCGCGCCCGCACGCCGCCTCATATGACCTGCTGTCAGGGCGCGTGACCCTTACAGTTCGATCTCGCCGTCTTCCTCGCCCCACCAGTTCACGCGCCGGGCTTTTACTTCGATCATGGTCAGGCCGGGCGTGTCCAGGCCTTCTTTGAACCACTGCGTGAGTTGCTCCTGCCAGTGCTCCTGCATGGCGTCGCGGTCGGTGGTCAGGGTGGCTTCGCCCTGCACAGCCACGAACAGGAATTCCTTCTCAGCGCGGAAGTTCAGCTGCACGTGCCTGTTCTTCCCGATGTCCCTAGCAGTGCGGGAGTCCGCCCAGGTAAAGAAATAACTGGTGCCGTTGTACTCGACGTCGCCGTTGTTGCTCATGGGTCTGGAGGCGAGGCGGCCGTCGCTGGTGACGGTGGTCATCAGGCACAGGTCCAGGCCGCGCATCCGGCGGGCCAGCTGGGTCAACTTCGGGTCGGGCATACCTGCCACGCTACGCGGCCCGCTGCGGCCCGTGATGCGGCGGGATTCATGGAAGGGCGAGGCGGCCTTCATGCAGCCTTACGTGGCCGCTCCCTTTGCAGGGGTGCGTGCACTCTGTGGGGGCGGCGCGGGGTATCAAGGCCACATGCGACTCAATCACCTGAATCTGAGCGTCACGGACGTGCCGGGCACCGTTTTACTCATGGAGACCTTTTTCGGGTTTGCGCGCACGGCGGACATGCCGGTGAACGAGCACATGGCGTTCCTGCGCGGCCCGGACGGGTTTCTGCTGTCCATGTTCCGCGCGCGGGACGTGGCGTACCCGAAGTCCTTTCACGTGGGTTTCCTTCAGGACACGCCCGAGCAGGTGCTGGCGGTGCGCGAGCAGCTACTGGCGGCCGGGTTCACAGTACCGGAACCGCAGCGCAATCACGGCCGCCTGACCTTCTACTTCGACGCGCCGGGCGGGTTCGTGATCGAGGTGGAATCGTTCCTGGCAGAGTGATCCGGACTCCGAGAGAGACGGAATTCATCAGGCTGTCATCCGGATGAAGCCGACCGAAGGTCGTGGGGCCGCTCACCCCACGTCCCTGCCTGGGCGTGCGTTCCGGGCGTGGGCGGGCAGGCGCATACTGGGCCGCATGAGGCGGGCAGCGTGAGATGGGCGGGCTGGCGTGTGCAGGTGGCGGGCCTGCTGGGGGCGACCGCGCTGACCCTGAGTGGGTGCGCGCCGGTGCAGTACCTGACGCAGGCGGCGGGCGGGCAACTGGACCTGTTGCGGCGGGCGCGGCCAGTCGAGGCGGCCCTGGAGGACCCGGCCACGCCGCCGGAGGTGCGGCGCAAGTTACGGCTGGCGTCGGACGTGCGGGCGTTCGCGGTGGCGCCCGAGGCGGCGGGTGGGCTGGGCCTCCCGGATCACGGATCTTTTCTGAAGTTCGTGGATGTGGGCCGTCCGTTCGTGGTGTGGAACGTGTTCTCCGCGCCGGAGTTCAGCGTGACGCTGGACACGTCGTGCTTCCCGGTGGCGGGCTGCGTGGGCTACCGGGGCTACTTTGCCGAGGCGGGCGCGCGCGCCTACGCACAGGAGCGGCGCGCGGAGGGCCGGGACGTGAGCGTGGGCGGCGTGAGTGCGTACTCCACGCTGGGCTACCTGAAGGATCCGCTGCTGTCCACCATGCTGGCCTACCCGGACGCCACGCTGATCCGCACGGTCATTCACGAGCTCGCACACCCGGCCCTGTACGTGGCGGGCGACACGGTGTTCAACGAGTCGTACGCCACGGCCGTCGAGGAAGAGGGCCTGCGGCGCTGGCTGGCCGCGCACGGCACGCCGGAGCTGCGCGACCAGGACCGGGCGGCGCAGGCGCGGCAGTCGGGGTTCGAGGCGCTGCTGCTCGACGCCCGCGCGCGCCTGGAGGCCCTGTACGCCCAGCCGGACCTGCCTGACGCTGACCGGCGCACGCGGAAGGCGGAGCTGCTGGCGGACCTGAACGCCCGCTACGCCACGCTGAAAGCCTCGTGGGGCGGGTACGCGGGGTACGACGCCTACTTCGCGCGCGGCGTGAATAATGCCTCGCTGGGCGCCGTGGCGGCGTACGCGACGATGGTCCCGGACTTTCAGACGCTGCTCTCAAGCGTGGGCGGGCACCTCCCGGCGTTCATCGAGGGGGCGCGAGTGTGCGCGGGGAGACCGCAGGCCGAACGAAGCGCGTGCCTGCGCGGTTCCTGACACCAAGTTCATCTGATGCGGAGTCCGCTCCATTCCGCAAAGGGGCGTCTGTCGTTCCTCCTCGCATCCGCTCCGATTGATTCGGGACTGCACCGGCTCAATCGGAACCCGTTTTGCTCCCACTCGCTTCGCTCGGATTGAACGGGCTTTGCAGCCCATTTAATCGGAGTCGGTGTCAGTACTCGATGCTCTTGACCTTGTACTTCATCTGCTTGCCGTTATCGAGGTTGACCACGAAGGCCTCGCCTTTCTTGCGGCCCATCAGTTCCTTCCCGACGGGGCTGTCCTCGCTGACGCGGGGCAGGCTGCCACCGGTGACGGCGGCTTCGGGGGCACTGACGACCTGCACCTTCATGTCCTTCTTGGTGGTCTCGTTGCCCAGCATGACAATTGCGCCAAGTTCCACGCGGCCCTCGTTCTCGTGGTCCTCGATGACGCTGGCCCGGGCCAGGGTGTCCTCGAGTTCGTCGATGCGCGCCTCGATGTTCATCTTCTCGCGCTTGGCGTCTTCCAGGCCGGTGTCCTCGGTATCCGAGCTGGTTTCCATCTGCTCTTGCAGGATACGGGTGGCCTCGGCAAGGCGGACCATTTCCTGCTCAAGGGATTTCTGAAGGCGTTCAAAACCTTCACGTGTGAGTTTCACCTGTCTCGTCGCTTGTGACACTCTAGGCCTCCGTTGCGCCGCCGGGTGCTCCGGCGAGGACTCATGAACTGATGGGGTTGCGCTGCTGGGCATCCGGATCGGATTGGGGAGAATCAGCGCGCATTCTGCCACACACCCTCCTCACTGACAACGGCGGGGGCTAGGGCGTAGCCGCGCCCGGGCGCAGCGGGGGCCGCGCCGGGCGGGCCATGCGGGCGGTCAGCACCGTGAACAGCGCCAGTAACGCGGCCAGCAGCAGCAGGAACCCCGGCACGGCCGGCGCGCCCCAGCGGGCGAACAGCGCCCCCAGCAGCGCCGGGGCAATCACGCCGCCCACCGACCCGGCCACCAGCAGGAACGGCACCAGCCGCGCGGACAGGGTCCGCGTCAGCCACGCCAGGGTCGTACCGAAGACGGGGGCCAGCACCAGCCCGGCCAGCAGGTGCGCACCGGCCGCCAGTTCCGGGCGCAACGCGGCCGCCGCGCACACGGCCACCGCAGCGGCGCACAGCAGCACCACCCGCGACGGTTCCCAGCGGGCCGCGAACACGCCCGTCAGCACCCGCCCGACCGTCAGTGCGCCCCAGAACCCACTGAGAATCAGCGCGGCGCCGCTCACGCCGACCTCGGTCAGGTAGCGTACGGTCCACGCGCCGTACCCGGCTTCCAGGCCCACGTAGCACGCGATCAGCGCGGCGAACAGCGCGAACTGCGGCCCGGGCCGCGCCGCGCCCGCCTGCGCCGGGGCAGCCACGATGTCCGGCACACCCCACACGCGGCCCGCCACGAACGTCGCGGCGCACAGGGCCACCACCACCAGGAACGGCCCGCCCAGCCGCGCCCCCAGTTGCGTGGCGTCCAGTCCGGCCGCGCCCACCCCGGTCAGGGCGGCGACCAGCAGCGGCGATACCATGCTGCCCACCCCGAACACCGCGTTCACGAGGTTCACGGGCCGCGCACCCACGCTGGCGTACGCGGCGTTCAGGCAGGCGCTCACGCCGCCCAGACCCAGTCCGCCCACGAACGCCGCAGTGACCGCCACGCCCCACGCCGGCGCGAACACCACGCCCAGCATGCCCAGCGCCAGCACCAGCAGACTGAGCGACACGCCCGCGCGCACACTGACGCGCCGCAGGGCCGCACCCACCACGGGAGGCGCGACGGCAGAGCCCAGGAAGTGCGCGCTGGCAATCAGGCCCACCACGGCCGTACTGACCCCGAACCGCGCCTGAAACACCGGGAACGCCGGGCCGTACATGGCCTGCAGGAGCCCCAGCGTGAAGAACGCCGCCGTTCCCACGGCCATCAAGGGCAGTGAAGCCCGCACGCGCGCCTGAATCTTCCCGGAACCCCTCACGCGAGGGACCCTATCATACGGACTCCGATTGAAGAGGCTGCAAAGACCCTTCAATCCGAACGAAAGCGAGTGGGAGCCGCAGCGGGTTCCGGGCGTGGAGGTGGCAACCCAGATCGTCGCTGCCTTGCCAGCGAAACAGACGGAATCCGTATCACACCCACTCCAGTTGCTTCGGTGCGCAGGCCGGATCACCCGCCGCGCCCCGCACCTAAAGACACCCCTGATCCGGGAAGGTTCAGGGGTGCGGTGCCGCGCAAGCGGAACGTGCGGCTCAGTGGGACCCGTCTCTCAGCGGGGCAGGGCGACCAGCGCGAAACGCCACCGGTTGGCCTTGGCGTCCGCGTCGTGCCACTCGTAACCGACGCTGCCGCCCAGCAGGGCAGGCACGCCGTCGATTCGAAAGGCGATATCCGCGTCGGCCGTGGCGGTCTTGCCGAGCCAGTCGCGGTACGCGCGGACCCGCACGGCGCCCAGGCCGAAGCCCTCGGCGGGCGGCAGTCGGTACGTGAGGCTAGCGTTACTCGACCGCGCCCGCCCAAAGCCGAAATCCCCGATGGCGGTCTCCCCCACCGCGAAGCGCTCGAAGTGCGAGGCGTCCAGGTTCAGGCCCGCTGCCAGCGGCACCCCGATGACAGCCGTCACGTCCGCGCGGCCCTGCGCTTTCCCCTGGGTGGGAAAGGCGTACCTGCGCACCGTGGTGTACAGGCCGGTGTTCACCTTGCCGTAGGCCCGGCTATCC
>NZ_JAGLBB010000070.1:1184-12781 GCF_018260555.1 Deinococcus sp. | reverse complement strand
TCTTCTGTTTCACACCCTCATTCTGAGGTCAGAAGCCGTGCTGGACGTCCTTTTCTAAAACTGAAAGATGTCAGTCAACTTACTTGGCACGGATCAGGACCGGAATCTGCTGCCCGTGACTGAAGGTCACACCTGCGTCCCGCCCGAACTCCCCATCCAACAACAGACCCGCCATGGGGACGCCCGCCGCGGGGCAATCCTGGACGACGTGGATCATTTCCTGAGTCGCTGTACGGTACAGATGGCTCTCTGTTTGCAGGACCTGGGTCACCTTGAAGTGTTCCAGAAGGGGGGGGCTGGATCTTCACCGAACTGCACCAGGGCAGCGGAGGTGAACTGGTGCCCGAGGCGGGTCTGTGCCTGACCGCTGTCGTGGTAGTTGACGCCTTCCATCGTCCGTCCGGCGTGAGGCACCATGACGAAATCAATGGCCAGGAATGCGCAGGGGGGCGCATTCCTGGCGCGGCGCTGAAGGTCTTCTTTTGATGCGAAGTCGTCCCGCGCCGTCTCCCGGGAGACGGCACTTTTGCGCAAGGTGCTGTATGGAACGAGACCGCTGAGGCTGGTGACCCGGTTCAGCTGGGCGGTGATGATGCTGAGCGGTAGGCTGGGCGTGCCGAGGCATGGTCACTTCGCATCAACGCCCATGAGACCGGGGAATTTCAGGCCCCTGCCTCGTGGGCCTTCGTTCTGGTCGCTGTTCGCGCTCGCGTGGAAGTCCGTATCAGGCCGCCTCGTCACGCCCGATCCGGTCTGCACGGGTCACGGTCAGGTAGGCGGTCAGGGCCAGGATGCCCACCAGGAAGATCAGGCTGGTCGTGGTGGTGCCCAGGCCCAGGCCACCGTCGCTCCGGGCCTGCGCGAGGAAATCGCCGATGGACGCGCCCAGCGGGCGGGTCAGGATGTAGGCCAGCCAGAACGTCAACACCGGGCTCAGTCGGCCGACACGCTGAACCAGGGCGACGACGCCAATCAGGGCGGCGAAGATGAACGCCGAGGGCAGGTACCCCAGTGACAGTGTTTCGGCCATCAGGTCACCGGCAGCGGTCCCGAGGGCAAAGGTGAACAGGATGGTCAGCCAGTAGAATGCCTCGCGCCGGGGCGTGTCGATCGAGTGGATGGACAGCGTCCCCTCACGGCGATACCACGCGAAGAAGGTTGCAGCGAGGGCCGTAGCGAACAGGCCCGAACTGACCCACAGGCTCAGTCCAAAGTGATCGGTCAGGTTGTCCGTGATCAGCGTGCCCACGACGCTGATGAAGACGATTGCCAGCCAGTACACGCCGGGGACGTGCTTCCTGGTCCGGAACTGCGCGATCAGCGCGGCGATCAGGAACACGCTCATGACCAGGGTGGTGCCGGTCAGACCCAGGTGCAGATTGGAGTTCAGGTAATCGGCGGCCGTCTCACCGACGGTGGTGGCCAGGACCTTGATGATCCAGAAGAATGCCGTGACCTCCGGGACTTTACTCCAGAGGTTGGGCTGGCGTTCGGTGGTGTGTTGGGCCCTGGCGGGGGCGGCAACGGTTTCGTTCATGGGTTCTCCTCGCGGCGTCTGCGCACAGGCTGAGCCTGCGTGAACCGTACGGGCCAAACGTAAAAGGAGGGTATAACCGGTCGGCCAGTCGCAAGTTCCGGCTATACCGCGAATTGACCTTCACCGCCTACCGTCGTCGGAGGTCCAACGTGAAAATGAACATCCTGCTCGTGGCCGGAGTCCTGCTGACTGGCGCCGCCCTCGCTCAATCGGCCAGCACCCAGGTCGCTTGCGGGCTGCACCAGACCACGGCATGACAGCTGCAGGCTGGCCGCGCAGGCCACACCCAGCGCCACGGCACCGGCCCCGACGGTGTCACTGAAACGGTGCCAATCAACGTTCAACTTCCCACGCCCAGGGCGTACAGCATGCAGAGCAGCGTGATGGAGCCGCGAAACCGGGAGCGGCTGACGAGCACCAACGCCAGGAGCACCGACATGGCGATGGTGGTGTGCCCACTGGGAAAACTGTTGTGCATGTACACGTCCGGTGCCACAGCCAGGGGCGGACGTGGCAGCAGCACCCGCTTGAACACCTCGGTCAGCCCCAGCGACATCCCAACCAGGCCCACGGCCGCCAGCGACAGACGGGGACGGCGGCGCAGCAGGCCGATCGATACTGGCGAGGATCAGGACCGCCCCAGCCAGCGAGCGCACGGTGATGAGGTTCAAGACGTCATTCGCGGCGTCCTGAAACATAATCCGCTCCGGACCAGCAGGCTGTACGTTCCGCAGAACACCGTCACAGACAGCAGGATCAGCCTCCGCCAGCGCCGCTGCGCCATGGTCAGGACGCCTGATCATCGGTCACGTTGCCCCCTGAGGCGTTCACTCCTCAGTCGGTCCCGCCTGTCGAAGAGCGCGCGGAACGCCAGCAGCACCACGCTTAGGCTCCCCAGGGCCGAACTGGCGGCCAGCACGAACATGATGACGATCTGGTAGCGCACCGCGTTCTGCGGGTGTTCTCCAGCCAGAATCTGCCCGGTCATCATGCCCGGCAGGCTCACGATGCCCATCACCAACATGCTGTTCAGGGTCGGCATCATGCCGGTGCGCAGGGCGTCACGGATCAGCGGATGCGCCGCCTCCCAGCGGGTCGCCCCCAACCCGAGCAGGGTCTCCACCTCCCCACGCCGAGTACTCAGGTCCCCAGTGAACCGGTCGAGTGAGAGCGCCACGCCCGTCAGCGTGTTGCCCAGCACCATGCCCAGGATGGGTACCGCGTACTGCGCTTCAAACCAGGGCCTGACCCCGATGACGCCGCTCAAGGTCAAGCCGGTCAGCAGGAATGAACTCACGAACACCGAGAGGAAACTATCGAGCAGGAGGCCCGGATACCGTTTCCTCGGGCGACTGGAGGCGGCCTGCGCGGCCAGCAGGGTCATGACCAGCCCGATTGCCAAGATGGGCAGTGGGGTGTTCAGCCGGAACACCCAGTCCAGGATCAGTCCCACCAGCAGCAGTTGCGCCGTCATCCGCACGCCGGCGATGAGGATGTCCCGGCCCAGCCCCAGCTTGAGCCAGGCACTCAGGCCCACGCTGAGCAGCATCAACCCTGCGGCCAGTGACACCTGCCACAGAGCCACTGGCTCGCTCACTGCGCGCCCAGCGCCAGCACGGCCGTTGCCAGCCGCTCCTGCTGATCCGGGTCATGCGACACCATGATCACGGCGCGCTCCCCCTCCTGCACCCAGCCGCGCAGCAGGGCCTCGACCTGACGGGTGGCGTCCACGTCCAGCGCCGAGGTGGCCTCATCCAGCAGCAGCACTGAGGGCCTCAGGAGCAGCGCGCGGGTCAGAGCGACCAGCTGCGCCTCGCCACCTGAGAGATTCGCGGTCATCTGTTCCAGAACGTCGTCCCTTCTGCCCAGGCCGCGCAGCAGATTCCTGGCGTCCTGCTGCGCGAACCTCACACCCGCATGCACGTTCAGCGAGAACGGGTGGCGCAGGGCGTCCTCCACTGTTTCGCCCATCAGCACGGCGCGTTGCGGCAGGTACATGACCTGAGCGCGGTAGGCGGGCATACTCCACGTCTGCTGGGATTGACCCCGGAAGATCACGTCGCCCCCCTCAGGTGGATCAAGCCCTGCGAGGACTCGCAGCAGCAGACTCTTGCCCGCGCCGGAGGGACCGACCAGCATCAGGCACTGCCCTGGCTCCAGGGTGAACCCGACACGCTGCCAGAGCAGGCGACCGGCCACGTGGCGGTGCAGGTGACGCGCTTCCAGCAGGACCATCGGCTTTACCGTAGCAGCTCCAACGCGATCAGTCCCAGCATCAGCGCCCCGAACACCACGCGGTACACGGCGAACGCCCTGAAGCTGTGCGTGGAGACGTACTTCAGCAGCCACGACACCGACAACAGCGCGGTGATGAACGCCACCACCGTGCCGATGAGGAGGGGAACGCTGCCCCCAGGCAGGCTGCCCAGCGCGTGCCGCGCCTTGAACAGGCTGTACAGACCCGCGCCGCCGAGCACCGGAAGACCCATGAAAAACGAGAATGCCGTGGCCGTCACGCGGTTCAGTCCTGTCAGGAGTCCGCCCACGAGGCTCGCCCCACTGCGGGATACCCCCGGAATGACGGCCACGGCCTGTGCAACCCCGATAGCCGCCTGCTTCAGCGTGATGACGTCCAGGTCAGGTTCAGTTCTTTCCGGCTGGGTGACCGCCTGGGGCCTGCGGTCCACCCACCACAGCACCAGTCCGCCCAGGATCAACGTAATCGCGACCGTGAGCGGCGAGAACAGCGCGCCCTTGATGGCCTCTTCAAACAGCAGTCCCACGGCCACTGCCGGCAGCGACGCGACAATGAGGTTCAGCCAGAATCGCCGGGCCCGCCGACTGCCCTGAAACAGGTGAGTCACGTTCTCCCACAGCTGCCGCCAGTAGAACCAGACCACCGCCAGAATGGCCCCAAGTTGCACCACGACGGTAAACACTTCACCCGTATCCCTGAAACCGATCAGCCGTTCGGCCACGATCAAATGCCCGGTTGACGACACTGGAAGGAACTCCGTGACCCCCTCCACTCCACCAAGAAGAATGGCCTGCACCTCTGGAATCATGCTCAGCAGCGTAAAGACCGAAGGTATAAGCACGGTACACGCGTACGGCCCACGGCCCCAGAGCGGGTCGGCAGATCAGCGGTCTGGGCGGCCCATCCGACGCCCTCAGCCATGTCCAGCATCCGCCTGATACCCAGCCCAATACCGAGGCGGAGCCGTCACGACCACCGAATCCAGAAGGCGCTGAAGTTCACCGCGGCGGAACGGAGATTCTCCTGCCGGTGCGCTTCGCCCACCCCGGGGCGCGCGGAGTCGCAGCTATACCGCCGTTATACCTGTGCCCACTACGGTGGCCGCATGTTCGATCTTCCGCAGTTGATCCAGTCCGTGTCGTATATCGGCATCGCCGGAATCGTGTTTGCAGAATCAGGTCTGCTCGCCGGGTTCTTCCTGCCGGGGGACAGTCTGCTGATCACGGCGGGCCTCCTCGCCAGGTCCGGCCAGCTGAACCTGGCGCTCCTCATGGCGACCGTCGCCGCCGCGGCCATCATCGGGGACAGCGCCGGGTACCTCATCGGGAGGAGGTTTGGTCCGGAGGTCTTCACGCGCCAGAACAGCCGGTTCCTCAAACCGGAGTACGTGACCCGGACGCACGCCTTCTTCGACCAGTACGGGGGCAAAGCCGTGATTCTCGCGCGTTTCGTCCCCGTGGTGCGCACCATCGCGCCCACCATGGCCGGGATCGGCGGGATGAGCTACCCGCAATTCCTGAGATACAACGTTGTGGGCGGGCTGCTGTGGGCCTTCAGTGTGCCCCTGCTGGGCTACCTGCTGGGCCATCTCATTCCGCAACTCGACCGGTACATCCTGCTGGTGATCGGTGCCGTCATCATCCTGAGTTTCATTCCCATCGCGCTGGAACTCCGCAAAGCCCGGCAGCGTGAAGGACGTGACACGGTCTGAAGTGACTGGGTGATCGTGGCTGTGGGTCTGATACGGATTCCGTTTATTTCGTTGACAACCCGGAAGGGCGGCGGGTTGCCAGCTTCACGTCCGGAACCCGTTTTGCTCCTACTCGCCTCGCTCGGATTGAATGGTTTTATAAGCCATTCAATCGGAGTCCGTGTCAGTGGTCGTTCGGGAACGGCGGACTGACCTGGACCGTCTCCGGGGTCCGGGCCGGTCGCAGGGCGACGGCACTCAGGATCAGGAACGCCCCCTCGGCGACCAGTGCGACAATCCCGCTCAGTTCAACCCAGTTGCCGATGTCGTCCGTGGCGTGGGGCAGGCCGGTGGTGCGGGTCAGGACGTACCCGATGGTGGCGCCCAGTGAGATGACGCTGCCCAGCACGTACCCGCGCCTCGGGTGACTGGAGAGCAGCCACGCGCCCGCTGCGGCGCACCCGGCGACGAGCAGGATGTACGCCCACCCCAGGTAGTCGGTTTCCTTCAGCTTGTCGGGAATGTCCTTGAAGTGCACCCAGGCGATCACGCCGAGCAGGGCCGCCCCGAGCAGGTGAAGGGACGTGAAGCAGCTGGCCACTGGGGGTCGGTTCGTCATGAGCGCAGCGTGCGGCCTGAAGGTTAATTCCCAGTATATCCGGCGCGCATGAACCCTGAAGGGCGGCCTCACGGGTCCTCCTGTCCCGGCTCGCGCACACGGTATACCGGAGTTTTACCTTCGCGGCGCAGGGTAACGGGCATGACGCTCCCGCCAAATCTTTCCCTGCGCGCCCTCCTGCGTCTGCTCCTGGGTGTCCTGCTGCCCCTCCTGGTCGTCGGGTTCCTTGCCGAAGATGTCCTCGAACAGCAGCGATTCACCTTCGAAACGCCGATGCTCACCTGGATTCACGCCCACACCAGTCCGGCGCTGACGCAGACCAGCGTCGTCCTGAACACCCTCGGTGGACCGGTCGTCATGGGCGGCGTGTTCGTCCTGATCGTGCTGGGCCTGTGGTTGACCCGGCGCCACCCGCAGGCGATCTTCGCGGCGACCGGTCTGGGCAGTGCCGTCGGTGTCGCGCTGGTGATGAAAGTGGTCTTCCACCGCGCCCGGCCGGAACTGTGGCCCCGGCTGATCACCGAGAACGGCGCGTCCTTCCCGAGTGGCCACTCGACGACCGCCGCCGCGCTCGCCACGTGCCTGGTGCTGCTGCTGTGGCAGACCCCCTGGCGCTGGCCCGTGCTGATCCTGGGCGGTCTGTACGCCCTGCTCATGGGCTACGGCCGCCTGGTGCTCGGCGTGCACTACCCCACCGATGTGCTGGCCGGTTGGCTGACCGGCCTGAGCCTGGTGCTGGGGGCGTACCAGCTGCTGAGCCCCTCCCTGAAGCCACACCCGACGCCTGGCGATGCCTGATGGCCAACGTCCCCAACACCCACACGTCGGCCCTGCCGCCCGCCGCCTCCAGGACCTGGTGGTGGACTGCGGGCATCGCCGCGCCTGCTGCGGGCGTGGCTGGCCTGGGCGTGGGCATGCCGGACGGCGGCCGTGTCCGGGCAGGACACTGGCGGCCTGATGTGGCTGCACGCCCACACGGCGCCTCTGCTGGAGAGCCTCAGCCGGGCACTGAACATCCTGGGCGGCCCGTGGGTCACCTCCCCCCCCTGATCCTGTTGCCCGCCCTGTGGTGGCTCACCGGTCGGCGTCGACCAGCACTGTTGATGGCGGCCGCGTTCTGGACGGCGACCGCCCTCCAGTGGGGACTCAAACTGCTCTACGGCCGGCCACGTCCACACCTGTGGCCCACGGATATCCACGTCTCCGGGTGGTCGTTCCCGAGTGGGCACGCCACAGCCGCGTCGGCCCTCGCCCTGATCCCTGTTGGCCTGGCGGACGCCGCACCGCTGGGCGGCGCTGACCGCGGGCCTGCTGTACGCGGCCCTCATGGCAGGGTCCAGGGTGGTGCTGGGCGTGCACTATCCGACCGACGTCCTCGCTGGCATGCTGGTGGGTGTGCTGAGCGACAGTGTCGTGACCCTGCTCTATCCACCGTTCGGGAGACCCCATGCGCGTTCTGATCGTTGAAGATGATCCCCACATCGCCGAACTGCTCCGTGACGGCCTGACCGAGGACAGCTACGACTGCGACCTCGCCCGCAGCGCCGCAGAAGGCGCGGAACTGGCCCGGCTCTTTCCGTACAGTCTGTTGCTCCTCGACGTCATGCTGCCGGAAGGGATCGACGCCGGGTACCACCTCGGCCAGCAGCTCCGCGCCGAAGGGATCACCGCGCCCATGATGTACCTCACGGCGCGCGGCACGGTCGAGGACCGCGTCGAGGGTCTGGAGGCCGGCGGGGACGATTACCTCATCAAGCCGTTCGCGTTCAGGGAACTGCGGGCCCGCATCCGGGCGTTGCTGCGCCGGGCTGGCGGGAACGCGCAGAATGCCCTGACCCTCCCGCACGGCTGGGTGATGGATCTGGGCGGGCGGGAACTGCGCCGCGCGGGCGTCCGGGTGGACCTGACCCGGCGGGAATTCGCGCTGCTGGAACTGCTGGCCCTGCACCCAGGGCGGGCCTTCACGCGGGATGAGATCATCGAGCGCCTGTGGAGCGGGGACGCGGGCGTAGAGCCGAAAGTCATCGACGTGTATGTGAGTACCGTCCGCCGCAAGACCGAGGACCGCCTGATCGAGACGCTGCGCGGCACCGGGTACCGCCTGGGCCGCGCGTGACGGGCCTGGTGCAGCGCCTGAGTCTGCGGGTCAAGCTTACCCTCGGATACGCGCTGGTGTTCAGCGTGATCCTGCTGCTGGGCTGCGCCGGGATCTGGCTCGTCACGGAGCGTACTGTGCTGAATGCGCTGGACGCGTCGCTGCGCAACACGATTGTCATCGCGCAGGGGAGCCTGGAAGCCGACAGCGGCCCGGTGCGCTTCACGCCGGAACTCAAACCCGGTGGGGACGTCACGGTCCTGCTCATGCGCGCCAACGGGACGGTCGTCTCCCGCGTGGGGCGTCCCATAGCGGAGGAACCCGGCTCGGTTCGCGCCGGATTCCGGACCGCGCGGGGGGAACGGTCACTCACACAGGAGGTGAACAGCGGGCTGTACCTGCGGGTGTCCCAGCCCGTGGCCCCAACCTGGGAATTCCTGGAGACCCTGGCGCGCATCCTGCTGATCGGCAGCGCCGGGATGATCGTCCTGGCCTGCTTGGCGGGCTACTGGCTGGCGCACCGGGCCCTGAAGCCGGTCGACGAGGTCGCCCGCACGGCTCAGAGCATCGCCGAGCGTGGGGATTACGCCGAGCGGGTCACGCCCGCGCCTGGACACGATGAGATGGCCCGGTTGACCGGCACGGTGAACAGTATGCTCGACCGCCTGGCCGGAACCATCGAACGCGAGAAGCAGTTTGCGCGGATTGCCGCGCATGAACTGCGCACGCCGCTCACCGCACTCAAGGGCCGCCTGGAGTTGACGCTCGAGAAGACACGGAGCGAGACGGAGTACGTGCGGGCACTGGAAGGCATGGCGGGCCGCGTGGACGCCCTGGGGGCGCTGACCGAGAGCCTGCTGGCCCTGGCCCGCACGGACACCCCGATCCAGTTGACGCGGGTGGACCTGGGGAGCGCCGCGCTGAGCGTCAGTGAGGCCTTCGAGGACGCCGCGCACCTTCATGACCGCGCCATTCACCTGGACGTGCAGGAAAGCTGGGTCATGGCCGAGCGTGACGGGGTCGAGCGCGTCATCAGCAACCTGCTCGACAACGCACTGAAGTACGGGGACGCCGGTCCCGTGCACCTGTGCGTTTCCGGTGTGACGGTCTCGGTGCAGAACCAAGGGGGTGGGCCGCGGCCGAACGACTGGCCGCAGTTGCAACTGCCCTTCGAACGGGGGGTGGGACAACAGGCGATCAGCGGGAGTGGGCTGGGACTGGCCCTCGTTGAGGCACTGGCCCGCCGCTGGCACGCGCAGGTGCAGCCCCAGTGGCAGGGTAGGACGTTCACCGTGTCAGTCGCGTTTCCGGCAGAGGCGGGAGTAGATGGCGCCGCCGAAGTGAGCGGCAGATCAGGCCCGCGCTTGCGTCTGGACAGCACCGAGGATTCAACGGCACTCTGACCAAACGGCCTAAGCGGGAAAAAGGTTCCAACTCTAGCGCGACCCCTTCCCCGAATCCGTCGTCCTCCGACCCGTCTGGCTCGGATGGTGGTCGGCTCGCCCCGCCGGTCAATCGGGGGTCGGGTCAGTTCTGTGGGGTGGGACCGGTTGAGGCTCGACCGTGAGCTGAAGGTGGAAGTGGTTGAGGATGGTCTCCCAGATGGGAGGGATCTTGCCGCGTTCCCGCAGGGCGCGGCTGAGTTCCTGTGGGGCGAGGCCCATCTGGCGGGCGATGTCAGCCTGACTGAGGCCGGTCTGGCGGATGCGCTCGCGTATGAGGTGCCTGATCTCGTCCGTCACGCGGTCATGCTAGATGAAAACGGGGACTGCCCCACAGCAGCCCAGATCAATATAGGCCGAAACGGTTGACGGGTCAACCGTTTCGGCCTACGGTGCGGGATTCTGACCGGGCCGGGAACGCGGCCTTCCGGGTGAACGACATCCGGTTCACTTTCAGGTCCAGCACCATCCGCTCCCACAGCACCGGCCGGCTCGACTTGACGAAGAGTTCCAGCTTCTCCTTCGCCGGGGGGAACCGCACGGGCCTGAACGTTCCCTCGAACAGCAGGGGTGGCCTGACCCCAAAGCTTGGACACTTTCGAGTAGAGACTCGATTCAAGGACTTGCGTACACTGTCGCCTTCCCTTTTTCACCTGGTGGTCGGCCTCCCTGGCCCACTCATCCGGCGTCCGGTAGCCCAACGACGAATGAGGCCGCCCAGTGTTGTAAAACGTGCGCCAGGACTCCAGAACCACCTGAGCATGCAGCACCGAGTAGAACACTTCCAGATTCAGGCACTCCTCCCGGAGTCGTGAATGGAAGCTCTCGGCAAACCCGTTCTGCCACGGTTTCCCCGGTTCGATGAAGCGAGTACCGATGTTCTGCCCCTGCAGCCAGATGCCCAGATCCCGGGCGATGAACTCCGGTCCGTTGTCACTCCGAATGAACCCAGGTGCCCCACGGGCGCGGATGATGTACTGCAGGGCGTCTTTCACGTCTTCGGACGTGAAAGACGCTGCCATACGTAATACGGATTCCGTTTGTTTCGCCAACAATCCGGAACTTCACCGGATTGCCGGCTGCACCTCCGGAACCCGCCCTACTCCCACTCGCTTCGCTCGGATTGCAAGGGCTTTGCAGCCCATTCAATCGGAGTCCGTATAAGACCAGCGACTGCCGTGTCCATTCGTCCGTGACGGTCAAAATCTTCAGCACATCGCCGCCAAGGGTCTGATCGAAGACGAAATCGTACGTCCAGACGTGGTTCGGCCCCTCTGCTTTCATCGGAATCGTGGCGCCAGTACGGATTTTCCTGGCGACCCTGGTCGTGACGGTGAGTGCTTCCTGATGCCAGATGCGCTGCACGCGTTTCCTGTTGATCCGTTGCCCTTCCTGCACCAGCAGTGCATGGATGAAACGGTATCCACGTCTTGGATGCAGGAGGGCCAGTTCACGGATCCGCTGCGTCAGGGCGCTGTCCTGACGGGGTTTGGGACGGTAGTGCCAGGACGACTTGGGGAGCCCCGCCAGGAAGCAGGCCCGCTGTGCTCGGACGCGGGCGGCGATCAGTTGTTGCACAACTGATCGCTTCTCAGCGAGGGTCAGCGCTTTTTTGCGAGGACCTCCTTCATCCCTTCGAGCAGGGGGCGCTGTTGACCGACGATGCGGAGGAGTCGGGCATTTTCCTTCTCGAGGTGGCGAAGCCGTTTGGCTTCGTCGGGGGTCGTATCACCGTACTTCTTTCGCCAGGCGTAGAAGGAAGCGGGGCTGCACCCGAAGTCGCGACAGAGCTCCTCGACAGATTTCTCGCCCTTTTGAGCGTCCTGGAGCAGCTGGATGATCTGGGCCTCGGTGAACTGACGGGTTTTCATAGGTGACCTCTCTTTCCAGCGGGGAGGCTGGGAGTGAGTCGAGGTCTCTATTCAACACTGTCCAGATTCTGGGGAGCAGACCATCT
>NZ_JAGLBB010000070.1:0-1177 GCF_018260555.1 Deinococcus sp. | reverse complement strand
AATCGTGGCGCCAGTACGGATTTTCCTGGCGACCCTGGTCGTGACGGTGAGTGCTTCCTGATGCCAGATGCGCTGCATGGAATGAACCCTCCGGACAGGACCACAGGCCAAGACACTTCGTCCCGATCAGCAGCTACGCTGATTGCACCGCGAAGGAGCCCAGATGCCAGGACGGAATCACAGCCGTGAGTTCAAGCTTCAGGTGGTCGGTCAGGTCAACGCTGGCCTGCACACCACCGCCCAACTCTGCCGGGAGCACTCACTGGCTCCCAGCCTGATTCACCGATGGCGGAAAGAAGTCGAAGACCGCGGTGAGGCCGCATTCACCGACGGTGCCAAAGCCGACCGCAGCGCGGAACTTCGCATCGCGGAGTTGGAGCGGTACTGTGGCCAGCTGGCCCTGGAGAACTCGATCCTGAAGAAATCGCTGGCGACGTACCCCTCGAAAAAAGGCACCAGATGATTACGGATGCGCGACACGCGCATCCCACGGTGTCGGTGCGTCGCCTCTATGAACTGCACGATGTCAGCCGCTCCTGGTATGCCCATCAGCTGGGCCGTGAGGTGGTCGACCGGGATACGCAGCTGGCCGAGGACATTGAGGCGGTGGTGTTGAAGTGGAGCGGGTACGGCTATCGCCGGGTGACCCATGAACTCGCCCGCAGAGGATCCCCAGCCAACCACAAGCGCGTCCTTCGGGTGATGCGGGAACGTCGGCTGCTGTGCCGACCCAAACGGCGGTACCAGGCCACCACGGACTCCACCCACAGCAAGCCCCGGTTTCCCAACCTGTTGGCACACGTCATTCCGACCAGACCCGATCAGGTCTGGCAGGCCGATCTCACGTACGTTCGGGTGAAGCAGGGCTTCGTCTACTTGGCGTGCGTGCTGGACAGCTTTACCCGCGAGGTCGTCGGCTGGTCGATTTCTAGGTTCATGGACGCCGCATTGCCGCTGGCCGCCCTCAACAACGCGCTCGCGGCGCGTTGTCCAGCGGCAGGTCTGCTTCACCACTCGGACCAAGGAGCGCAATATGCGAATCGGGTATACGTGGACCGCTTGCGGTCTATGGACGTGACCCCGAGTATGTCCAGGAAGGGAGTAACTGCTCAGCAGGGGGGTGGGGTGCGGCGCAAAGTGTAGAGTCTGGGTATCGCTGACGATGCCTGCCCAAACT
>NZ_JAGLBB010000006.1 GCF_018260555.1 Deinococcus sp. | reverse complement strand
CGCCCGGTACAGACGGGTATCAGCCAGACCGTTTTCAGCAAGAGCAGTGTGGATGCCTATAACAAGGCAGTGGCCCAGCTCAGCAGCGTGGCTCAGCAACAACAGAAAACTGTCCGCGAGCAGGCGCAGGCCGCCGCAGAGCAACCAACCGACGCTCAGGTCGCGGCGCTGCTGCCCGTGCGCCGCGCGGACGCGCACAAGGGCACGGCGGGCCGAGTGTGGATCGTGGGCGGGCACCCCGGCACGGTGGGCGCGGCGGGCATGGCAGGCGTGGGGGCGCTGCGCGCAGGGGCCGGTCTGGTCACGGTGCACTCGGCGGCCGGGGTGCCCCTGCTGATGCCGGAACTGATGATTCACCGGCACGCTGACCTGCGCGCGGCGCTGCTGGGCACGCCAGAGCCAGGCCGTCCAGACGCGCTGGCCGTGGGCATGGGCCTGGGTCCGGGCGCCGCCGACCTGGCCCGCGAGCTGCTGCGCTGGCAACGGCCCACCGTGCTGGATGCCGACGCCCTGCACGGCGAACTGGCCGGGCACGGCCACGCGGCCTGCATCTGGACCCCGCACCCCGGAGAGGCCGCCAGGATGCTGGGCACCGACGTACGCGACGTGACCCGCGATCCCCTGAGCGCCGCCCGCGCCCTGCAACAACGGCTGGGCGGCGCGGTCGTCCTGAAGGGTGGCCCCAGCGTCGTGGCGTACCCCGCCGGCCTGAGCGTGTCGCGCGGCGGGCATCCGGGCATGGCCAGCGGCGGCATGGGCGACACCCTGTCCGGCATCCTGGCCGCGCTGCTCGGTCAGGGCCTGAGCGCGCGGGACGCCGCCGTGACCGGGGTGCGCCTGCACGCCCGCGCCGGGGAACGCGCCGCGCAGGCGCACGGCTACGGCCTGAGCGCCTCGGACGTAGCGCAGGAACTCGGCGGGGCGTGGCAGGACCTGGTACGGACTGCGGTTGACTCGGTGCAATCCCGAATCAATCCGAGCGGACGCGAGCAGGAACAACAGACGGACGGTGCTCCATTCCGCCCCAGTCGGGCAGACCGCCGGATGTGACCGGCTGCCTGCCCGGGGAGACGCGGCTGCCCTAGAATGACCGACATGTTGTTTCTGTCGGCCCTGCTGTTGCTCGTGGCGTTCCTGGTGGGAAGTGCTCCGGTCGGGCACGCGGTCCTGTCGCGCTCGGGCGTGAACGTCCGCGTGACGAACGCCCACAACCTGGGGGTTGAGAACGTACTTCACCGTGTCGGCCCGGCCCTGGCGTTCGTGACGGCGCTCCTGGACGCCTCGAAAGGGTTTCTGGCAATCCTGATGGCATCGAGCCTGAACACGCCGGAACTGTCGGTTTTGGCGGGACTGGCCGCGTACCTGGGGCACCTGAACCCGCCGCGCGTGTTGTACGGGCAGACGCCGCCGCGCGGGCGGGGGAATCTGCTGCTGCTGGGCGTCATGGCGGGACTGGCCGTGACGGGCGCCGTGCCGCTGTGGGCGGCGGCGCTGCCAGTCGTGGTGTACGCGGGCGTGGCGGGCTTCTGGGGGTACGTGACGGCCGCGACGCTGGCAGGCGTGCTGGCGTTCGCGCTGGTCGTCGCGGCGCTGCCTCTGGGTCCGGCCGCGAAACTGGCGGCGCTGGGGCTGCTGTTCGCGGCCGGGTGGCGCTTCAAGGAGAACCTGGGCCGCATGCTGGACGGCACCGAGCCGCGCCTGGGAGACGCGGTGCCCATGGCGGGCCGCCGCAGTGACGAGGTCGTCGCGGCGTTCATGATTCACCCCATGACCCTGGAGAACTTCTGGAGTGCGCGGCGCTTCGCGTGGCTGCGCCCGCTGGTCGAGCGCGGGTTGGTCAGCGAGGCGGGCGTGCGGCAGATGGCCGAGAGCCTGCGTCCCATGAAGATCGGGGAATTGCAGGGCATCCGCACCACGGACGGCAAACGCATCCGCTGCTACCTGCTGTCCAGTCCGCTGCTGCCGGACGTGTTCCGCGACAACCCGGACCTCGCCACGCGCCGCGCCATCGAGGGCGCGCGGCTGGCGCAGGAACTGGGGGCCGAGGTGTTCGGGCTGGGTGCGTTCTGGTCCGTGGTGGGCAACAAGGGCGTGGACGTGCAGGCGGCCGTGCCGGACATCACCATCACGAACGGCGGGGCGTACACGTCCGGGACCATCAAGGCCGCCATTCCGGGCATCCTGGAGCACTTCGCCGCCGAGGGCCGCGACCTGAAACGGGCGACGGCCGCTGTCGTCGGGGCCAACGGAGTGGTCGCGTTCGGCATCGCGCGGACCATTGCTCCGCAGGTAGGGAAGGTCATCATGATCGGCCGTGACCTGGAGCGCCTGGAACGCAGCGCCGCCACCCTGCGCCGCGCCTCGAAAGACACCGAGATCGTCACGACCACCAGTTACGACACCCTAAAGGAAGCGGACCTGATCTTCACGGCGACCAGCGACCCGAACCCCGTGATCTTCCCGCAGCACGTGAAGCCCGGAACCTGGATCTTCGACGAGGGCCGTCCCGCCGACGTGGACGAGAGCGTGGCCGCCATTCCCAGCGTGCGCGTCATTCCTGGCGGTGTGGTGCGGCCCCCCGGCGGCATGAGCAGCAACATCGACCTGCAGTTCGGGGATGGACAGGTGCCCGCCTGCCTCGCCGAGACGCTGATTATCGCCGCAACCGGTGAACACTGGCGCAAGAGCCTGGGTCCGCAGACCCTGAGCGAGAACATCAACTTCTTCGTCGATCAGGCCGCCGTGCTGGGGTTCGAGGTCGTCGATTGATCCGCACGCCGCTTGATCCGCTCGGGTCGAACGGGGCGCAACACCCCTTCGACCTAAAGGGATACAGAAATGGGCGCGGCCCCCGGCGGAGGCGCGGCGGCTGGCACGGTCTGCGCGGCAGGCGGGGTTTACACTGTCGGGCATGATGTCGTTCGCTGCCTCTGTGCCCCGTTCCGTTCGGGTGATCGCGCGTGGTTGAGCGCCTTCACCTTGCCAAGCCGCGCGGGTTCTGCGCGGGGGTCGTCATGGCGATTCAGGCGGTCGAGAAGGCCGCGCAGACCGAGTCGAGGCCCGTGACGGTGTACCACTCCATCGTGCATAACCACACGGTCGTGGACCGCCTTCAGGCCGGGTACGGCGTGCATTTCGTGGAGGACCTGAACGGCGTGGACGCCCTCCCGCAGGGCGGCGAGACGGTGGTGTTCAGCGCGCACGGCATCAGCCCGGCGGTGCGCGAGCGGGCGCGGGCGCTGGGCCTGGCGACCATCGACGCGACCTGCCCGCTCGTGACCAAGGTGCACACCGAGGCCAAGAAGTACGCCCGTGAGGGCTATAGCATCCTGCTGATCGGGGACAGCGCGCAGCATCAGGAGGTCATCGGCACGCAGGGCGAGGCTCCCGAGAACACCATCCTGGTGGGCGTGCTCGGCAGGACGGGCGAGGGGCTGCACGACCCGCACACGGTGCAGGTGCCGGACCCGCAGCGACTGGTGGTGCTGACCCAGACGACCCTCAGCGTGGACGATACGCGCCGCACCGTTGACATCCTGCGTGGGCGCTTTCCGGCGCTGGTGGTGCCGCCCAGCGAGGACCTGTGTTACGCCACCAAGAACCGCCAGGACGCCGTGAAGGCCATAGCGCCGCAGGTGGACCTGTTCCTGGTGCTGACCAGCACGCACTCCAGTAACGGCATGCGCCTGCTGGAACTGGCGGAGGTCGAGTGCGGGCGCTCCGTGCGGCTGGAGACGGCGGCGGACCTGGCGGGCGTGGACATGACGGGCGTGCGCTCGGTGGGGATCACGAGCGCGGCCAGCACGCCAGACGATCTGGTGCAGGCGGTCGTGGCGCACTTCCGGGCGCTGAACCCGGCCCTGGAAGTCATCGAGGAAGGCGAGTGGGAGAACATCGAGTTCCGCGAGCCGAAGAAGATCCTGCCCACGCAGGCGCTGCCCCGCACCCTGCAATGAAGGGCGCACCCGGGAGCAGCGTGGGAACAGGCGGCGCCGCCGTGTGGAGGCCGCGTGGGCAGTGACTGGCAGCTGACCGTCGCGCCGGGCACGCTCGGCACGCTGCTGCGCATGTTCGTGGCGTGGCAGGTCGTGTGGGGGCTGGTGGCGTTCGTGGCGGTGTGGCGCGACAAGCAACTGGCGCAGGCCCGTAAAGGCCGACTGCCGGAGGCGACGCTGCACCGCTTCGAGCGGCTGGGCGGCTGGGCGGGGTCGTGGGCGGCGCAGCAGGTCTTCCGGCACAAGACCCGCAAGGGCACGTACCAGCGGGCTTTCCGGCGCATCTGCCTGGGGTGGGCGGTGGCGTGGGCTGGCATGCTGGCACTGCTGCTCTGGCTCTGACCAAACCCCGGATGCCCGCCAGATGCATTCCGTCTTCAACCCAGACCGACGCCGGGTCGCCTACTCCATGCACGGAATTCGCTTATATTCACTCGCTCCGCTCGGGTGGAACAGTTTTTGCAGACCCTTTGACCAGATGCCTGCCATTTGAAAATCATTTGACCTTCATTCCTATCACGCGCTAGGATGCCTTCCATGATAGTAGTGAAGGTCGGCGGAAGCGCCGGAATCGATTACGACGCCGTCTGCGCGGACCTCGCCCGGCGCTGGAAAGCCGGGGAGAAACTGATCCTCGTGCACGGCGGCAGCGGCGAAACCAACCGTGTCGCACAAGCCCTGGGCCACCCCCCCCGCTTCGTCACCAGCCCCAGCGGCTACACCAGCCGCTTTACAGACCGCCAGACCCTCGAAATCTTCGAGATGGTGTACTGCGGCAAGATGAACAAGGGCATCGTGGAACGCCTGCAGCGCCTCGGCGTGAACGCTGTCGGCCTGTCCGGCCTCGACGGCCGCATCTTCGAAGGCCGCCACAAGGACTCCGTGCGGATCGTCGAGGACGGCAAAACCAAGATTCTGCGCGGCGACCACACCGGCACCGTCGAGCGGGTCAACACCGGCCTGATCGACCTGCTACTGGCGGGGGGTTACCTGCCGGTCCTCACGCCCCCCGCCAGTTCCTACGAGGGCGTCGCCATCAACGTGGACGGCGACCGCGCCGCCGCTGCGCTGGCCGTCGCCCTGAAAGCCGACGCGCTGCTGCTGCTCTCGAACGTGCCGGGCCTGCTGCGCGCCTTCCCCGACGAAAGCAGCCTGATCCGCGAGATTCCCGCCGCCGACGTGCAGTCCTACCTGGAATTCGCGCAGGACCGCATGAAAAAGAAGGTCCTGGGAGCCGCCGAGGCCGTACAGGGCGGCGTGAAACGCGTGATCTTCGGCGACGCCCGTGCCGGGGAACCCATCAGCGCCGCGCTCGGAGGAGCGGGCACCGTCGTCTCGTAACCCGGCTTTCTTCCACCGCACCCTCTCCCGCCTGAGCGGGCAGGGGTGCTATCCTTCCCAGCCAATGTTGACCCCGCCCGAACTCCTGGAATTCCTGAGCGCCAGGGGCGGCTGCGAGCACCGCGTGACTGCCCTGCTCCGCGCCGGGCGCGGCAAGAAAGCCAGCGTCCGCGAACTCGGCGAGTACCGCCTGACCGCGCGTGGCGAACAGGTGCAGGCCACCGGCCCCAGCGGCCAGACCCGCCACCTGACCCACCAGGAATTCCACGCGGTCTTTGGATCGTACGTGTTCACGCCCGCCCAGGCGACCGGGGTGATGACCGACCTTGGCCCGCTGTTCGGCTGACGCTATTCCCGAGTGAACGCAGCAGGAGTAAGAAGGTCTGATCTGGACCGCGTCAGTTTCGTCTGCGACTGGTACTGGTGACGGGGCGCCACTTCCAAGACGGGACTCCGGTTTACCAAGTACGTTGAAGCTCACATTGCGCCATGCCGGGAAAACGCCGGAACCTCTCCATTCCCGCTTCAACGTACTTTCTCCTGCTACGCGCTCCGCGCGGTTTATCTACAGGATCAACCCAGTGTCCTTAGTTGCTGGTGGGGAAGCTGAAGGCGCTGAGGGTCACGTCGACGGTGCGGGTCTTCCCGGCGCGCTGCACGGTCAGTTTCACGCGGTCGCCGATGCGTTTGCCGATGATGGCGCGGCGCAGGTCGTCGCCCTCGCCGATCGGCTGGCCGTCCACGGCGGTGATGATGTCCCCGTCAGTGTTCAGGGTGTCCGCGCCGCTGCCCTGCGTGGGCGCCTGCCCGTTCAGTTGCGTCCCTGTGCCCGCGCCGCCCCGCAGTCCGGCGGCGGCGGCCGGGCTGTCCGGCGCGACCTTCTGGATCAGGGCGCCCTGGGCGGGAAGGCCCGCCTGTTTGCGCTGCGCGGCGCTCAGGACGCTCAGGTCCGTGAACTGTACGCCCAGGGTGGGTGTCTGGATCACGCCGCCCTTCCCGGCCTGGAGTTGCGGTAGGAGTTTCTTGACGGTATTCACGGGAATCGCGAAGCCCACCCCGGCGCTCTGGCCGCTGCCGCCGGTCAGGATCTGGGTGTTCACGCCGATCACCTGACCGGCGCTGTCCAGGAGCGGGCCGCCGCTGTTGCCGGGGTTGATGGCCGCGTCGGTCTGAATGACGCTCTGCTCCACGCCCTTGGTGCCGATCGGCACCCGGCGTTCCAGGCTGCTGATGATTCCCTCGGACACGCTGAACTCCAGGCCGAAGGGTGCGCCCATCGCGACGGCTTTCAGGCCCACGTCCAGCTGGTCGCTGTCGCCCAGCGGAATGGGTCTGGCCGCGCCGCTGGGCAGACCCTCGGCGCGGATCAGGGCCAGATCGAAGTCGGGGGCGCGGGCCACGACCCTCGCCTTGTACTCGGTCTTGTCGCCGTGCAGGCGGACCGTGATCTCGCTGGCTCCCTCGACCACGTGGTTGTTGGTAATGATATCGCCGCTGCCGGTCACGAAAAAGCCGCTGCCGGTGCCGCTCTGGGCCTCACCGCTGCCACTGCCGTCATCCGGCAGCGTGAAGGGCAGCTGCTGTTGCAGGCGCTGACGCAGCTGCGCCTGGGCGCTGCTGGCGCTGCTTTCCTTGACGCTCACGTACACCAGTCCGGCCTGGCGCTCCTTGACAACCTGCACGGTATTCGCCTCGGATTCCGTGCGGGCGCGGCCCCGGTCGTACGTGGGGTTCGTGGCGGGCAGCATCTGCCCCTGCGCGCCGCTGCCCGCGCTAAGGTTGGTGTCCGGGGCGGTCTGCGTGGCAGCCGACTGCGTGGTCACAGGCTGTGTGGTCACCGGCTGCGGAACCGCCGACGCGGTGACGGGGGCCGTGCGGGTGTTCAATTCGTAACCGATGAGCCCACCGACCGCAAGGGTTCCGGTCAGGGCCAGGATGGACAGGGAGCGTTTCATAAGGGGCATTCTGCCCGGCAGCTGTTACAGGGCGGTTAAAAAAGCGCCTTCACGCAGCCTGTAGGGACTGCCGTCTGTTTGACCCCCCAGCTCTCAACCCGCCACACTGGCCACTCCAGGCCCAGAACCAGCATGGCTCCCACCCGCTCTGCGGCGCAGCTTTCCAATTTCGCGCGGATGGGGCCATTGTTACAGGCCCCTCAACCGGCGTCCGTTTCATGGAGAAAAACTGTGGCGCAATCGGCGCGAGAAAGCCGCCTCCCGTCCGGGTGAACGGGGGCGGCCTCATCGTCTTGTCCGGCACGGGGCCAGGATGCGGGGTTACTTCTTGCGTTTGCCGGCGGGTTTCTTTCCACCACCTGCGGTGGTGCGTTCCTTGGCGTCACGCATGAAGGACCGGAGCTTGGCCTCGAACTGGGGGCTCTGCCGTCCGATTGCGCGGGGGCGGGGCACCTCTTCGGGCTCCTCGAGCAGTTCCTTGATCGAAAGATCGAGTCGGCCCCGCTCGTCCCGGCCCAGGACCTTCACCTCCACGTTCTCGCCTTCGCGGACGTGGTCGTGAATGTTGCGCACGAACGAGTGAGCAATCTGCGAGATGTGCACAAGGCCCGTCTCGCCGTTCTCGAACTGGATGAACGCGCCGAAATCGGTCACGCGCGTTACGCGGCCCTCCACGACCGCGCCGGAATCAAGCTGCACCAAAGGTGTTCTCCTTGAAAAGCATGAGGCCCATGGTACACCATCGCCCGCACCCATGCGCCCCAGATGCACACGCGGCCCGCAGGTACGTGAACCTCACCTGAGCGGCGTTCTCAGAAAGGGCCGCCAGCACACGCCCCATCCTCATCACGCGCTGAAGCCCGACCTGCGCTCCGAGCAGAGTCAGACGGGGATCCACGGGCTAGGGTGTCTGGTTAGCAACACCGTGCAGGGACGGACGGGACGGGGAGTGGACGGCAGTGCGTATGAGCCGCGTGAAGCCTGGGCCGCAGTGCCGCTCCCCCGCCCGGCGCAGAGGCCAGATGCTCTAGATTGTCCTCATGAAGTTGCGCGGCACGCTTGGTGGCATGAATCTCCTGCTGGAACCCGCTGACACAGCCGGATCCGTCGCCGAGGCGCTGGGCGTGCGCGCCGCGCTCCTGACCGGGCAGATCACCGTGGAACTCCAGGCCGACGTGGACCCCCAGGCGCTCGAGGAAGCCCTGACTCGCATCCGCGCCGCCGGGGGTACGCCGGGCCGTATCCGGGCCACACGCGCGGCTGGCCCCACGCCCACCCCGGAGCCCATGTCAGCGCCGTCCAGTTCGACACCCGACAGCCCTGCACCCGACAACCCTGCATCCCACAGCTCTGCACCCCGCAGGCCTGCGCCTGCCAGCCCCGCTGCCCGGACCACAGCCGCCCCCTCGCCGGTTCCTTCGGGCGTGCCGGGGGGGCGCACGGTCATCGTGCCGCACACCCTGCGGGCGGGGTTCCGGGGCGAGTACCCCGGCAGCGTGATCGTGCTGGGCGACGTGAACCCCGGTGCGGAGGTCGTGGCGGGCGGCGACGTGATCGTCATCGGGGCGCTGCGTGGTCTCGCGCACGCCGGTCAGGGCGGTCACAGTGACGCCATCGTCTGGGCGCGTCCCATCGCCAGCCCGCAGCTGCGTATCGGGGACGCGGTCGCCCGCGCGCCCGAGGGGAGCAGCCTGAGCAACATGCGTCACCGCAATGACCAACCTACCGCCGAGGTCGCGCGCCTGAGCGGCGGCGTGATTCAAATCGACGCGCAGAAGTAGGTTGATGGGCAACGGCGTGTGCGCGGTCCGAACCGTCATGTCAGGAATACTCATACGGATTCGGATTGATTCAGAAGTACGCCGAATCAATCGGAATCCGTACTTACACGGGCGGGAAGCGCACGCCGCCCAGTTCCAGGTTCAGGTGGGCGGCCAGGGAGAGCAGTTGGCTGTCCTGTCCGGCCGGGGCGACCAGCAGCGCGCCGCTGGGCGGGCCGTCGGTGCCTGGGGGCGTGACGGGCAGGGCGAGGCTGGGGTAGCCCGCCTTGGCGGCCAGCGCGCAGCCGTGAATGCCGGGGAAGATCAGCAGGTCCAGGCCACCTGCGAACAGCTGGTCAAAGCCCCGAGTGCGGGTCAGGCGAAGGTCGCGGTCGCGCGCGCGGCGATAGTTGGTTTCGCTGGCGTCGCCCCGGGTGCCCTGCGCGGCGTGCAGCAGCGTCTGCCCGTAGCGCAGCAGGTGTTCCGGGTCGCGGTCGTTCGCGTCGATGACCTCCTGAAGGCTGCGGGGGCCGTGCGTGACGCCCGCAAGGTAGGCATTCAGGTCGCCCCGGAATTCGTATTCGAGAACTTCAAGGTTCCAGCCGCTCTCGTTCAATTCCTGGCGGGTGGGGAACGTCCGGTCGTGGGTGACGGCGTTCAGGTCGGTCAGCAGGGCGCTCAGGTGCTCCAGGGCGGCCTGCTCGGCGGGACTGACGTGCGGTTCGTCGCGGATGATGCCCACGTGCGCGCCGTCCAGCGCGGCTTTCCGGATGCGCAGGTCCGGGACGGGCAGGAGGCGGCTGGCCTCGTCGTGCAGGTCAGGGCCAGCGATGACGCTCAGGATCAGGGCGGCGTCGCGGACGCTGCGGGTGATCGGCCCGGCGGTGTCCTGGCTGTGGCTGATGGGGACCACGCCGGTGCGCGGCACGAGACCCAGGGTGGGTTTCAGGCCGATCACGCCGTTCTGGTGGGCGGGACTGACGATACTGCCGCTGGTTTCGGTGCCGATGGCAGCGGCGCACAGGCGCGCGGCCACGGCCACGCCGCTGCCACTGCTGCTGCCCCCGGTGTCCAGGGTGTCACCCCAGGGGTTGATGGTCTGGCCTCCGGCGCTGGAGTAACCGTTGCTCATGCCAACCGTCATGAAGTTGGCCCATTCGGTCATGTTCGCCTTGCCCAGGATCACGGCCCCGGCGTCCCGCAGGCGCGCGGTCAGCGGAGCGTCGGCTGCGGGCACGTGCCCCAGCAGCAGGCGACTGCCGGCGCTGGTGGGCAGGCCCGCCACGTCGATGTTGTCCTTGATCAGTACGGGCACGCCGTGCAGCGGGCCGCGCTGGGCCTCCGGCAGGGTGTCCAGGGCGTCGGCGCTCTCCTGGGCGTCCGGGTTGACGGTGATCACGGCGTGCAGGTGGGGGTTCAGGGCGTGCAGGCGGGCCAGGTACGTGCGCGTGACCTCACTGGCGGTCAGGTCGCCGCGGCGGGTGGCGCCGGCGAGCGAACAGACGTCCAGATCGAGGATCGGGTCGGGCGTGGTCAGGGTCACGTCCTGTACTGTACCCACGTCTATCGGCCCGGAGGGCAGGTTGGGACGCGGTGCGGTAGCCTCGGGCGCATGAGTGAACGTCCCGACCGCCTGACCGTCGCCTTCCAGGGGAACCCCGGTTCCTACGGGGAGATCGCCGCCCTGAACGCGCTGGGTGGGGACCGTGAGGTGCACACGCGCGGGTACCCCACCTTCCATGAGGTCGCGCGCGCCGTGGAATTCGGCGAGGCGGAGTTCGGGGTGCTGCCGGTCGAGAACAGCCTGATGGGCGCCATTCACCAGTCCATCGACCTGCTGAGTGACACGGACCTGCACGTGACGGGCGAGGTGATTGTGCGCGTCTCTCACTGCCTGATGGCGCTGCCCGGCGTGGCGCTGGAGGACATCCGGCGCGTGGCCAGTCAGCAGCCGGCGCTTGATCAGTGCACGGTCCTGATCCGCAAGCACGGGTGGCAGCCGGTCGCGACGCACGACACGGCCGGGAGTGCCAAGAACCTCGCGCAGGGCGGCGAGCGGGACCTCGCCGCGATTGCCAGTAGCCGCGCGGCGGAACTGTACGGCCTGAACATCCTGCAACGCGAGATCGAGGACGAACCGTTCAACTTCACGCGGTTCATGATCCTGTCCCGCGCGGAGCCCGCGCCCAGCGACGCGCCGCACAAGACGAGTCTGGTGTTCGCGGTGCGCCACACCCCGGGGTTCCTGGTCGAGACGCTGAACGAACTGAGCGGCCTGAACCTGAGCCGTATCGAGAGCCGCCCCCGCCGCGACCGCGCCTGGAGTTACCTGATGTACGTGGATATCGAGGGTGACGCCCGCGATCCGCGTGTGGCGCAGGCGCTGGCGGGGGTGCTGCGCAAGGCGAGTTACGCCAAGATCATCGGGTCGTACCCGGCGGCGCAGGGCACGGTCGGGTAGGGGGCGCCGGGCGCGGACCTGTCCACCCTGCCCCACGGTTGGCGTGCGCAGCGTGCGCTATCGTGGGGGTATCGTGCCCGCCGGGCGCGGTCATCCAGAGTCGCCGGAGGGGATTTTCTGCCCTGTGATGGCGAGGCAACCGGCCCTCATTGCGGCACTCGGTGCTTTCAGAGAAGACCCGCGTGGGTGCGCTGACGATGGCGCGAGCGGGGACGATGGCCCAGGAGCGGCGCAGCAACAGCGCACAACGACTTTCGAGGCCGCCGCTGGGCGGCCCTGCGCTTTGAGACAGGGGTGGACCATGAGCACGGATATTCGCGCCGAGGCGCGCAAAAGGATCTTGATTCTGGACGGGGCGTGGGGCACGCAGCTTCAGCAGGCGGGCCTGACGGAAGCCGATTTCAGGTGGGACGGCGCCGATCCCCTGCGGATGTACCGGGGGAACTTCGACCTGCTGCAACTGACCAGACCCGACGTGATCCGTGGCGTGCACAGGGCGTACTTCGAGGCGGGCGCGGATATCGCCAGCACGAACACCTTTAACTCCACGACGATCAGTCAGGCGGACTACGGCACGGAAAGCATGGCGTACGACATGAACGTTCAGGGCGCGCGTCTGGCGCGCGAGGTGGCCGACGAGTTCACGGCCCGGGACGGCAGGCCGCGCTGGGTGGCAGGCAGTATCGGCCCGACGAACCGCACGGCGACCCTCTCGCCGGACGTGGAACGCCCGGAGTTCCGCAACGTGACCTATGACGGGCTGGTCGAGGCGTACATGGACGCCGCAGCGGGACTGATCGAGGGCGGCGCGGACCTACTGCTGCTCGAAACCGTGTTCGACACGCTGAACGCCAAGGCGGCCCTGTTCGCCTGCGAGGAAGCCTTCGCCCGTACGGGCCGCACGCTCCCGGTCATGCTTTCGGGCACGATCACGGACGCTTCCGGGCGCACGCTGAGCGGGCAGACGCCCGAGGCGTTCGCGATCAGCACCTCGCACGCGAATCTGTTCAGCCTGGGCCTGAACTGCGCGCTGGGGGCCGACCTGCTGCGCCCGCACCTGCGTGAGATCGCCGCGAACACGGACGCGCTGGTCTCCGTCCACCCGAACGCGGGCCTCCCGAACGCCTTCGGGGAGTACGACGAGACGCCCGAGCAGACGGCCGCCGTGCTGGGCGAGTTCGCCCGTTCGGGCCTGGTGAACATCGTGGGTGGGTGCTGCGGCACTACGCCGGAGCACATCCGCGCGATTGCCGGGGCTGTACAGGGCGTGGCGCCGCGCGTCGCCCCCGAGCAACCCGCCGTGCTGCGCCTGAGCGGCCTGGAACCCCTGAACGTCACGCCGGAACTGAACTTCGTGAACGTGGGCGAGCGCACCAACGTGACGGGCAGCCCCAGATTCGCCAAGGCGATCCTGGCCGGGGATTACGACGCGGGCCTGAAGATCGCCCGGCAGCAGGTCGAGAACGGCGCGCAGATCGTGGACGTGAACTTCGACGAGGGCATGCTGGACGGCGAGGCGGCCATGGTGAAGTTCCTGAACCTGCTCGCCGGGGAACCGGATATCAGCCGCGTGCCGCTGATGCTGGACAGCTCCAAGTGGGAGATCCTGGAAGCGGGCCTCAAGCGCGTGCAGGGCAAGGCGGTCGTGAACTCGATCAGCCTGAAAGACGGCGAGGAGAAGTTCCTGGAACGCGCCCGACTGCTGCGCCGCTACGGCGCGGCAGCGGTCGTCATGGCCTTTGACGAGCAGGGGCAGGCAGACACCCTGGAGCGGCGTCAGGAGATCACGGCCCGCGCCTACCGGCTGCTGACCGAGGTGGTGGGGTTCCCGCCGCAGGACATCATCTTCGACCCGAACGTCCTGACAGTCGCGACCGGAATCGAGGAGCATGACCGCTACGCCCTCGATTTCATCGAGGCGACCCGCTGGATCAAGGCGAACCTGCCGGGCGCGCTCGTGTCGGGCGGGATCAGCAACGTGTCGTTCTCCTTCCGCGGGAACAACCACGTGCGCGAGGCGATGCACGCCGTGTTCCTGTACCACGCCATCCGTGCGGGGCTGGACATGGGCATCGTGAACGCCGGGATGCTTGCCGTGTACGAGGACATCGATCCCGAGTTGCGCGGCGCCGTGGAGGACGTGATCCTGGCCCGCCGCAGTGACGCCACGGAACGCCTGCTGGAACTCGCTGACCGCTACAAGGGCATCAAGCGCGAGGTCGGCGCGGGCAGCCCCTGGCGTGACCTGCCGGTGCAGGAGCGGCTGAAGCACGCACTCGTGCAGGGCGTCGCGGACTTCGTGGAACTGGACGCCGAGGAAGCCTACCGGGAACTCGGGTCGCCGCTGCTGGTCATCGAGGGGCCGCTGATGGACGGCATGAACGTCGTGGGCGACCTGTTCGGGGCCGGGAAGATGTTCCTGCCGCAGGTCGTGAAGTCCGCCCGCGTGATGAAACGCGCCGTGGCGCACCTCACGCCCTACATGGAGGCCGAAAAGCAGGAGGCGGGCGGGAAGGGCAAGGTGCTCATGGCAACCGTGAAGGGCGACGTGCACGACATCGGCAAGAACATCGTGGGCGTGGTACTGGCCTGCAACGGCTATCAGGTGACCGACCTGGGCGTGATGGTCTCCACCGACCGGATTCTCGACGAGGCCGTACGCATCGGCGCGGACGTGATCGGCCTGAGCGGCCTGATCACGCCCAGCCTGGACGAGATGGTCACCGTGGCCAGCGAGATGACGCGCCGGGGCATGACCCAGCCGCTGCTGATCGGCGGAGCGACCACCAGCCGCGCCCACACGGCTGTAAAGATCGACCCGGCGTACCCCGGCCCGGTCGTGCATGTCCTGGACGCCAGCCGGGCCGTGACCACCACCGCCGACCTGCTGGCCGATCCGCGCGGCGTGCAGGAACGCATCCGCGGGGAGTACGACGCCCTGCGTGAGCGGCACGGCGAGCGCCAGATCCGCCTGATTCCCATCGAGACCGCGCGGGAACGGGCCCCTCAACTCTCCCCCACCGTGCCTCCGCCCCCGCGTGAACCGGGCCGGCAGATTATCGAGCAACCCATCGCGGAGCTGCTGGACTTCATCGACTGGACGCCGTTTTTCATCGCCTGGGAGATGAAGGGCATCTATCCGAACATCCTGACCGACCCCCTGCGCGGTGAGGAAGCCCGCAAGCTGTTCGCGGACGCGCAGGCCCTGCTGCAACGCGCCGTTCACGAAGGGCTCCTGACCGCGCGCGGCGTGATCGGCCTGTGGCCCGCCCAGCGCGACGGGGACGACATTGCCGTGCAGGTCGGCCCGGACGTGCCCGCCGGGGAAACGCTGGATTTCGCCACCCACGAGCTCGCCGCCGGCCGCGAAGCACTGCCCGGCGTGGTGCACCTGCACACCCTGCGCCAGCAGCGCGAGCAGAACACCCCGAACGTGGCCCTGGCGGACTTCGTCGCGCCGCACGGGGATCACATCGGGGCGTTCGCGGTCGTCATTCACGGCGCGGACGAACTGGCCCGCGCGTTCGAGGCCGAGCACGACGATTACAACTCCATTCTGGTCAAGGCCGTGGCCGACCGGCTGGCCGAGGCCTTCGCGGAGAAACTGCACCGCGACGTTCGCACAAAGCACTGGGGTTACGCGCCGGACGAGGCCCTGCGCAACGACGACCTGATCCGCGAGCGCTACGACGGCATCCGCCCCGCGCCCGGTTACCCCGCGCAGCCCGACCACACCGAGAAACGCACACTGTTCCGGTTGCTGGGCGCGCAGGAGATCGGCCTGGAACTCACCGAATCGTGCGCCATGTGGCCGGCCGCCGCCGTGTCCGGCTTCTACTTCGCGCACCCGGACTCCCGTTACTTCGCGGTGGGCCGCATCGGCCGCGATCAGGTGCAGGATTACGCGCGGCGTAAGGGCATGCCGCTGGCCGAAGCGGAGCGCTGGCTGGGACCGATCCTCGCCTATGACCCTGCGGGTGTTGATGGTGAACAGTTGAAAGTTGATGGTCGGAACCCATCAACCATCAACCATCAACCATCCCCCGCCGCCGGAGGCGGCCAGTGACCCGCGTGTCGGTGGAACTCGTGCCCCGAACGCGCAGTGGCCTGCGGGCCGAGATCGCGCAGGTGGCGGCCGCACTGCCGGGCGTGGACACGGTGAACATTCCCGACCTGACGCGCTACTCGCTGCGCTCCTGGCTGGGCTGCGCGTTTGCGCGGCCACACCACGCCGCCGTGCCGCACCTGCGGGCCGTGGACTTCAACCCGCGCGAGCCGCTGCCGTTCCTGGCCACGCTGGAGCAGCACGGCCTGACCGAGGTACTCGTCGTGACCGGCGACGCGCCCGCCGACATGAGCGCGCGCGTGTACGACCAGGACGCCGTGGACCTCATTCGCCGCCTGCGCCGCGAGGCCCCCCACCTGACCGTCTATGCGGGCCTCGACCCGTACCGGCAATCGTTCGCGCGGGAACGCGATTACCTGGAACGGAAACTGGATGCGGGCGCGGCCGGGTTCTTCACGCAGCCGTTTTTCGACCTGCGCGTCATGGACGCCTACAGCGACCTGATCCCACACGGCGCGCAGATGTGGTGGGGCGCGACCAGCATCCTCACTGATTCCAGCCTGAACTACTGGCGGGCCCGCAACCACGCCGTGTTCCCCCGCTCCTTCACGCCCACCCTGGAGTGCAACCGCGCGTTCGCGGCTGACCTGCTGGCCTTCGCCCGCGAGCGCGGTCAGCACGCGTACTTCATGCCGGTCAAGGTGGACGTGCAGGCTTACCTGGAAGGGATTCTGTAGCCCGAGAGCGCAGGCTATGAGTTCTGCGGAACACCAGCCCCGGCTGAAGCCAGAAAAGTAGATCAGCACCCCGAACCGTCCCACCGATCACCTGACCGCCGACTGCCACCGGCCGTCGTGCGCGAAGCGCGCGGGCCTGCGAGGGGGGCGGCAGGATGGCGTCGAGGCCGGACACGGTACCGGCCACAGCAACCCCGCCGCAGAAGTAAAACCTCTTGCCCAGTGCAACGCCTGCTCCCCCTGCCCCCCTGGGGTCGGGGGCTGGGGGGTGGGGCAAATGAATCGGGCCTACCAGGAACAACTGGAAGACCCGAATCGTGCTGAAGCCTCAGCTGTTGTCGATGACCACCGTGAAGGTCCGGCTGACCTTGCCGTTGGCGGGGACATCTACGCGGAGGTTCGCGGCGCCCTGGTTCTTCATGGGGGCGCCCGTGTCGATGGTGATGATGCGCCCGCCGATACGTTCGGTGATCTCGGCGCGCACGGCGCGGTCCTTGCTGCTTTCAAAGGCGTACGTGACGCGGTAGGTGGTCTTGGTGACGTTGCCCTTGGCGTCCTTGACCTGCGCGGTCTGGGCGGCGCTGCGGGTGTACTCGATGTCGGGGTCGTCGCCCAGCGAGAACTCGATGGTGCCGCCTTTGCGGGTGTCGGGCAGGGTGGTCTGGCCGACGAGGCGGCCATCTTCGCGCACCGTGAGCGGGCCGGCGGGCACGCGCTGGTCGGCTTCCAGGCGGTAGGAGCGGTTCAGGGTGCCGGTGCGGGTGTCGGCGCTGAAGTAGGTCTCCAGCCCGGCGTAGCGTTCGAATCGGCTGAGTTTGGGTGTCAGGAACGGTAGGGTGATGACGGAGTTGGCGGGCAGCGTGAAGGGCGTGGTGAGGTCGTAGCGGGTCAGGCCGCGCAGTTCGCCCTGGCTCTGGATCTTGGGGACGGGGGCGGCGGTGGCGGGCACGGCGCGCATGACCATCTCGGCGGCGAAACCGGCTTCGGCCTGCGGGTTGGCCTCTACGGTCACGTCTCCGGCGTACAGTTCGGTGTTCCGCACGTCGTAGGCGAGTTCGGTGCTGTTGCGCAGGTCGGCCAGGGCGGTCAGGTTCGCTCCGGCGCTACTGGCGTTCAGGGTGTAGCGGGGGCTCCAGGTGACGGCGCGGGTCAAGTACGTCAGGGTGCCGGTTCCGGCGCGGGGCAGGGTGTAGGTCAGGGTCTGGCTGGGGCTCTGGGGGTTCAGGGGGGGCGCGGCGCTGAAGGACAGGTCCTCGAAGCGCACATTGAAGAACCGGCCCTGGGCGTCCTTCACGAGCAGGTCGCGGGCGCGAACGAGCGTGACGGGTTCGGTACTCTCGCTCCGGCGCAGGTACACTGTCTGGCCTTCCAGGCCGCTCAGCCAGTTGCTCTGGAGGGTCTGGGTGGCGCTGGTGAACGGCAGTCCTTCCAGGTCGAGGCTGCCGGGCAGCACGCTTTCCCAGGCGGTCTGGGGCAGGGTGACGTTCAGGCTGGTGCCGGTGGCCGTGACGGGCTGGCGGACCTCGGTGAAGCTGGGGTAGATGCGCAGGTCGGTGGCTCCGGCGGTGCCGAGGGCAAGGGCGGCAGCGAGGACGGGCAGGACAGCCGGGAACAGGTTGGTCATACCAACATCGTGACCCGGCCCGCATGATGAGATGTGAGAGCAGGAGTCAGAACAGGAACACAAAAACCCGCCTTCCCGGTGGGGTCGGCGGGCTGTCCAGACGGTGAGGACAGGTACAGGGTGCAGGGCTTACAGGATGTCGTCGCGGATGCAGGCCTTGAAGTGACCGGGGATGATTTCACGCAGTTCCGGGACGATGTTCGCGCAGTCGGCAATCGCGTAGCGGCAGCGCGTGCGGAACACGCAGCCCGACGGCGGGTTGATCGGGCTGGGAATGTCGCCTTCCAGGATGATGCGCTGGCGTTTGATGGTCGGGTCCGGCACGGGCGCCGCCGACAAGAGCGCCTCGGTGTACGGGTGCTTGGGGCTGGTGTTCAACTGGCGGCTGGGCGCGATCTCCATGATGCGGCCCAGGTACATCACGATGATCCGGTCGCAGATGTACTCCACGACGGCCAGGTCGTGCGCGATGAACAGCACGGTCAGGCCCAGTTCTTCCTGCAGGTCCTGAAGCAGATTCACGACCTGCGCCTGGATGGACACGTCGAGCGCGGAGACGGGCTCGTCAGCCACGATGAACGCCGGGTCCACCGCGAGCGCGCGTGCAATCCCGATACGCTGGCGCTGCCCCCCCGAGAACTCGTGCGGGTAGCGGCGCATGTGTTCGGGGCGCAGCCCGACCTTCTGCAGCAGCTCCGCGATGCGGTCGATGCGCCCTTTGCCGGGGTGCAGGTTATGGATCTGCATGGCCTCGCCGATGATGTCACTGACCGTCATGCGGGGGTTCAGGCTCGCGAAGGGATCCTGGAAGATGATCTGCATCTCGCGGCGGTAGTCACGCATCTGCCCCTTGGACAGCCGGGTGATGTCGGTGCCGTTGAACAGCACCTGCCCGCCGGTCGGTTCGATCAGGCGCAGGATGGCGCGCCCGGCGGTGGTCTTGCCGGAACCCGACTCGCCCACCAGACCGACGACCTCGCCGCGCCCGATGCGGAACGAGATGTCGTTGACGGCCTTGACGTTTCCGACCACCCGCGACAGCAGGCCGCCGCGAATGGGGAAGTACTTTTCGAGGTTGTTGACTTCCAGCAGCGTGTCGCCCGTGGCGGGCATGGCGCGGCGGTTGTGGGTCGTGGCGGTCATGCGTTCACCCCGGACTGCACCTGTTCGAATTCGCGCCAGCGGATGCAGCGCGCCATGTGGCCCCGGCCGGTGTCCTCAAGGGCCGGAACGGCCTTGGAGCAGTCGGGCACGGCGAACTTGCAGCGCGGCTCGAAGGCGCAGCCGCTCGGCAGGTTCAGCGGGTTGGGTACGTTGCCGGGAATGGCTTCCAGGCGGCCCTTGGGCTGGCCGGGTTCGTGCGCCTCGCCGGGACGGGGAATGGAGTTCAGCAGGCCCATGGTGTACGGGTGCCGGGGCGCCTTGAAGATCTCGATAACGTCGCCTTCCTCGACCACGCGGCCGCCGTACATCACCACAACGCGGTCGGCCATCTCGGCCACCACGCCCAGGTTGTGCGTGATGAACAGGATGCTCATGCCCACGTCCTGCTGCAACTTGCGCATCAGGTCCAGAATCTGCGCCTGGATGGTCACGTCGAGCGCGGTGGTGGGCTCATCGGCGATCAGCAGGGCCGGCTTGCAGGACAGGGCCATGGCGATCATGACGCGCTGACGCATCCCGCCGGACATCTGGTGCGGGTACTCGTTCACGCGTTTCTCGGGGGCGGGAATGCCCACGAAGCGCAGCATGTCGGTGGCGACGCTCATGGCCTCTTTCTTGTTCTTGCCCTGGTGCAGCATGACCGCCTCGGCGATCTGGTCACCGACGGTGTAAACCGGGTTGAGGCTGGTCATGGGTTCCTGGAAGATCATGCTGATGTCGTTGCCGCGAATCTTGCGCATCTCGGCTTCGCTCATGTTCACGATGTCCTTCTGCACGCCGTCCTTGCCGGTGAACAGAATCTCGCCTTCCGCGATGCGGCCGGGCGGCGTGGGAATCAGGCGCATGACGGACAGGCTGGTCACGCTCTTGCCGGAGCCGGATTCGCCCACGACAGCGAGCGTCTCGCCTTTATTGATGTGGAACGTCACGCCGTCCACGCTCTTGACGACGCCGTCGTCGGTATTGAAGTACGTCTTGAGACCGTTGACGGCCAGTAGGACTTCACCCTGATGGGTCATGGTTCCTCCGATGTAAACACGTAGCGCATCATACAACCGTTCCGTCACGCTGGGTCGGGGCTGATGGGTGGGTGCGGCCAGGGAATCTGGCCGCACGGGGCGGCGCGCCTGCGGGGGGTCAGGAACGTTTTCTGGGGTCGAAGGCGTCGCGCAGCCCGTCACCGAGCAGCTGGAAGCACATGACGGTGAACACGATGAAGAAACCGGGGATCAGCACCCAGGGGCGGGTGTTCAGGCTGCTCAGGCCGCCGTCCTGCGCCTGCTTGAGCAGGCTGCCCCACGAGGCGTAGGGTTCCACCGCGCCGATCCCCAGGAAACTCAGGCCGGACTCGGTGAGGATGGTGGCGGGAATGGCGAGCGAGGTGGTCACGATGACGTAGGTGGTCATGGTGGGGAGCATGTGCCGGATCATGATGCGGTTGTCGCTGGCGCCCAGGGCCCGGGCGGCCGACACGAAGTCCTGTTCACGCACGCTGAGCAGCTGACCACGCGTGACGCGGGCCAAGCCACCCCAGTTGATGAACGCCAGGATGCCCAGAATCACGTACAGCGCCAGGATGGGGTTGATTTCCTTGGGGAACACCGAGCGCAGCAGGATCAGCAGGAACAGCGTGGGAATGGAGGCCAGCACCTCGACGAGGCGCATGATGACCGTGTCCACGAACCCGCCGAAGTACGCGGCCATGGCGCCCATGAACAGGCCGATCAGGGTGCTGATCAGCACGGCGGCCACGCCGATGGTCAGGCTGATCTGCGAGGCGTACAGGGTGCGGCTGAGCAGGTCGCGGCCCAGGTCCTCGCCGCCCATCAGGTACACCTTGCAGTCGGGTTGCCCGGTGCCGAACAGGTGCAGGTTACCGGGAATCAGACCCAGGATCCGGTAGCTATCGCCGCGCACGCCGAAGTAGATGGGGCACTTCTCGGCGCTGGGCTTGAACTCGTTCACGAAGGTATCCATGTTCAGCTGCTGGGTGTACTTGAACACGAAGGGCCGGCCGAACGCACCGGTTTCCGGGTCGCGCAGGCCGATGGGCGTGGGCGGGTGGAAGCGGGTAATGTTACTGGTCGAGTAGTTCGACAGGCCGTCCGGAGCCAGGAACGGCGCGAAGATCGCCATCAGGTAGAGCAGGATGATCATCGTCCCGCCGACCTGCGCGAGGCGGTTCTTGCGGAACTGCCCCCACGCGACGGACAGCTGGGACTGCGAGCGGACCGGAGCCTTGACGGGAGTGGAGGTGGGAACGGTGGTCACACGGGTCACCCGACCTTGATGCGCGGGTCGACGACCGCGAGGAGAATGTCGCTCAGGGCGTTGCCGATGACCAGCAGGACGGTGCCCAGCACCGTGAATCCGGCGATCAGGTACAGGTCCTGGGTGTTGATGGCGTCGAGGATCATGGGCGTGATGCCGGGATACGCGAACACGACCTCGGTCAGGCCGGCGCCGCTGATGGCGGCCGGCAGCAGGCCGCCGATGCCGGCCACGATGGGCAGGATGGCGTTGCGGAAGGTGTGCTTCCAGATGGCGGTGCGTTCGCTGACGCCCTTGGCGCGCGCGGTACGGATGTAGTCCGAGCGCATGACTTCCAGCATCAGGCCGCGGATGACGCGGGTCAGGCCAGCGGCATCACTGATCGCCAGGACCAGCGCGGGAATCAGCAGGTGCTTGAGCACGTCCCAGACCTTCTCCAGCGGGGCCATGGCGTCGAAGCCGTTACTGGTCATGCCGTTGATGGGAATGTCCCAGCCGGTCGCGTTACGGACCTGCAGGATGAAGTAGATGACGATCAGGGCCAGGAAGAAGCTGGGGAAGCCCAGCAGGAAGTACAGGACCACGTTCACGGCCTTGTCGCCCAGCGAGTTCTGACGCACGGCGCCGTACACACCCAGCGGAATGGCGATGGCGTAGAAAAAGATCAGGTTTAGCAGGACCAGCCACAGCGAGTTCAGGACGCGGGGAATGGCGACATCAAGCACGGGCTGCTGGTACTGGAAGGACAGTCCGAAGTCCCGGTTGAAGATCATGTTCTTCATCCACAGCAGGTACTGCTCGATGGGGTGCCGGTCCAGGCCGAAGTTGCGTTCCAGTGAGGCAATCTGCTCGGGGCTGATGTTCGGGTTGAGCTTGGCGGGAGTCAGGAAGTCGCCGGGGGCCAGCTGAATCACGAAGAAGATCAGCAGGCTGGCCAGGAACAGGGTGGGAATGGACTGCACTACGCGGCGTAGCAGGAATGGGATCATGCGGGTACTCCGTGGGCGTCATGGGCGTGGGGGGCAGTCCGCGCGGGCGGACCACCCCCCGTGGGAGCAGAGAAGCGGCTCTGGGGCTTACTTGATGAAGGTCAGGGCGTTGAAGCGGTGACCGTAGTAGGCGTTCATCATGTTGGCCGTGAACTCGCCGCCCAGACGCTCGTTGTACGCCACGTGGTAGTTGCCGCCCACGAGGTAGATGACGGGCTGCAGTTCGCCCTCGACCTTCATGAGCTGACCGCCGATGGCGCGGCGCTTGGCGTCGTTTAGTTCGGCATCACCCTGGTAGTACAGCTTGGTCATCAGCTGTTCCTGGCTGGTGGCGCACTTGCCGTCGGTGGGATTGTTGTAGGAGTGCAGATTGGTACCGCAGGGCACGACGTTCTGGCCGAAGCTCCAGATGTTGTCGCCGCCGCTCAGGCCCAGCAGGATGGCATCGAAGGGACGGTTCTCGCCCTTTGCGGTCAGCTGGCTGACCAGCGTGTTGAAGTCGATGGGGGTGAAGTTGACCTTCATGCCGACCTTCTTGGCCTCGTCGGCGAAGATGCGGCCGAGCTGCTCGCGGACGGTGTTGCCGGCGTTGGTGCTCAGGTTGAATTCCAGGACCTTGCCGGCCTTGTCGACCAGGAAGCCCTGGGCGTTCTTCTTGGTGTACCCGAGCTGACCGAGCAGTTTGGTGGCCTCGGCGAGGTTGTACTTGTAGGTGGGCGCGCCGGCGGACAGTCCCGCGTCGATCTGCTGCTTGAAGATCGGGTAGGTGCTGAAGTACGTCTCGCTGCCCAGGCCGCCCAGGGCAAGCTGAACCATCGCCTGACGGTTGGCGATGTGGCTCATGGCGCGGCGGAAGCGCACGTCACGGAACAGCTTCTGCTTGGCGGGGTCGCTGGCCTTGTTCCAGTTGAAGGTGATCCACTGGCTGGTCGCCTGGGGGCTCACGTTGGCCTTCAGGAAGGCCTTCAGGCTGCCGCCGTCGATGGCCTTCTTGGTCTGGGCCAGGTCGTCGGCGTTGCGCATGGGGACCGTATCGATCTGGCCGGCCAGGAAGGCCGCAAGGGCCGCGTTGGCGTCGGCAACGATGCGCACGGACATGTTGTTCAGGTAGGGCAGTTCCTGACCGCGGCTATCCTTGTTCCAGTCGCCCCAGTTGTTGTTCTTCTTGAACACGGCGCGCTCGCCGGCGCGGTAGCTTTCGAGCACCCAGGTGCCGGGGCTGACGATCTGGCTGGGGGGCGTGGCGAGGGTCCACATCTTCTTGATGGCCTCGGCGCCGCCTTCGCGGTAGGCCTTGCCGAACACGTGGTCGGGCCAGGGCGTGTAGGACATCAGGACGAGGGCCTTGGAGCTCGGCTGGGGGAAGTCGAACTGCAGGGTGTAGTTGTCGAGCTTCTTGATCGTGATGGGTTTACCGACCAAGAAGAAGTTGTCGCGGCTGTTGCTGCCGACCTTGTCGTCGGTGTGGATCTTCCAGGTGGTGATCCAGTCGTCGGCGGTGATGGCCTGACCGTCGCTGAACTTCATGCCCTGGCGGATCTTGACCACGAAGCGCTTGTTGTTGTTGCTGACCACGGGCGCGCTGGCAGCCATGTAAGGGATCAGCTCGTCGCTGCGGGGATCCTGGGTGAACAGACCGCTGCCGGACTCCATGCGGTCGGGGATGCTGTCGGCTTCCGCGCTGGTGAAGGGGTTGAAGGTCTTGAAGTCGCTGATCGCGGACAGGCGCAGTTCGCCGCCACGCTTGTTGGCGGTGTTCTGCTCGCCGGTCCAGGCGGCGGGCCAGACGAAGGCGGTCTGTGCGGCGGCGCTACCGACCGTCAGGGCAAGGGCAAGGGTCAGAACTTTCTTCATGGGGCCCTCCGGGTGGTTCTGAAAAACGGCAACGATCCGGCACAGGCCGGTGTCGTTACATTCGGTTGAATGGGTTTCCAACCCGGTCAATATATGGACTGGCACAGTTCAGGTCAAGAAAAGAACAAACCATTAGGCAGTTCTCTCATTCACTTCACCTGAAACAGCTTATCTATCTTACGGTCGCCTGAAAAGAGTGGGCGATGCCTTTCATTTGAAGTAACTGCTCAGCAGGGTAAATTGCTCAGAATCTGAATTCAGCCCTATAAATTGCTAAGAAGCTGCTTTCAAATGACTGAAATTGCCGATATGGGCGAATTGGTTCGTCCAAGGCAGATTTGCAGTAAATATTATGCTCATACAAAACGGGAACAAGCGTTTTTTGCCGTGTTTATCGTGCTGAGCAGTTACCATTTGAAACCCATTTACCCTCCCACCTTCCTGCAACCTGACATGAGGCTGATCAACGCATGCACCGGCATCCGGACAGGACGTGATCCGGACTGCCGCCTGTTTCGTCCACAGCCCCGTGCATCACCGGGTGACCAACGCCACGCCCGGAACCCGGCCTACTCGTGCTTGCAGCCGCTCCGATGGACGGGTCAATCCAACGCCTTCCGGCGGAATTCTGAATTGATTGCAGGCAAAAAAACGCAGAAATAACGTCGGCTTGCACGGGCGTCGGCACCTTTTCCGGTGCCCTGACCCCATGCAGCCCGGTGAGCGATCAGGTCGGTCGAACAGATCCCGGTCCGAATCGTCACCCACCGCGCAGGCCGCAGTACAGGCGCGCGGATGCCAAAAAAACCGGGACACCCGAACGGGCATCCCGGCGAGCGCTGAGGAGTTTCAGCGCGAAACGTACCCGATCAGTAGTGCCAGCAGCATGAAAAATGCGCCCAAGGCACTGGTAATCCGCACCAGACCACCCTCGACCCCCCGGCCGCCCAGCAGTGACCCGCCGGACGCCATGCTGGCCGACAGACCGGCCTGCTTGGGCACCTGCAGCAGCACGAAGAACACCAGCGCCACGCACACCAGTGCGAACAGAATAAGGAACAGGTTCAGAATCATGATTGACCTCCTGAAAGATCCGGGCAGCGCAGCGCCGACACGGGCAGGCAGGCTGAGTGAGAGAAGAATGAGGCGGAACTCCGCTGAGCAGAGGCCGCCAGGGACGGTGCGGGGGCCGCGGGCAGGAACCGGCCAGGCCCTCCCCTGTTCGCGTAGTGTAGCAAAGGGCCCAAGCTACCAGAAGGGATCACGGGGAAGAAACGGCGCCGCTGGTCCGGAGCAGGCGGGCGGTCAGCGGCGGCCGCGTCCGGCGCGGCCTCGCCCTGGCTTGCCGCTCAGGCTGCGGCCCACCCGGCTCAGGTCCGACTGATCCAGTTTGCGGTACCCACGCCTCAGCCCGTGATCAGGCCGCACTCCGTCGGCGATCAGGTGCAACCACTGACTCAGGTAATACCCGAGCGCGAACGGGGCGAGCACGGCCACGTCCAGCGACCCGGACAGCGCCGGGAGGACCAGGGCGGGCATCAGGTACGTCAGGACGCCCACCACCAGTGCCACCATGACCGCCAGGTACGCCAGTCGGGTCAGGGGGCCAAGGATCCAGGTGTGAGACAGGCCCCGGTGACTGAACATCATGCCGTAGGGCACCCACAGAACCCCCAGGATGCCCCAGTGGCGTTTGCTGTCCACGCGGCCCTCCGCGAGATCCAGGTCCGGTGAGAGCAGGAACGTTCCGGCCGCGTACGCCAGCGTGAAATTCAGGGCCTGCACGGAGGTAACACTCACGAGCTCCTGACGCGACGCCACCAGGGTGGCCGCCGCCAGGACGCTGTAAGCCGCGATATTGATGAGGTTATGAACACGTCCACTGGGCACGCGTGCCATTGTGCCACCCGCCGGGCGCGGCGGCCGCGCGTCAGACGGACTGCGGTGGAATGGGACGGATTCCGATTGATTCGGCGTATTTCCGAATCAATCCGAGCGGATGCGAGTGGGAACAGCATACGGATTGGGCGGTATGAAGCCGCAGGCGGCGCCCTTCCGACTGTGGCGCAGTGGAGCGGCAGTCCGTATGAGACAGGAGGCCGTTGGTTTCGTTCCCAACCCGGACGGCGGGCGGGTAACCATCCCTCCCCACTGAACCCGGTTCTTGTCTGCTTGAAAGCTGTTGCCGGGCTTTCAACCGGAGTCCGTGTGGGGCGCAAACACCGTGTCATCCGGGCGGACGCGGGTGGGAACCACGAGGGCTGTCGGCCGTGACGTTGACGCTGGCAGCCCAGTGCTGTGCCAGGTTATAAAACGAAGGGGGGCAGTCAGCACCGGTGCAGCCTGAAGCCCCGTCCAAATGGCCTCATCGGCTCACCCGGCGGGATTCATGTAACGTCAGGTGCCGTCCGTCATGCTGTAAGGCACATGCCCCGCCACCCTGCCTCTGTCCTGCTCGGTCTGCTGACCCTGGCCCTTCTCAGCGGCTGCAACCCGACGCCCGTGACCGACCCGCCGGCGCCGGCCCCCGCGCCTGTTGTCCCGGCCCCTGTCGTCCCCGCGCCGGTTACCCCAGCGCCAACTACGCTGGACGACCGGACGGTCCAGCTAGCGCAGTCCGCCAGTGTCAGCCTGGACGTTCCCTTCAGCGGCACGTGGTCGGCCGTGAGCGTGCCCGCGTGGCTGCGCCTGAGTCGGCAGGCGGGTACCGGCAACGTGGCGCTGACGGTCACAGCCGACCGGTCTCTGGCCACGCCGCTCGCTGCGGATCAGCAGACGCTAAGCGCCCCTGTTACCCTGGCATGGAATTCCGGGACGGACAGCGCCGCCCGCAGCGGCACTGTTACCTGGACTGTCACCGCCACGCAGTACAGCCTGACCGGCCGCGTCACGGCCCCCGCCCAGGTGCAGGGAAACGATACCGGCGTGGCGGCTCCTCCCACCCGGACCGACACCGCGTCGCTGGCCGGGGCGAACGGCGTGATCGTGCGCTACCGGGCCGCCACCGGCACCCTGAGTGCCCAAACGCAGGCCCAGCAGACGCAGGCCCAGCAGGTGCAGGCGCAGTGGCAGACCGTGACCGGGCAGGCCGTCCGTAGCCTGACCAGCGCTGGAATTACCGGGCAGGCCATCCGCCCGCTGAGCAGCCGCAGCGTGGCCGTGCAGGTCGATGATGTGCCCGCCGCCCTGGCCGCCCTGCGCGCAGACCCCAGCGTGGAATCCGTCACGCCGGACGTGATCCTGCGCGCCCAGGCCACTGCCGCACCGGTCACGCCCACCGATCAGTACGCACCGCTGCAATGGGCTTTCCCGCTCACCGGGTACGGCGCGGTGTGGCGCGACATGGAGGGGAGCGCTTACAGCCGCGCCGTGACCGTCGCCGTGATCGACACTGGCGTGCGCTTCGATCACCCGGACCTGAAAGGGCAACTGTGGCGGCCCGGTGAGGGCGCCCTGGACCTGATCACCGAGACCAGCAACGGCGATGGCGACGGCCCCGACACCGACCCCACCGACCCCGCCGTGACCGGCCGCAGCACCGGCAGCCACGGCACGCACGTGGCCGGGATCATCGCCGCCCGCTGGGGCCTTAATGACGCCAGTTGCGCTGCCTGCAGCCTGACTGGCGTGGTCGGCGCGACCCGTAACGCCAACGTGAAGGTCCTGCCCCTGCGCGTGATCGACGCGACCGGCAACGCCACCGAGTCCGACGTGGCCGTCGCCATCCGGTACGCGGCCGGCCTGGCCGTCAGCGTGAACGGTGTCATGACCCGCACCCCGCACGTGGCGCAGGTCATTAACCTCAGCCTCGGAGGGGCCACCAGCGCCGACAGTGCCGCGGAAATGTGCAGAGCCGTGCAGGAGGCCACGGCCGCCGGAAGTCTGGTCATAGCCGCCGCCGGGAACGGGTACGGCACCCTCCCCTACTACCCCGCCGCCTGCCCCGGCGCGGTCGCCGTGGCGAGCGTCACGCTCTCCGGCGGCAGCGCCCCCACCCGCTCGGCGTTCAGTAACACCTACCCGCAGGTGCAGCTCGCCGCGCCCGGCGGGGCCGACCCGTACACCCAGGGCACCTTCAACGGCGGCACCCTGAACGGCCAGGCCTTCCCAGACATGATCCTCTCGACCAGCTGGGACTACCAGAAGAACGAACCCAACTACGAACTGGAAGTCGGCACCAGCCAGGCCAGCCCGCAGGTCGCCGCGCTGGCCGCGCTGCTGCTCTCCAAGGGCGTCACCACCGACGCGGCGGGCACCCTGGCCCGCATGAACGCCACCGCCACCGACCTCGGCGCCGCCGGACGTGACGACCAATTTGGGTACGGCCTGATCAACGCTGCCGCCGCCCTGAACGCCCCGGCCGTCAGCAGCGGCCACGGCCTGAGCCTGCAAGATGCGCGCGGCCAGACCTTCCAGCCCCGCCTGGACGCCCTGGGCCACTTTCAAGCGTGGCTGGGTGACGGCACCTACCGCGCCGTGGCTGGCGAGGACCTGAACGGCAACGGCATCTACGGAGAGAACGGCGAACGCCGCGACGAACGCACCTTCACGCTCTCGGACACGCAGCCCAGCGTGGATCTGGGGGACCTTCAGGCCCGCTGAGCGGAGATGGTCGATGGGCGGTCCCACCTGCGCGGGGCCGCCCATTCTGTCTAGCGTACAGGTGACTCAGACGGACTGCGCTCCACTGCGCCACAGTCGGGAAAGCGCCGCCTGTGGCTCCGTACCGCGAAGTCCGTCTGTTGTTCCTACTCGCGTCCGCTCGGATTGATTCGGACCTGTACCGAATCAACCGGAGTCCGTATCAGCCCGTCACGTCGATCACGGTGCGGCCCCTGATCTGACCGGCGAGAATCTGCCCGGCCAGGTCTGGCACGTCACTCAGGGGGCGCGTGTGCGTGACGGCGGCCAGGGTGCCCTGGTGCAGGTCGCGGGCCAGCCGTGCCCAGGCGGCCTCACGGCGGGCGGCGGGGCAGGTGACACTATCGATGCCCAGCAGGTTCACGCCGCGCAGGATTAACGGGAACACGCTGGCGTTCAGTTCACTGCCGCCCGCCAGTCCACAGACGGCCAGCGAGCCGTGCACGCGGGTCGAGGCGTACGCGCCGGCCAGGGTCGCGCCGCCCACGCTGTCAATGACGCCCGCCCAGCGTTCCTTCTCCAGCGGGCGTTTCAGGGCCGGGAGTTCATCGCGGCCGATGACGCGGCTGGCGCCCAGGCCCAGCAGGTACGCTTCCTCCTGCGGGCGGCCAGTGCTGGCAACCACGGTGTGCCCGGCGGCGGCCAGCAGGGCCACGGCAGTGCTGCCCACGCCGCCCGCCGCGCCGGTCACAAGGACCTCGCCGTCGCCGGGGGTCACGCCGTGCTCCTCGAGCGCCATGACGGCCAGCATGGCGGTGAACCCAGCCGTGCCGACACTCATGGCCCAGTGGGCGTCCGTTCCGGCAGGCTGCGCGACCAGCCAGTCCGCGTTCGCGCGGGCCAGGGTGGCGTACCCGCCGTCCTGCCGCTCGCCGATGCCCCAGCCGGTCAGGATCACGCTCTGCCCCGCCTGCCAGCGGCCCGTGCGGTCCTCCAGGACCGTGCCCGCCAGGTCGATGCCGGGTGTCATGGGGTAAGAGCGCAGCACGCCGGGCTTCCCGGCAACCGCCAGTCCGTCCTTGTAGTTCAGGCTGGAGTGCGTGACCTGCACGGTCACGTCGCCGTCCGGCAGCGCGGTGGTGGGGAGGGTCTGGAGGCTGGCCTGAATGCCGTCCCCCGTCTTCTCGGCGCGCAGGGCGCGGTAGGTGTCAGGCAGGGTGCGGGTCGGGACGTGCTGGGTCATGGGAAAACCTCCGGAAGGGCGCGGGAGAGTGAGCCGGGCGGGGCCGGCGCGTCTGAACATACGGGTGTGGTCCCCTCCAGCGTAGCGCGCGCCGAGGGTGGGTGTGCCGGGCCTGGGTATGCCGCGCCTGGGTGCTTGCGGCTCGCGTTACTCTGGGGCGGACACTTCAGGGCGGGCGGCGGGCGCGTGTGGCCGGGGTGGGTGTGTTACACTCCGCACTGCTATGGAGCCTCCCAGTTCTGGCTCTTCCGACACGCCCGGTGAATTCCGCCTGAGGGCGGCTTTTTGCTGTGAGCGTCCCACCACCGGACACCGACGCACCACCCCTTGCGGGCGTGGGCGGGCAGCACGTGCCTCGCGGATGACCGGGACGCGAAACTTGGAGCGCGTCCATTCATGAATGACCTTCTCGGTATTGTCGCCCTGTTCATCCTGGTGCTGATGAACGGCTTTTTCGTCGCGGCCGAATTCGCGCTCGTCAGTGTGCGCCGCACCCGCATCGATCAGCTGGCCGATGAGGGCAACGCCCGCGCGAAAGCCACGCAGCGCGCCCTTCAGAACCTCGACCTGTATATCGCCGCGACGCAGCTGGGCATCACCATGGCCAGCCTCGCCATCGGCTTCGTGGCAGAGCCGGCCATCGAGCACCTGCTGCACCCGCTGTTCGGCGAGGGGCAGTTCACGGAAGCGCAGATCACGGCCATCTCGTTCGGCGTGGCGTTCGCGATCAGCACCATCCTGCACATCGTGTTCGGGGAACTCGCCCCGAAGAGCTGGGCGTTGCAGCGCAGCGAGCAGGTCAGCCTGATCATCATCCGGCCGCTGCTGATCTTCACGGCCGTGTTCCGCTACGCCATCAAGGGCCTGAACGGACTCGGGAACGGCGTGGTGCGCCTGTTCGGGCTGCGCGGCGTGGCCGGGCATCACACGGCCTACTCGGAAGAGGAGATCCGCATGATCGTCAGCGCCTCCAGTCAGGAAGGCGTGCTGGAGGACAGCGAGAAGGAACTCGTGTACAACGTGTTCGACCTGTCCGACACCACCACCCGCGAGGTCATGACGCCCCGAATGGACATGATTGTGGTGGACGGCGCCTCGCCGCTGCGCCGCCTGCTGGAAGTGAACACCGAACACGGATACTCGCGCGTGCCGGTCTACCAGGACAACGCGGACAACATCGTGGGGATCGCGCACACCGGCGACATGCTCCGGCACCTCGACGAACTGGACCACACCGTCATTGCGGACATCATGCGTCCCGTGTACTTCGTGCCCGAAGGCATGAAGATCAAGGACCTGCTCGCCAAGATGCGCGACAAGAAAAGCCACATGAGCATCGTCGTGGACGAGTTCGGTGGCACGACCGGCCTCGTCACGCTGGAAGACGCCCTGGAAGAGATCGTCGGTGAAATCTACGACGAGACCGACGACGACGAACTGCCCATGATCGAGGTGATCAGCGAGGGCGTGTACCTGATGGACGCCAGCCTGACTGTCGGCGAGGTCGAGGAGCACCTGGGCAGCAACCTCGAAGACGGCGAGGGAGAGTTCGACACCCTCAGCGGCTTCATGAACAACCACTTCGGGGATATTCCCGCAACCGGCCAGAGCTTCGTGCATGAAGGCTGGGCCTTTACCGTCGAGGCCGCCGACCAGCGCCGCGTCACCCGCGTCCGCGTGGAACGCGCCCCCCACCACGACCCGCTGGACCCCGAGGAAGAACCCCATGAGTGAGCCCCACCAGAAGACCAGCGCCAGCAACGCCCTGAACCTCACCCCCGACCCGCAACTGCTGGAAGGCGCCAGGGCCGCGTTCAGGCAGGCGTACGCACCGTACAGCCGCTTTCATGTGGGCGCCGCCCTGCGCACCACCGACGGGCAGGTGTACTTCGGCGCGAACGTCGAGAACGCCAGCTACGGCCTGGGCCGCTGCGCCGAACAGAGCGCCGTGCAGGCCATGGCAACCGCCGGGCGGCGCGACTTTACAGACATCGTCGTGTACTCGGAAGCCACGCCGCCCGCCAGTCCCTGCGGCGCGTGCCGTCAGGTACTCTTCGAATTCGCACCGAACGCCCGCGTGGCCTGCGTGAACCAGCACGGCGACATTATCAGCGGGTACGTCAAGGACTTCCTGCCCCACGGCTTCCGACTCGAACAGCGTGACGACGGACACGCAGCCGACGCCGAGTCATAGGAACGGCATCTGTTCCGGTGGCATCCTTCCCATGCAGCGGGCGGCTACCTTCACGCCGGAAACTCTACGCCAAGAACCCCTTGTCTCCTGCTGGCCCTACGGCTCAGCCCTCCGCGTCCGCTCGGGTTGAATCGCATAATCCACCGGAGTCCGTCTTGCTCGGTTCCGCAGACGGCGAGCGCGCGCGGCAAGCCCTGCCTGCTCCCCGTCACACGGACTGCGCTCTATTGCGCCCAATCTGTTGTTCCTCCTCTCATCCGCTGGGACTGCATCGGAACTGCACCGAAACTACCGCAGTGCGTATGAGCGGCACCGTCGCCTGGCGGTCAGGCACGCCTGAGGGGGAGAAACCGGTGATCGGCTCTCCCCCTTCTGGGCGGTCATGGCGCGGCACGCACGCTGCGGTGGGTGTTCAGGCGTTCAGTCGTGAGCTCCGGCGAGTTCTTTGGTGAACTGCTGCGCTTCGGTGCTGCCAGCCAGGGCGGTGGTGCTGCTCTGTCCGCCGCTGGCGGCCTGGGCAACCAGGTCGAAGTACCCGGTACCGACCTCGCGCTGGTGCTTGACGGCGGTGAACCCGCGTTCCTGGGCGGCGAATTCGCGTTCCTGGAGTTCCACGAAGGCCGTCATCTGGTTACGGGCGTAACCGTAGGCGAGGTCGAACATGCTCATGTTCAGGCTGTGGAAGCCGGCCAGGGTGATGAACTGGAACTTGTAGCCCATCTTGCCCAGTTCGACCTGATACTTGGCGATGGTTTCGTCGTCGAGATTCTTCTTCCAGTTGAAGCTGGGGCTGCAGTTGTACGCGAGCAGCTTGCCGGGGAATTTCTCGTGCACCGCGTCGGCGAACTTCTGAGCGTCTTCCAGGTTGGGGACGCTGGTTTCGCACCAGATCACGTCGGCGTAGGGCGCGTAGGCCAGGGCGCGGCTGATGGCCTGATCGATGCCGGGTTTGACGTAGTAGAAGCCTTCGGGGGTGCGTTCGCCGGTGCAGAAGGGGCGGTCGTTGTCGTCGATGTCGCTGGTGAGCAGGTTGGCGGCGTCGGCGTCGGTGCGGGCAATCAGGACGGTGGGGACGCCGCTCACGTCGGCGGCGAGGCGCGCGGCGTTCAGGGTGCGGATGAACTGGCTGGTGGGCACGAGGACCTTACCGCCCAGGTGACCGCACTTCTTCTCGCTGGCCAGCTGGTCTTCGAAGTGCACGCCAGCGGCGCCCGCTTCGATCATGGCTTTCATCAGTTCGAAGGCGTTCAGGGGACCGCCGAACCCGGCTTCGGCGTCGGCGACGATGGGCGCGAAGTAGTCCACGTCGTTCTTGCCTTCGCTGGACTGGATCTGGTCGGCGCGGCGCAGGGTGTTGTTGATGCGCTTGACGACGTCCGGCACGCTGGAGGCGGGGTACAGGCTCTGGTCGGGGTACATCTGCCCGGCGTTGTTGGCGTCACCGGCGACCTGCCAGCCGCTCAGGTAGATGGCTTTCAGGCCGGCCTTGACCTGCTGCATGGCCTGGTTGCCGGTCAGGGCGCCCAGGGCGTTCACAAAGGGTTCTTCCTTCATCAGGCGCCAGAGTTTGTTGGCGCCGTGGCGGGCCAGGGTGTACTCGATGGGCAAGCTGCCGCGCAGTTTCACGACTTCCTCGGCGCCGTAGTTGCGCTTGATGCCCTGCCAGCGTTCCTCGGTCTGCCAGGTTTTTTCCAGGATCTCGGCGGGGGTGCGGGGGTTGGTGGTCATGGTGGTCCTCCTGGGGATGTGCTGGGGGTGGTCCGCTTTCCGGTGGGAAGGCGGTGTCTGCCGGCTTGTGTGGGTGGTGCGGGTGAACCCGCGTGGTTTCTGTAGGGGCATTGTGCGCTGTGCGCCGCGCCGCCAGGGGTGGTTTACTTCTGGACTTACGGGGTAAACCACCTGATCAGGTAAACCGCCCGGCGCGGACGTGAGACAGAGGCCGCAGGCAAACCCCCACCGGGTCGCGCGGACCGGGTGGGGGCAGGCGGAGAACCGACGGGCGGTGGTTCAGCCGTTCAGCCACTCCTGAAGGGCCTGCTCGAAGGCCGCGTGCGCCTCGTGGCTGTACAGAATGCCGTGAAACCCGGCGGCATTGGCAGCGTCGATGTTCTCCTGCACGTCGTCCACGAACGCCACCTGCGTGGCGGGTATACCCATGGCCTGCTCCAGCGCCGCGAAGGATTCAGGCGAGGGTTTCTTGTGGCCCAGTTCGTTGCTGAACACCGGCTGGTGAAAGCGCCCAAACCGGGGGTCCCGGCGCAGATGATCACTGATGACCGGGTAGTTGTTGCTCAGCAGGCCCACGCGCACGCTCAGCGGCAGCGCGGCCAGCGTGGCAAACATGGGCGGGTTCTCCACGATGCTGCCCAGATACAGTGCCTCGAACTCCTCGTAGGGCAGGGGCACCCCGGCTTCCTCCTGAATGACCGTCCAGAACTGCGGGAGGCTCCAGGCACCGACCTCCAGGTGCCGCACGTGACGGAAGTAACTGTCGCGTACCTGCTCGACGGGCACGCCGCTGCGGTCCGCGACGTTCTGGGTGCTGCGCCCGTCGAAGGTGCCGACCGTGAACACGCCGCCCCAGTCGAACGCGACGTGCCGCCCGGCCAGGTCAGGTTGGGCGTGAGACGGCGTGAACTGCGGGTGGAAGGCTGAATCGGTCATGGTACCGATTGTGCCGCACTGGAACGGCGCGTATGCCCCCTTTGTTCAGACCTGGACTTAGACGGACTGCTGTTGAGTCGGCACAATGCCGCATCAAATAAAGCAGATGCGGTCAGGAACAATAGACGCCCCTTCGCGGTATGGAACCGCAGGCGGAGGCTTTCCCGCCTGTGGCGGAGTGGAGTGCCGTCTGTATCGAACGGACGGGCGCTCAGGTTCCGGCACGGGCTCTGTGTGCGCCGTCGGTGGTGGGCTGGGCGGGGTCGTCGATCAGCAGGCCGCGCCGCACCCAGGCGCTCAGATTCAGCGCGTGCGACGCCTGCCAGGGACGCGCCCAGTCGGCCTCTGCGCCTAGCTTCTGCCCGCGCCCGTGCCGCAGGACGGAGGCGCGGTGCAGGGCCAGCAGTTCGGCGGGACTGGAGTCCGGGTGGTGATGCTGGTCCAGTTCTTCACTGAGGGCAGGCGACGGCAGGGTGGGCGATGAGGTTGTCAGGACGCAGGCCACGCCGCTGGCGCGGTCCCGCAGCCAGGTCAGGAGTTGCAGGTACGCGCGGCCCGTGCGGGCGGATTCCGGCGTTTCACTCCAGCGCAGCGCGGCGGTCGTGTCGGGTTCCAGGGTGTAGGCGCGCAGGTGCCGGACCTCACTGATGGCCGGCAGGTAGAACGTTCCATGGAATTCGGCGTTCAGGGCCAGCAGCGCCGCGTGCATGGTACCCAGTGCGCGCGACTGCTCGGGCGTGCTGCCCCAGGCGCGTTCCTCCAGGGGTTCGAAGGTCAGGGTGTCGTGCACCTCGGGGCCGGGTACGGCGCGGCCCTCCATGCGGGCGCGGCTGATGTCGGCCAGCAGCCCCACGGCGCGGTCCTCCCCCACCAGGAGTTGAAGCTCCTCGTTGGTCAGGGCGGCCAGATTCAGACGGCGGGGCACGCGCCGCAGCATACTGTGCCCGCGTCAGGCTGTCAGCTCGGATCTGGGGGGGGGTCGGCGGTGGGGATCAACCTGCGGGGGCGGCGCTGCCCTCCCAGAGCTGACCGCCCAGAGCTGACCGCCCGGAGCTGACCGTCCGGAGCTGACCGCCTGACGCGGCCCTCCCGGAGCGGCAGGATACAGTGAGCGGCGATGACCGCGCAGAACACCGCCAGCCCCGAGTACCACGCCGACCTGACACGGGTCGCCCGCACGCTGCTGGACCACACCGGCCCGTTCGTGATCCTCTCGCACGAGAACCCGGACGGCGACGCCCTGGGCAGCGTGCTGGGCCTCACGCGGGCGCTGCGCAGCCTGGGCCGCGACGTGACCGCGCCCATGACCGTCCCGCGTTACCTGAAGTTCCTGCCGGAACCCGCCGAGCTGAGTGAGCCGCTGCCTGCCGTTCCACAAGGCGCGCTCGTCGTGGTGCTGGACGTGGACAACAACGACCCGTCCCGCGTGGCCGGGCTGGACCTGACCGGGTACGCGGGACCGGTCGTCAATATTGACCATCACGGCACGAACGCCCGGCGCGCCACCGCGCTACTGGTGGACCCCTCGCGGCCCGCCACGGCCCTGATGATCACCGACCTGCTGGACGAGCTGGGCGTCACCTGGACCGAGGCGCTGGCCACCCCACTGATGCTGGGCCTGAACACCGACACGGGCAGCTTCCGCTTCGACAGCGTGACCCCCGGAACGTTCTCGGTCGCCGCGCGGCTGCGCGCCCACGGGGCGAGGCTGGGCTGGCTCAACGATCAGCTGGGTCAGAATCCGCCCACCTACTACCACCTGCTGCGCGAGGTGCTGGGCACCATGCAGTTCCTGCACGCGGGACGGGTCGTGCTGGCCCGCGTGGATCAGGCGATGCTGGACCGCGCCGGGGCCGCCTGGGAGGACGTGGAATCCTACGTGGGCCTGCTGCGCAGCGCCGAGGGCACCCTCCTGGCCGTGATGGTCAAGGATTACGGGGATCACGTGAAGCTCTCCATGCGGTCGCGGGCCGGATTCAGCGCGCAGAACGTCGCGGTGGCCCTGGGCGGCGGCGGCCACGTCCCGGCCGCCGGGGCCAGCGTGGCCGCGCCCTTCGCGGAGGTTCTGGAGCGCCTGAACGCCGCCATCACGGCCGAACTGGCCCGCCTGGACACCGAACGGAGTGCCGGGGCGTAAGCGCAGCGCATCCAGTCCCGCCGCCCCCTGACCCGGCAGTTTCTGCGCAGCTCAGGGGGCGGCGCTGGCTCCCGCTGGCAATTCATACGGACTGCCGCTCCATACCGCGAAGGGGCGTATGCTGTTCCCACTCGCATCCGCTCCGATTGATTCAGAACTGCGCCGAATCAATCGGAATCCGTCTCAGGGGCGTCCAGCACCGCCTGAATGCCCGCGTTGATCCACGCGAAGGCGCGGCGGGTGTTCGGCATGGTGTACGTCTGCGCGGCGTTGCGCTGCATGAAGGCGTACACCAGATGCCGCCCGTCGGTGGTTTCCACGTACCCGCTGTACGTCAGGAGTCGCCAGCCGTTCCCGCCCTTCCCGCCGAAGTACGCCGCCCCGCTCCGGTGCGCGAGCTTCAGCGCCGACTTTCCGTACCCGAGCGCCATGACCGTGCGCTGCCACCGCTGCGCCCGGGGCGACAGGCCGCTGCGCAGGAACTCGGAGGCGATCAGCGTCCCGAACTCATACGGGGTGCTGACGTTATGGGTGATCAGATCCAGCGCGGGGTCGTACCGTCGGTCAAAGTACTCGTCGAGGCGGCGTTGCAGGTAGTCGGCCCGGTACGCACGGGCGTCCGCGTCGATCAGGAGCGCCAGCCGCTCACGGGCGCTTCCGGTCGCGGCGGCCCAGCGTCCCGTGCCGTTGAACGTGCGGGACAGTCCGGCCTGCATGACCCACCAGTCGCGGGTGGGCATGATCAGGCGCGTGCGGCACAGCCCCAGCTCATCCGCGACGCTCTGCACGGCCGGTAGGCCCACGCGCCGGTGCAGGATGTCGGTGGCGGTGTTATCACTGTTGCGGATCATGCGTTCGGCCAGCGTGCCCACGTTGGAGCCGTCGAAGGGGTAACTACCGAGGCTCTGGTTGTCGCGCGTCACGTCAAAGCGCTCGGACGGGTTCAGCGTTCCGGCGTCCACGGCCCGCAGCACGGCCCAGAGGACCGCCTGCTTGTAGGTACTGGCCAGCGGAAACGCAGAGTCCGGATTGGTCGCCACGGCCCGCAGGGGGTGCAGGGTGGCGGGGTCCACCTCGGCCACCCACAGGCCCAGCGTGCCCGTCAGCGGCAGGGGCGGCGGCGGAGCCTTCGGGACGGGCGGGGCGCCCAGCAGGCAGCCATCAGCGCCGCGCGCCGCGAGATCGGGCAGGACCTGCGCCTGCGGGGGCTTCACCTCGCGCCGCCGCGAGGTCACGTCGCCGGACGGGGTGCCCGGGGCCTGGGCAGTTGGGGTCTGGGTAGCTCTGGTCTGGGTAGCTCTGGACTGAGTAGCTCTGGGCTGGGTGGCCCCGTGCTGGCAGGCAGTCAGCAACCCCGCCAGGAACAGCGGCGCCAGCCAGTTCAGGACAAGACTGAAGCGGCGCACCGTCAGGCGTCTAGGGGTTCCATGGTGACACCCACCGTGCCAGGGCCGGTGTGCGTGGCGACCACAGCGCCGATCTGATGATCGCCCATGTCCTCGAAGGACACGCCGCTCAGGCCCGCGCGGACCTCTTTGACGAACTCTTCGCCTCCGGGGGTGCACAGGATCGCCACGCGCGCCCCACCGTGCTGCGCGGCGTACCGCTTCACGTGATCCACGATGTCCGCCATGGCCTTCTTATGCCCGCGTACGCGGCCGCCGGGCTCGACGCGGCCGTCCCTGACGACCAGGATCGGCTTGATGTTCAGCAGGCTCGCCAGCAGCGCCTGAGCGCCCCCGATGCGGCCGTTGATGCGCAGGAAATCCAGGGTGTCCACCGTGAAGCGAATATCCGCGACCTTCTGGAGCGCCTCCAGTTTCTCCACGATCTGCGCCATGCTCAGGCCCTGCCTGACCAGTTCAGCGGCCCGCAGCGCGCGCAGGCCCAGGCCCATGGTGACCGAGCGGCTGTCGAGCACCGTGACCTTCCCACCGAACTCCTGCGCGGCCAGCCGGGCGCTGCCGACCGTGCCGGACATCTGCCCGCTGATGTGAATGCTCAGCACCTCATCGGCCGTCTTCAACGCCTCGGTGTACGCCGCCGCGAACTCGGCCGGGCTGGGCTGCGAGGTCGAAGGCGTTTTCTTCCCCGCCTTCAGGCCCGCGAACAGGTCGCTGGGCGTGATCTCAAGGCCGTCTTTGTGCATCTTGCCGTCGAACAGCACGTACAGCGGCACGCTGGTCACACCCACCTGCGCGCACAGGCTGGCGTTCAGGTCACTCGTTGAATCCGTGACGATTGCAATGGTCATTCCCTGATACTAGCCTGACACACATTCATTTTGCCGGGTATCCACCCTGCTTGCTCCCATCACGTACCCCCACCCGGCACGAACCACACCTGAGAAAGGCGCGCTGGAACATGGTGTTCCGGCGCGCCTTTCTCCTGTTCAGACGGACTGGCGTCTGGTTCGTTCACACCCCAGTACTGCGCTGGGTTGATCACTTCACACCCGGAACCCGCGTTGCTCCCCCCGGCTGGGCGGCGCAGTTCTCAGGGTCCGGGCGGATGGAATGGGGCTCATACGGACGGCCGCTCCATTCCACCGACGCCCTTCCCGGAGCCGTCCGTAACAGCTGCGGTCAGCCGTTTTTCTTGGGGTCCCACTTCTTGCGGCCCGTGGTGGGGGGCGCGTCGGTGGCCGTGGTGGCCTGCTGGCCTTCCTCCAGTGAGTTCTCGCCGACCTGCTCCAGGTGCACGTGCTCGGTGATAGGAGCCACTTCGGGCGCGGGCGCGGCGGCAGCGGCCTCAGCCAGGGCGGTGGCGGTGGTAGGGGCCGGGGCAGTGGCCGGGGCCGCTTCGGTCGTGGGGGCCGCCTGCTTCGCTTTCGGCGCCCATTTCTTGCGCTCGCCCGCCGGTGCAGGAGCAGCGGCCTGCGTGCCCTGATCGGGTTCGGCAGGCGGGGAGGCAGGCGCCGTGTCGGTCACGGGCGCAGTCGAGGGCGCGGCGGGGGTCTCGCTGGCCGGAGCGGCCACTTTCGAGCCGCCGGGCTTCCATTTGGGACGTTCGCCCGCAGCGGGCGTGGGAGCGGGCGCGGCGGCTGCCTGGACGGTCGCCCCGGCCTCAGAAACGCCAGCGTCGGCCTTGCTGGCCTGGTCAGCGCTGCTGGGCTCCGCGCTTGTCTGTGCTGGCTTGGCTTTCGGCGCCCAGGCCTTGCGGGCCGGAGCCTCGGTGGCGGCCCCTGCCGGAACGGGCGCGGGGCTCACGTCGTCGCTGCCGGGCTTTGCCTTGGGCGCCCAGGCCTTGCGGGCAGGCGCGTCTGGTGCGCCTTGCGGGGCAACCTCAGCCTCTGTGGCCGACTTGGCCGGAGGGGTGACGCTCACGTCGTCTGCCGCTTTCGGCTTCCAGCTTTTGCGGGCCGGGGCTGCGTCCAGTGGCTCCGGCGTGGGCTGTACGTCGTCGCTGCTGGCCGCCTTGGGCTTCCAGGTCTTGCGGGCGCTGGCCTCGGGGTGCGCGGCCTGCTCTTCGGGCTGCGTACCCTGGGTGGCGTCGGGACTGCCGGGCTGCGCGTTGATCACGGCGGCGGCCGTCTCGCCGACCACGGTGGCGGGCGCTCCGGCACCCGGGCGGTCGCCCGTGCGGTCCATGGGGAGCTGCGCGTTCGGGGCGCTGGCCACTTCGGGCTGCTCCAGCGGACTTGCGTCCGCGACCGGCCCGGTGGGCGCGGCCTGCTGCCAGGTGCCGTCGGCGCGCTGCACGCTCTCGAGCATCAGTTCCGCCACATCTTTCACGATGATGTCGTCGCGTTTCTGCTTTTCGGGGCTGGAGTTCATCATGGCCTTGCAGAACGGGCATCCGACGGCCAGGACCTTGCCGGGGGCGACCTCTCCGCTCTGCTCGAACTCGGCGCTCGCTTCACGCGCAGTGTCCAGGCGGGCCTGGATTTCCCGGAAGCGGTTGTCGCTGACGCGCTCACTGCCCTCTTCCTCTTCCTTCCAGAACTGCGCGCCGCCCGCACCGCAGCAGAAGGAGTTCTCGCGGCTGCGTTCGAGTTCCAGCACCTGGCCCGCCATCTGCGTGATCAGGTTGCGGGGCGCGTCGTACACGCCGTTATGGCGGCCCAGGTAGCAGGGGTCGTGGTACGTGACGTTCTCGACGAGTTCCGTCAGCGGGAGTTTCCCGGCGGCGACCAGCGTTTCGAGGTACTCGGTGTGGTGGATGGTTCGGTAGTCGCCGCCCAGCTGTTTGTACTCGTGCCCGATGGCGTTCATGCAGTGCGGGCAGGTCGCGACGATCAGTTTGGGGGCCACCTGGTTGAGCGTTTCGACGTTCTCGGCGGCCAGGGTCTGGTACAGGAACTCGTTCCCGGCGCGGCGGGCGCTGTCGCCCGTGCAGGCTTCCTTCTTGCCCAGCACGGCGTAGTTCACGCCGGCCCGGTCGAGCAGTTGCACGAAGCTGCGGGCAACCTTCTGAGCGCCGGGGTCGTAACTCGCGGCGCAACCCACCCAGTAGATCACGTCGGGTTCCGGGTTCTCCTCGATGGTGGGGACTTTCAGGCCCTCGGCCCATTCGAGGCGCTTGTCGCGGCTGATGCCCCAGGGGTTACTGGCGCGTTCCATGCCGCGGAAGGCCGTCTGGAGCTGCGGGGGGAACTCGCCGGCCACCATGACCTGATGGCGGCGGATGTCGATGATGTCGAGCATCTGCTCGTCCTGCACGGGGCAGACCTGCATGCAGGCGCCACAGGTGGTGCAGGCCCACACACTTTCCTCGTTGATGGCGAATTCCAGCAGGGGGTGAGCGGTACTCGCGCCGCCCTCGAAAGGTGCGGGCCTGAGCGTGAAGGGACTGGGGTGCGCGGCGATCACGTTCAGTTCCATGCGTTTGTTGATTTCCAGCGCGGCGGGGCTCAGGGCCTTGCCGGTCGCGTTGGCCGGGCACACGTCCTGGCAGCGGTTGCACTGAATGCAGGAGTACGCATCAAGGAGGCGCGGCCACTCCAGGTCCTCGAGTTTCTCGGCGCCCAGTTTGGGTTCGTCGGCCTCCATGGCCTCTTCCAGACCCTTCATGGGGGGCAGGACGCCGCTGCCGACGGGCCGCTTGAGCGCGTAGTTCAGCGGGGCCATGAAGATGTGGATGTGCTTGGTGAACGGGAAGTAGGCCAGGAACGCCAGGACGCTGCCCAGCGCGCCCCAGAACCCGAAGATGCGCCAGCCCTCGATGGCCTGATCGCTGGCCCCGTTAAACAGAAGGCGGCCCAGGGCGCTGCTGAACGGCTGGAAGGAGTCGTACCCGCCAAGTTTGCGGGATTCCTCGGCCATCTTCGCGGCGTTGCCGAGCACGCGGCTACCCACGTGGAAGGTGATGAACGATGAGACGATCAGACTGTCACGCAGGATGTAGTTGGCCCGCAGCAGCGGGTGCAGCAGCGTCTTGTCCGTGAAACGGAAGTCGCGTTTGCTGGGCAGGAACAGGCGGCGGATCAGGAGGCTGACCACGCCCACGAGGACCAGCATGCTGAGCAGGTCGGCCAGGAAGTTGTACCCGGCGAACAGCAGGCTGTCTTTCGAGTAGATGTGGAAGGGAATGTACCCTTCGAGGCCGTCCACGACGTTGACCAGCAGGTAGTACACGAAGCCGTAGAAGATGAAGGAGTGCAGCACGCTGATGGTGGTGCGGCGGCGGAAGGTGCGCTCCTGGGTGAGACTGACCCGGATGGCGTACAGTACGCGCTGGACGGGGTTCCCGGCGCGGTCCTCGCTGGCGGGGGCGCCGCGCGCCACGCGGCGGTACAGACGGTAGAAGCCCCACAGGCCGAAGCCGCCGGCAATCAGGGCAAAGATGAAGAACAGCACTTGGTGGATCAGGGGCAGCAAGGGGCAACTCCTTTAGGCAGGAAACGAGACGGGCGGAAACTTGTACCGAGTCAAAGTATGGGGAAAGTATAGGGGATGCCGGGCATCAGGGAATCACCCCCACCATAACCTCTCATGGCTTCCGATTGATTCGGAACTGCACCGAATCCATCCGAACAGACGCGAGTAGAAACAGTTGCGAGTAGGAACAGTTGCAACTGGGAACAGATGCGACTGGGAACAACGGACGCCCCTTCGCGGTATGGAGCCACAGGCTGTGTCTTCCCGACTGTGGTGTGATGAAGCGGCAGTCCGTTTCAGCCCACCAGACCGACCCCACCCCGAAGCGTCAAGGCCCTTCCGGTACCGCCCGCACCGTTCCGGGCGGCCCGGTGCGGTAGCGTGAACCCGTGAGCCTCACTGCGAACGAACTTCAGACGTACCTCAGCGCCCTCGTGAGCGGCGACCTGAAACTCTCGACCATGATCTGGGGCCCCCCCGGCGTCGGCAAAAGCAGCGTCGTGGCGCAGGTCGCGGCCCGGCACGGCCTGGACTTCGTGGACGTCCGACTCTCGCAGCTGGCCCCCACCGACCTGCGCGGCCTGCCCGTCCCGGAAGCCGACGGGCAGGGCGGCGGCGTGTCCCGCTGGTACCCGCCGGAATTCCTGCCGCGCGGCGGGCACGGCGTGCTGTTCCTCGACGAGGTGAACATGGCCCCCCCCACCATGCAGGGCATGGCGCAGCAGCTGATCCTCGACCGCCGGGTCGGCAGTTACGTGCTGCCCGACGGGTGGTTCGTGTGGGCCGCCGGGAACCGCAAGGAGGACCGCGCCAGCGTGTTCGACATGCCCGCCCCGCTCGCCAACCGCTTCTTGCACCTGACGGTCCGCCCGGACTTCGACTCGTGGCGCGCCTACGCCCTGGCGCGCGGCCTGCACGAGCACGTCATCGCGTTCCTGACCTTCCGGCCCGAACTGCTGTGGCGCCTGGACCCGCAGCAACCCGCGTGGCCCAGCCCGCGCGCCTGGGAGATGGCCGCCCGCCTGCACCGCGCCGGACTGGACGCCACGCCCGCCATCGGGGACGCCGCCGGAGCGGAATTCAGCGCCTTCGTGCGCCTGTACGAGCAGCTTCCGGACCTCGGGACCGTTCTGGAGGGACGCGGCGCTGGCCTGCGCCTGCCGGACGAACCCAGCGTCCGCTACGCCGCCGTGGTGGGCCTGGCCGCCCGCGCGCAGAGCGCCGACCAGGCCCACCACGCCTTCACGTGGCTGGCCGACCACGCCGGACCCGAGTGGCTGCAACTGTACGTGGCCACCCTGGTCAGTAAATTCCAGGCCATCGGGCAACTGGCCGACCTGGCCGACCTGATCAGCCGCGACGAACGCCTCGCCACGCTGGTGCAGGGGACGCTGGAGCTCACGGAGGGGATGTGATGGGGGCTGATGGTCGATGGTTGAAAGTGGATGGAAACGGCGGTTCTCTGTCAACCATCAACCTTCAACTTTCAACACCGGGAGCGCCATGACCCCGGTTCCCGTCACCCCGGAGTTCCAGCGTCTGATCTCGGGCTCGCGGTTGCGGCTGCGGGGTAAGTCGGCGTTCTTCGCGACGCTGCTGCTTCATGCGGAGTTCGTGCCCTCACGGGAGGTCGCGGCAGCCGGAACGGACGGGGAACGGGTGTACGTGAACCCGGAAGTTGCAGCTGGACTGGCACCAGATGTGCTGGACGGACTGCTGCTGCACGAGGTGCTGCACGCGGCGCTGTCGCACGTGCAGCGGCGCGGGCCGCGCGAGAAGAAACGCTGGAACCGTTCGGCGGACCTGATCGTGAACGGCATGGTCACGGCCGCCGGGCTGCCCACGCCGCCCAGTTCCGCCGGGGCCGCGCGGGACGAGCACCTGGAGAAACTGAGCGTCGAGGAGGTGTACACGGCGCTGGACGGCGAGCCCGACGGGGACGGCGAGGACGGCGACGACCTGCTCGACGGCCCGCCCGGCGACGCTCCACCCAGGAAGGCGGCACCCTCACCGAACGTGGCCCGGCAGTGGCAGCAGGCCCTGGCGCAGGCCCGCAGCGTGGACGCCATGAGCGGCGGGAAGGGCGACGACCCGCTGGGCATGCACCGCGAACTGATGCGGCTGGCGCCCGCACGGCTGGACTGGCGCGCGCAGCTGTGGCGGTTCCTGGCGCGCACGCCCGTCGATTTCGGCGGCTTCGACCGGCGTTTCGTGGGGCGAGGCCTGTACCTGGAAGCGCTGGACGACGAGTCCCTGAACGCCCTGATCGCCGTGGACACCTCCGGCAGCGTGGATGACGACGCGGTGCGCGCGCTGGTGGGCGAAGTGCAGGGCGTGCTGGGCGCGTACCCGCATGTGCGGGCCACGCTGTACTACGCAGACACTGAGGCGTACGGTCCGCACGACCTGTCACCCGGCGGCGAGATCCCGCCCCCGCAGGGGGGTGGCGGCACGGACTTCCGCCCGATCTTCGCGTTGCTGGACGCGCACGAACCCGACGTCCTGATCTACATGACCGACGGGTACGGCGACTTCCCTGAACAGGCGCCGCGCGTGCCCACGCTGTGGGTGGTGCCGCCCGGCGGCCTGGAAGACGAGGGATTCCCGTTCGGGGACGTCCTGCGACTGGAGGAACACGGGTGAACGCCACCAGCCTCCCGGGCGCCCCGAAGCGCAAACCGCACACGCCGCGCCGCTGACCGTGACCGGCACGCTCGGCCTGGGCCACCGGACCCACGGCCCACACACTGTGCCCACACCGTCCTGCTTGCCCGCGTGGCATGATCGGGCGCATGACGTTCTCCGACCTTGATCCGCGCACCCTGACGATCCTGGGGGTAGAGGGGGCGCTGGAGGCGGCCGCCAGTCCGCGCGCCACGGCTGACACGCTGTCCGGCCTGTCGGCACACCCGGATTCGCGGGTGCGGGCACTCGTGGCGCGGCACCCAAACACGCCCACCGAGATTCTTGGGGCCCTGGCGGCGGCCTACCCGGCGGACGTGCTGTCGAACCCCGGCCTGCCCCTGATGAGACTGGCGCGCCCGAACCTGCTGACTTCATTCCCGGCGGACAGCGTGATCGCACTCCTGAACGCGCCGGGATCGCCCGCCTGGGTGCTGGACGCGGCCCTACGGCACGAAGATTACGCGGTGCGCACGGCCCTGGCCGCCCGCCCGGACCTCAGCGAGGCGCGCGTGGCGGCGCTGGCCACAGACGCCGGATGGCAGATCCGCGAGGCCGTCGCGCGGCGTGACACCCTGCCGGAACCGCTGGTGCGGCAACTGGCGGCCGATGACGATTACGACGTGCGCAAGGCCGTCGCGGCCCGGCCTGACCTGCCGGGCGACGCGCTGCGCGAACTGGTCAGTGACTCGCACGGACTGGTGCGGGCGGGCGTGGCGCGCCGACTGGACCTGCCGCTGGACTGCGCACTGACGCTCGGCACGGACGGCGACCCGGAAGTCCTGGCCACCCTGGCCCGCCGCGTGGACCTGCCCCGCAGCGTGCGCGAGTGGCTGGCCACCAACGAGCACGCCGCCGTGCGCGCCGCCGCCCTGCAAGGCTGGACGGTCCCGGCCGCGTGGCTGGAACGCGCCGAACTGGACGCCGACCCGGACGTGCGCGCCGCCCTGGCCCGCCGCCCCGACACGCCCCCCACCACGCTGATCCGACTGGCCGCCGACGAGACCGAAACGGTGCGCCGCGCCGTGCTGGAACGCAACGACCTGCCCGACGAGGCCGTCCTGACGCTGGCCCGCGCGCCCGAGCAGGACATCCGCCTGCATGTCGCCAGCGCCGAGCACCTCGGTCCGGCCGTGCTGGACGCCCTGATCGGCGACCCGGACCCGAACGTGCGGACCGTGCTCGCGGTGCGGCCCGACCTGAGCGGCGACCTGCTGTCCCGGCTGGCCGCCGACCCGAACCCCGAGGTGCGCCGCGCCGTCGCCTACGCACCCTCCACCAACGCGGACATCCTGACCCGGCTGGCCGGCGACCCGAACGCCGGGGTGCGCCGCGCCGCCGCGCACCACCCGAACCTCCCGGACAGCACGCACGACACGCTGGCCGCCGACCCGGACGACGGCGTGCGCCTCGCACTCGCTGGACGCACCGACCTCTCCCCCACCCTGCACGAACGCCTGCGCGCCGACCCGGACGCCAGCGTGCGCGCCGAGGCGAGCGCATGACCAAGCCGGATTCCGCTTGATTCGCGACTGCAGCGAATCAAGCGGAATCGGTATCAGCCGGCAGACTCCGCCACATCGTCAACCGGCAACGGTACCACCCCGGCCCGACGTTCAGGCGGGTGAGAGGTTTGCGAATTTCACCAGGAGTTTTTTCGTTCCGGCGGTCGGGAAGTGCACCGTGACTTCCTGCCGGTCGCCGATGCCGGCTACGGCGAGGACCTGTCCCTCGCCGAATTTTGGGTGGCGGACGCGTTCGCCGCCCCGGTACGCCATGCCGGAGGTCAGGGGGCTGGTGTTCTTGACGGCGCTGGTGGGGACGGTGGGGCGGTAGGTTTTCCAGCTTTTGGCGCGGTACTCGACGACCTGCCCGTAGGGATCAACGGTGTCGAAGCCGCCTTCGATTTCCTCAAGGAAGCGGCTGTCCTCGGCGGCGTTGGTTTTGCCGTACTGCATGCGGTTCTCGGCGGCGGTCAGGAACAGGCGGTCCATGGCGCGGGTGATGCCGACGTAGAACAGGCGGCGTTCCTCCTCGATACCGCCCGCCTCGGCGATGGCGCCCTTGCTGGGCAGCAGGCCTTCCTCGACGCCCACGATGAACACGACCGGGAATTCCAGGCCCTTGGCGTTGTGCATGGTCATGAGGGTCACGGCGTCTTCCGGGGTGTCCCTGTTCTCCTGCTTGGTGCGCATGTCGTCCACGCTGGACAGCAGGGCGGCGTCGTCGAGGAAATCGCCGATGGTGCCCTCATGTTCCTGGGACCATTCCTCGGCGGCGTTCACGAGTTCGTCGAGGTTCTCGGCGCGGACCTGTCCTTCCGGGCCTTCCTGGCGGAGCAGGTCGAGGTACCCGCTGGTTTCGATCACGTAGCGCAGGAACGGGCCGGGTTCGTAGTTGTCGGCGGCTTCGCTCATGGCGTGCATCAGTGCGGCGAAATCCACGGCTTTCTGCGCGCCACGGTCAAGAATGCCGTCCGTGTCGGCGCGGGCGCAGGCTTCGAGCAGGCTGGTGCGGTGCGCGGCGGCCCACTCCAGGAGTTTCGTGAGGGCCGTGTCACCGATGCCACGCCGGGGCCGCCCGATGATGCGGCGCAGCGCCACGTCGTCACTGGGGTTAAGAGAAAGGCGGGCGTAGGCGAGGATGTCCCGGACTTCCCGGCGGTCATAGAAGCCCACGCCGCCCACGATCTTCGCAGGAATCTGCACGCGGCGCAGGCTCTCCTCGATCACGCGGGACTGCGCGTTCGTGCGGTACAGCACGGCCATGTCCGTCAGCGGGCGGCCCTCCTGGGTGTGCAGGCGCGTGATCCACTCGGATACGAAGTCCCCCTCGGCGCGGTGGTCGGTGGCGCGGTGGAACACGACGGGCGGCCCGTCTTCCTTGACGGCTTTCAGGGTCTTGTCGAGGCGTTCGGCGTTGTTCTCGATCAGGCGGTTGGCGATGCCGAGCACGCGGGCGCTGGAGCGGTAGTTGTGCTCCAGCATGTAGACCTTCGCGTCGGTGTAGTCCTTCTGGAAGTCGAGGATGTTCTGAATGTCCGCGCCACGGAACTTGTAGATGCTGTTGTGGACAAGCAGACCGCCCGCGAGGTAGGTGTGGGTGGGGGTGACGGTCAGGTCGTACACGGGGCCGTCGTAGTGTTCCTGCGTGACCTGCGTGACGGCTGTTTCCTGGAGGCCGTGTGGGGTGTCGGCCAGCAGGAGCATGCCAGGGTGCAGGTGTGACAGGGGCGTGAAGGCGTACATGGCGCCGCCGATCTGCGCTTTGCGTTGCAGCTCCAGGCCGCCGTCCTGCGCGATCTGGCGGGCCTCGGCCAGGGCCTGTGGGTAGTCCTTGCAGCTGAGTTCGAGGCGGTAGCCGCCGCGTCCGTTCGTGCGGACGGCGTGCCCGGCGTCCGTGAGTTTCGCGGCGATGTCGGCGCGGTTGCTGCTCCACTGGATGCGGTGGTAGCCGACGCTGCCGTGCCGGTGGTCCTGGAACATGATGAGGTTCAGGCTCTGGCGGCGCACGCCGTTCTGCGGGCGGTGGTGCGGGAAGTCCGGGTGCAGGTGCAGGTCCGTCATCAGGCGGCGGGCGGCGGCGGGCGTGTCGATCTCGCGGAACAGGCGTTGCAGGTGGTCGTCGCCCATGGCGAGGTTCCGGCCGACGCCGTGGAACAGCGCCGTGGGCAGGCCGTAGCGGGCGGCGTACAGCGCTTCCCAGTACGCGGCGTCGGCGCGGGTGTCGCAGACGCGCAGGACCCAGACCTTGTCTCCGTTCTCCTGGTTCAGGCGGACGCGGTAACCGTAGTCGGGCTGCCCCTCGCTGTTCTGCCGCGCGCCGACGGTCAGGCCCACGCGGTAGCCGCGGTCCTCGCGGTACATCAGGTACACGTACCACTGTCCCTGCATGGGCTGGTGCCGCGCGAGAACGATGTGGTGCGGCGTGCCGCGCAGCGTGTGTTCTGCCGTCTGCACGTTCCAGAGTGGCCCGCACGAGTGGCCGCGTTTGACGTGCGTGACCTGCGCGGGCAGGCGCGTGCAGGACGCGCCGACGCCGCACACGGTGTCGCCTTCCGCGATGGTCTCGATGGGGCGCGGTCCCTGCGGCGTGCCGATCAGGGTGCCGGGCGGCAGGCACTGGTCGGGGTCCCCGACGACCAGCAGGTTGCGGTCCCTGGAGGCGAGCAGGCGGGTCAGTTCGTACTGGGCTTTGTTGGTGTCCTGGTACTCGTCGACGTGAATGAACCGGGCGCGGTTCTGGACGGCGTTCAGGACGGCGGGGACCTCGCGGAACAGGCGGACGGTCTCGGTGATGAGGTCGCCGAAGTCGATGGCGTTCTGGGCTTTCTTGCGCGTTTCGTAGCGGCGGTAGGCTTCGGCGGCGGCTTCTTTGGGAATGCCGTTGAGGTAGGGTTCGTGGGCGCGGTCGAGGTCGGTTGGGGTCTGGAGGTTGCTCTTGGCGCGGTCGAGGATGCCGCGCAGAACGCGGGGGTTGGTGTCGGGGCCGATGCCGGGGAGGCTGCCCATGATGTCCTTGAGAACGTCGAGCTGGTCGTCGTCGTCATAGATGACGAAGCCGCGTTTCAATCCGATGTGCTCGCCGTAGGCGCGCAGGATGCGCACGCCGGCGCTGTGGAAGGTGCTCATCCAGAGGTTTTGGGCGCCGGGGACGAGGTGGCTGGCGCGTTCGCGCATTTCGGCGGCGGCCTTGTTGGTGAAGGTCACAGCGAGGATCTCGCCGGGCGCCACGCCGTAGTGGCCGATCAGGTGGGCGATGCGGTAGATGAGGGTGCGGGTTTTGCCGCTGCCGGCGCCGGCGATGACCAGGGCGGGGCCTTCGTGGTGGTCGGCGGCCTGTGCCTGGGTGGGGTTCAGTTGGGCGAGCAGGTCGGGCGGGTTCACCTGGGAATAGTATCAGGCGGCGTTCTGCCCTGGGCGTAATGGCCTGCCTTGGGGGGAGCGGGCGTGGCGGGCCGTGTTCCCGGGCAGGGCACGGTTTTCGGGTTGCCTAACCCTGCTACGCTCCACGGGTGACGGCTTCCTCGACCTCCCGGCAGACTTCCTCGCGTGCGTCCAGACTGGCGCTGGGCAGCATTCTCGTGGCGGTGGTGGTGCTGTCCCTGAAGTACGTGGCGTACCTCATGACCGGCAGCGTGGCGCTGTACTCGGACGCGCTGGAAAGCATCATCAACGTGGCGGCGGCGGTCGCGGCGCTGATCGCGCTGCGGGTCGCGGCCCGCCCGGCAGACGCCAACCACCCGTACGGGCACACGAAGGCCGAGTACTTCAGCGCGGTGGCCGAGGGCGTGCTGATCGTGCTGGCGGCGGCCGCCATCGTGCGCGAGGCGCTACCGGCGCTGCTGAATCCGGTCCCACTGCCGGGGCAGGCGGGGCTGGGTTTACCGGGGTTGGGCCTCCCGGGGTTGGGCGTGAACCTGGGGGCCGGCGTGCTGAACGCCGTATGGGCGTCGGTGCTGCTGCGCCAGGGGCGGGCGCTACGGTCGCCGGCGCTGCTGGCCGATGGGCGGCACGTGTTCAGTGACGTCATCACCAGCGCGGGCGTGCTGCTGGGCGTGCTGGCGGCGCGCCTGACGGGGCAGGCGTGGCTGGACCCGCTGCTGGCGATTCTGGTGGCGCTGAACATCCTGTGGAGCGGGTGGCGGTTGGTGCGAGAGAGTGTGGGCGGCCTGATGGACGCGGCGGTGGAACCGGATGTCGAGGCGAAGATCCGGCAGGCGATGAGTCTGCACGGACAGGGCGCGCTGGAGATGCATGACCTGCGCACCCGGCACGCGGGAAGCGTGACGTTCATCGAGTTCCACATGGTGGTGCCGGGTGACATGACGGTGCAGGAGGCGCACAGCATCTGCGACCGCCTGGAGGACGCCATCCGCGCCGAGACGCCGCAGTCGTCGATCAGCATTCACGTGGAACCGCAGGAGAAGGCCAAGCATCACGGCGTGCTGGTGCTGTAGCGCACGCGGCCGCCTTACCGTGCGGCGGGACAGTTGGGGATGGGATTCATGAAGTCCGGCTTCATCTGACCGTCTCTTCATGTTCGAGGGTCGTGCCTATACTCGCCCTTGAAAGCTTCAGGGAGGAAAGTATGGGCGAGATTGACGTGCCGAACGACGTGCACATCCGTTCCACGGTGGGGCCGACCCGGCCGCCGCGTGGCGAGCAGGTTCAGGTGACGGTGGACGGCGCGCCGCAACTGGCGTGGGTGGGCGAGCCGCTGGTGGACGTGATCAACCGCGCGCAGATCGAGCTGGCGCAGGTGTGTTACCACCCGCAACTGGGGCCTATTCAGACCTGCGATACCTGCGCGGTCGAGATCAACGGTGTGGTGGGCCGCGCCTGCGGCACGAAGGTGGCCGCCGGGATGATGGTGCGCACGCAGACGATCGCCGCCCGCGCCGCGCAGCGAGACGCCTATGACCGGCTGGTGGCAAACCACGACCTGTACTGCACGGTCTGTGACAACAACAACGGGAACTGCACCGTGCACAACACGCTGGGCGTGCTGGGCATCGAACATCAGACCCGGCCGTTCCAGCCGAAAGGGTACGCAAAGGACGAATCGAACCCCTTTTACCGCTACGATCCGGATCAGTGCATCCTATGCGGACGGTGCGTGGAAGCCTGCCAGAACGTGCAGGTGAACGAGACCCTGACCATCGGCTGGGAGATGGAGCAGCCGCGCGTGCTGTGGGACGGCGGCAAACCCATCGGGGAGAGCAGTTGCGTCAGCTGCGGGCACTGTGTCACGGTCTGCCCCTGCAACGCCCTGATCGAGAACTCCATGATCGGCGAGGCGGGCCTGTTCACGGGCATTCCGCTGCCCGTCTGGGACGCCGCCATCGACGTGGTCAAGGGCGTGGAGGTCAGCACGGGCCTCAGGCCGATCATGAACGTCAGTGAGATCGAGTCGGCCGCGCGTGACCGGTACATCAAGAAGACCAAGACGGTGTGCACGTACTGCGGGGTGGGCTGCTCCTTCGACGTTTGGACGGATGAGCGGCACATCCTGAAGGTCGAGCCTGGCCTGGGGCACGCCAACGGCATCAGCACCTGCGTGAAAGGCAAGTTCGGCTGGGATTACGTGAACAGCGAAGACCGCCTGAGCACCCCGCTGATCCGCGAGGGCGACCGGTTCCGCGAGGCGACCTGGGACGAGGCGCTGGACCTCGTGGCGCGCCGTTTTACGGAAATCCGCGCGGGGAACGGCCCGGACGCCCTGGCGTTCGTGGCGAGCAGCAAGGCCAGCAACGAGGAAGCGTTCATGGTGCAGAAGTTCGCGCGTCAGGTGATCGGGACGAACAACGTGGACAACTGCTCGCGCTACTGCCAGTCGCCTGCCAGCAAGGGGCTGTCCCTGACGACCGGGATCGGCGCGGACAGCGGCACCATCAAGGATATCGAGAACGCTTCCCTGGTGATCACGGTGGGCAGCAACGCCGCCGAGAGCCACCCGGTCCTGGCGACCCGCGTGAAGCGCGCGCAGAAGCTGGGCACCATGAAGGTCATCGTGTTCGACATCCGCGAACATGAACTCGCGACCCGCGCCGACCAGTTCATCCGCCCGAAACCCGGCACGGACTTCGTGTGGCTGGCCGCCATCAGCCGCTTCATCCTGGAGAATGGGCTGGAGGACAAGGCGTTCCTGGCGGAGCGTGTGAACGGCCTGGAGGAATTCCGGGAGTCCATCAGCACCTACACCCTGGAGTACGCCGAGCGCGAAACCGGCATTGACGCCGCGACGCTCGAGGCCCTGGCCCGCCAGATTGCCGCCGAGGAGCGCGTGGCGATCCTGTGGGCGATGGGGGTCACGCAGCAGTGCGGCGGCAGCGATACCAGCGCCGCCATCAGCAACCTGCTGCTGATCACCGGGAACCTCGGCAAGCTGGGCACCGGGGCCTTCCCGCTGCGCGGTCACAACAACGTGCAGGGTGCGAGCGACATGGGCGCCATGCCTGATCAGGTCAGCGGGTACCAGCCGGTCGGGGACGATCTGGTCGTGCAGCGCCACCAGCGCGAGTGGGGCGTCACGCTGCGCCCGGAACGCGGCCTGGACAACACCCAGATGATCGACGCAGCCATCGAGGGCAAGCTCAAGGCCATGTGGATCACGGGTGAGGAAATGAGCCTCACCGACTCGAACGCCAACCACCTGCAACAGGGTTTCGAGGCGCTGGAGTTCCTGGTGGTGCAGGACCTGTACTTCACGAACACCGCCCGCTACGCGGACGTGGTATTCCCGGCCGCCGCGTCGCTGGAGAAAGAAGGCACGTTCACGAACACCGAGCGCCGCATCCAGCGCCTGTACGAGGTCATGCCGCCCCTGAAAGGCACCAAACCCGACTGGCAGATCTACCAGGCGGTCGCGCAGCGCATGGGCGCCGACTGGCAGTACCGCCACCCGGGCGAGATCATGGACGAGATCGCGCGCCTCACGCCGTTCTTCGCGGGCGTCAGTTACGACCGCCTACAGGGGTACGACACGCTGTGCTGGCCGGTCGCCGAGGACGGCACGGACTCGCCGCTGCTGCACCGCGAGCGCTTCAACTTCCCGGACGGCAAGGCCCGGCTGTACCCGGCCACGTACAAGCCCCGCCAGGAAGCCCCTAACGACGAATTCGACCTGCACCTGAACAGCGGGCGCATGCTGGAGCACTTTCACGAGGGCAACATGACCTTCCGCGTGGAGGGCATTGCCGGGAAGGCGCCGGATTCGTTCGTGGAGGTCAGCCCGGAACTCGCCGCAGACCGGCAGCTTCAGAGCGGTCAGTGGGTGCGGCTGATCAGCGAGCACGGCGCCGTTCGCCTGCGCGCGCTCGTCACGGCCCGCGTGAGCGGCCACGAGGTGTTCGTGCCCATGAACGCCCGCAAAGCCGAGGACGCCGTGAACTTCCTGACCGGCAGTCGGGGCGACAGCATCACGAACACGCCCGCGTACAAGGACACCCGCGTACGCATGGAAGTCCTGCGCGACGTGGGTGAGAACCCACTGCCCGCCAAGAACCACCGCTGGGGCCACCCGACCCCGCAGACCGGCGTGGAAGTCGCGCGCAAGTGGTCCCGGCCGGACTACGTGTTCCCCGGTGGGCTACTACCCATGCACGGCGACAGCCTGAATGCCCGCGCCGACGCGCTGGGCGGCGCTGACGACTGATACGGATTCCGTTTGTTTCGCTAACAATCCGAAACTTCACCGGATTGTCGGCTCCACGTCCGGAATCTGTGTTGCTCCCACTCGCTTCGCTCGGATTGAACGGGCTTTGCAACCCATTCAATCGGAGTCCGTATGACATTCAGCGGAAGCGGAGCAGGCAACCGCCTCTCCGCTTCCGCGCAGGAGACACCATGGCGAAACCACTTGAATTCACGCCCCGCACCCCGACCGCGCAGGAGAAACTGCGTTCAGAGGTCCAGGATTCCACCGACGCGCTGTTAGAAGGCCTGTACCTGCTGCGCCAACTCCATGAGCACGGTGTGCTGGATGTGGCGGGCAAGACCGTGCGGGGCGGCGAGGGCCTGATCGCGTCGCTGCTGCACCTCACGGGCGGCCAGAGCGGCACGACCCTGCTGCGCAACGCTGCGGAACTGGGAAAGACCCTGGCGGCGCTGGACCCGCGTGAGGTCGGCCTGCTGGGCAGCGCCATCACGACCGGCGTGAACGAGGGCGCGCGGCACGTCACGTCCGGGAAGGGCGTGGGCCTGGGCGAACTGATGGGGCTGCTCGGGGACCGGGACGTGCAGGTGGCGCTGGGCGCCCTGTTCGCGGTTCTGAAGGGTGCGGGGCGGGCGCTGCGTGAGGCGAACGGCGACGTACCGAAGACCGCCAATCAGTCCGAGGTGGGCCGCTGAGCACCGCGCACGGCAGCGGCGGGGAGGCGAGCGTGAGCCTCCCCGTCACGCTGTTCCGGGACGGGGTGGGCACAGGACGCGTGGACGCCGTGGCGGTCGAGGAGCCGCTGGAACTGCGCCTGCACGCGCCCAGCGGCGCGGAACCGCAGAGCGCGGGGGCTGGCCTGCCGCTGGGTGTGCTGATGCGCACGCCCGGGCACGACCGCGAATTGCTGCTGGGTTGGCTGATCTCCGAGGGTCTGCTCCCCGCCGCGTTCACGCTGGACCCCGACGCGGAGAACCCGAACGTGTGGCATCTGCGCACGCCGGAGTACGCGCGCCTGGCAGCGGGCGCGCGCCTGGCCGTGTCGTCGAGTGCCTGCGGGGTGTGCGGGTCGGGCAGTATCGAGGGACTGGCGGCGCGCGCCCCGGGCCCGGTATGGACAGCGGGACCGCTGGACGCCACGTTCCTCGCGGGCCTGCCCGGCACGTTGCGCTCAGCTCAACCGGGCTTCGCGGCGACCGGGGGGCTGCACGGCGCGGCGCTGTTCACGTCGCAGGGCACGCTGCGCTGCGCGCGGGAGGACGTGGGGCGGCATAACGCCGTGGATAAGGTGGTCGGCTGGGCGCACGGTCAGCAGCCCGGGCCGCTGGGCGGTCAGGTGCTCGTCGTCAGCAGCCGCGCGGGCTTCGAGATTGCGCAGAAGGCCGTGACAGCCGGGATCGGCGTGGTGGTGGCGGTGGGCGCGGCGACCAGCTTGGCGGTCGATACGGCGGCCGTGTTTGGCGTGACCCTGTGCGGCTTTACCCGCGAGGGGCGCCTGACGGTATACGCCGGGGCCGACCGGGTCAGGGCCGGCCCGTGACCGGCCGGAAGGGTAAGCGGCGCCGCATGATACAGGCACTCTCTGTTCCGCTTCTACACATTTTGCTCGGATTAGAGGGACTTGACAGCCCCTTCAACCGCAGTCCGCATGATGAGCTGTTAGGTCTGAAACGATGAAGTACGTCCCTACCGCAGGGGGCTAGACTCCTTCATGTTTAACAACCTAAAGGGCGTCAGGAGGACGTATGGGATTTCTGGATCGTGAGCATTCTGTCGCCGGATCAAACTGGACACGCTGGCTGGTCCCGCCCGCCGCACTGGCCGTTCACCTGAGCATCGGGCAGATCTACGGGTACTCGGTGTTCAACAAGCCTCTTTCCCGCCTGCTCAGCGGCGACCTGAGCGCCGAGACGGGCGCGCCCGGCGACTGGTCCCTGTTCCAGGTGGGCCTGATCTTCAGCGTGGCCCTGTTCTTCCTGGGAGCCAGTAGCGCCATCTTCGGCAAGTGGGTGGAACGTGAGGGCCCCCGCAAGACCATGTTCGCCAGCGCCCTGCTGTTCTGCGGCGGATTCTTCGTTGCGGCGCTGGGCGTGAAACTGCACTCGCTGCCACTCGTGATCCTCGGGAACGGCGTTCTGGGCGGTATCGGCCTGGGGCTGGGGTACATCAGCCCGGTCAGTACGCTCATCAAGTGGTTCCCGGACCGGCCGGGACTGGCGACCGGAATGGCCATCATGGGCTTTGGCGGCGGCGCATTGATCGGCAGTCCGCTGGGCACGGCGCTCATGACCCGTTTTGCCGGGGACGGCACGCTGGGCGTCGGTACGACCTTCCTGATCATGGGCGCCCTGTACCTGCTGTTCATGCTGTTCGGCGCGTTCCTGATCCGTGTGCCTGCCGACGGCTGGAAACCCGCCGGGTGGATCCCGAAAGCGCAGGCTCCGGGCGGCATGATTTCCTCTCACAACGTGCTGGTCGATCAGGCCTTCCGCACGCCGCAATTCTGGCTGCTGTTCGCCGTGCTGTTCCTGAACGTCACGGCCGGTATCGGCGTGCTCGGGCAGGCCAGCGTGATGATTCAGGAGATGTTCAGCGACCGCGTCCTGGGTGCCGGGAACGGCGTGACGGCCGCCGCCGCCGCCGGGTTCGTGGGCCTGCTGAGCATCTTCAACATGGCCGGGCGGTTCATCTGGTCCTCGACCAGCGACCGCATCGGGCGCAAGCCCACGTACATGATCTTCTTCGCGCTGGGCGCCGTGCTGTACTTCCTGATTCCCCTGTTCGGCAACATGGGCAGCCTGGCGCTGTTCGTGGCGGGCTTCTGCGTGATCATGAGCATGTACGGAGGCGGCTTCGCCACCATTCCCGCGTACCTGCGCGACATGTTCGGCACTGCGAACGTCGGCGCGATCCACGGCCGCCTGCTGCTCGCCTGGAGTGCCGCCGCCATCGTGGGGCCCAGCCTCGTGAACGGCTTCCGCGACAGTCAGATCAGGGCCGGGATTCCCGCCGCGCAGGCGTACAGCACCACCATGTACATCATGGCCGCGCTGCTGGTCGTGGGGTTCGTGGCCAACCTGCTGGTCCGCCCCGTCGCCGAGAAATTCTGGGCGAAGAGCCCCGCGCCCGCCGCCCACCACGACTGACAGAGCCACGACTGACGCCCACCTCAGCAAGCATTCCAGCCAGGAGGCCCGCATGACCCCTTCCACCCCCGTCCCCACCCAACCCCTGTCTCCCGTGATCTATCTGGCGTGGCTGGTGCCCGGCATTCCCCTGGTCTGGGGCGTGTGGCAGACCCTGATCAAGGTGTCGCAACTGTTCCAGTAACCCGGGCCAGCACCCAGGCGGCAGCCCTTCCCTAAAGGTGGGGAGGGCTGTTCTGCGGCCCTTCAGGTCAGGACAGGCGGCGCGCGTCTGTCCAGTTCGCGCCGCAGGTATGGTGCGGTGCGGCTGCCGGGAGCGTGGGCGACCTGTTCGGGCGTGCCCTGCGCCACGATCTGGCCGCCGTCTTCGCCCGCCCCGGGGCCGAGGTCCACGACCCAGTCGCTCGCGGCGATCACGTCCAGGTCGTGCTCGACGACCATGACGCTATGCCCGGCGTCCACGAGTCGGCGCAGCTGCGCGTGCAGGCGTTCCACGTCGCTGGGGTGCAGGCCGGTGGTAGGTTCGTCCAGCAGGTAGACGGTGTGCCCGCGCACGGATTTGTGGAGTTCGGCGGCCAGTTTCACGCGCTGCGCCTCGCCGCCCGAGAGTTCCGTGGCAGGCTGCCCGAGGCGCAGGTAGCCCAGGCCCACTTCCTGCAGGGTGCTCAGGGCGCGGTGGATGGGCGCCTCATGGGCGAACACCGGTGCGGCAGCGTCCACGGTGAGGTTCAGAACCTGCGCGATGTTCACGCCCTGCCAGGTGACCTCCAGCGTGTCGGCGTTGAAACGGGTGCCGTGGCAGACGGGGCAGGGAGCGTACACGGACGGCAGGAACAGCAGTTCCACGGTCACGAAGCCCTCGCCCTGGCAGTGTTCGCAGCGGCCGCCCCGGACATTGAACGAGAATCGCCCCGCGCCGTAGCGGCGCTCCCGGGCCAGGGGGGTGGCGGCGAACAGGCGGCGTACGTGGTCGAACAGGCCCGTGTACGTGGCGAGGTTGCTGCGTGGCGTGCGCCCGATGGGAGCCTGAGTGACCTGCACCAGCCGCCGCACGCGCCCCAGGTCGCCGCCCAGGGTGCCCTGCGTGGGGGCGGGGGCGTCGTCTATGGTCAGCAGATCGGCCGGGTCCGCGCCCGCTCCTGCCGGGGCGGTCTCGCGGCCCAGGTGGGCGCCCAGCAGGTCCGCGAGGGCCTGGGTGAGCAGACTGGACTTCCCGGACCCGCTCACGCCCGTCACGGCCGTCAGGACGCCCAGCGGCAGGCGGACATCCACGCCGCGCAGGTTGTTGCGGGTCACGCCGCGCAGGTCCAGCCAGCCCCGCGGGTCGCGGCGCACCCGGGGCAGCGGAGCGGGCGGCCCGAACAGGTGCCGGGCGGTCAGGGAGTCCGGCACGTCGCGCAGGCCCGCCGGGGGGCCGCTGTACAGCACCCGCCCGCCGTGCTGTCCGGCGTGCGGGCCGACATCCACAATCCAGTCCGCGTGGCGGATCACGCCGGGTTCGTGATCGACCACGAACAGCGAGTTCCCACCGGCCTTCAGGCGGTCCAGGGCAGTCAGCAGCGCCTCGGTGTCGGCGGGGTGAAGCCCGGCAGAGGGTTCGTCCAGTACGTACACGACCCCGAACAGGCTCGAGTACAGCTGCGTGGCGAGGCGCAGGCGTTGCAGTTCGCCGGGCGACAGGGTCGGCGTGCCGCGCTCCAGGGTCAGGTAGCCCAGGCCCAGGCGTTCCAGCACGTCCACGCGGGCGCACAGGTCGGCGGCCAGCCGGGTCAGGGCCAGCGCCTCCTCGGGCGGGCGGGGCGCGCCGTCCGGACGGGCGGTCTGACCGGCGGCGGCGGGAGCGAGCAGTTCGGCGGCGCGGCGCAGCGGCAGGCGCGAGAAGTCCATGATGTCCAGCCCGGCGAACGTGACGCCCAGGGCCGCGCGGGTCAGGCGCTTGCCGTGGCAGACCGGGCACTGGCGGATCACCATGAACGACGCCGCCCGGCGTTTCATGCTCTCGCTGCCGCTGTTCGCGAAGGTGTGCAGCACGTGCCGCCGCGCGGACGTGAAGGTACCCAGGTACGACGGTTCGGCGCGGCGTTTCACGGCCCGGCGCGTCTCCTCGGGCGTCAGGCCCGGATACACCGGCACCTGCGGCTGCTCATCCGTGAACAGGATCCAGTCGCGGGCCTCGCGCGGCAGGTCCTGCCAGGGGGTGTCCACGTCGTAACCCAGCGAGACCAGGATATCGCGCTGGTTCTGCCCGGCCCACGCGGTCGGCCACGCCGCCACGGCCCGCTCACGGATGGTCAGGGACGGGTCCGGGACCATGCTCTCCTCGGTCACGGCGAACACGCGGCCCAGCCCATGACATTCCGGGCAGGCACCCTCGGGCGTGTTCGGCGAGAACCCTTCTGCGTAAATGATGCCCTGACCGGGCGGGTAATCCCCGGCGCGGGAGTACAGCAGGCGCAGCACGTTGTTCAGGGTGGTCAGGCTGCCCACGCTGCTGCGCGCCGACGTGACGCCCCTTCCCTGCTGCAACGCCACGGCGGGTGGCAGGCCGTCGATGCGGTCCACGTCCGGCGTGCCGAGCTGATTGAACAGGCGCCGCGCGTACGGCGACACGGAATCCAGGTAGCGGCGCTGCGCCTCGGCGTACAGCGTCCCGAACGCCAGCGAGGACTTCCCGGAGCCCGACACGCCCGTGAACACCACGAGCGCGTCGCGCGGGAGGTCCACGTCCACGTTCTTCAGGTTGTGTTCCCGCGCGCCGCGCACCTGCACTAACCCGTCACGGGGCCGGTCGTCGGGAGGGGAGCTGTCACGGGAGGAGGGTGGACCGTCGTTCATCCCGGCATGATTGCCCCGTTGCCTGCCGGGCGGGTGCGCGGCCCCTTCAGCCGTTGCCCATGCTCGGTGGAACGCGAAGAAGATGAGCTGCCCTATCGGGCTCGGGCACTGTCAGGCTCGGGCACTGTCAGGCTCGGGCGCTGTCAGCCTGGGGCTGCAGGCATTCAGGAGCCCCTGGGCACGTCGCGTGTTGACCATCCGGAATCCTCGCCCAGACCATCACGCCCCCCAAAACGGACGCGGATGAAACGGTCTGCGAGAACTGTTTCATCCGAGCGGACGCGAGTGGGACCGGGGAGGAGTCCGGCCAACCGGAGCCTGTCGTTACACGAAGGCGCTGAGGCCCGTGATGGCCCGGCCGACGACCAGGGTGTTGATCTCGTTGGTGCCCTCGTAGGAGTAGATGGCCTCGGTGTCCGCGAAGTGCTTGGCGACGCCGTACTCCAGCAGGATGCCGTTTCCGCCGAAGGTCTCGCGGGCCAGGGCGACCGTCTCGCGGCAGCGGGCGGCGGTGACCACCTTGGCGAGCGCGGCGTGCTCGTCGTGCATGTGACCGGCGTCGGCCATGTGGCTCAGGCGCAGGCACAGGCTGAACAGGCTGGTCACGTTGCCCAGCATGTGCACGAGGTGGTTCTGGATAAGCTGGAATTCCCCGATGCGTTTGCCGAACTGTTCCCGGCTCTGGGCGTACGCAAGCGCCAGTTCGTAGGCGCCCATGGCGCACCCGACGCCCTGCCACGCCACACCGGCGCGGGTGAGTTTCAGGATCTCGGCGGTGGTGCGCCAGCCCTGCACGTTCTGCAGGCGGTCGGTGTCCGGCACGCGGCAGTCGTCCAGGGTGATCAGGCCGTTCTCGACGATGCGCAGCGCGGTCTTGCCCTCGATCTTCTCGACGCTGTACCCGGGTGTGCCGGCGCGGACGATGAAGCCGCGCACCTCCTGGGTGTCCACGTCGCGCGCCCAGACGACCGTAAAGTCGCTGAAGGGGCTGTTCCCGATCCATTTTTTCTGGCCGCGCAGGGTCCAGCTGTCACCGTCGCGTTTGCAGGTGGTGCGCATGCCCTGACTGACCTGCGAGCCGCCCTCGGGTTCGGTCAGGCCGAACGCACCGATCACGTCCATATCCAGCATCCTGGGCAGCCACTCGGCCTTCTGCGCGTCGTTGCCGCCCAGCGCGATAGACGCGAAGGCCAGACCGGCGTGCACGCCGAAGAACACGGCGGTACTCACATCGACCTTGCAGGCCTCCATGGTGAACAGGCCTTCCATGACGGTCGCGTCCGGGGTGCGGCTGCCGTCCTCGTTCCAGATGCGGCGCAGGAAATCGTGTTTTTTCAGTTCCGGGATCAGGTGGCGGGGGAACTCGTCGCGGTTCCAGTACTCGTTCATGATGGGCGCCACGTGTGCGTGCATGAACCCCCTGACCTCGGCAGCAAAGTCACGCTGCTCGGCGCTCAGGGTGTCCATCTGCCCGAAGAAGTCCGCGTTCGGGGTGGGCAGCTTGGGCTCCCCGGCAGGCGGGCCGCTCAGCATGCTGGTCAGGCCCTTGAGCTGCGAGTCGCTCATGCCGGCGGCGGCCTTCACGAGGGCACCCAGGTCGAGCCGTTGGTTCAGGCGCGCGAGGGCTTCGAGGTCCAGCCCGGCCAGCAGCGCCTGGGCGTCCAGATTCGGAGTGTTCATGCCCTGTGTTGTACCGCGTACAACACTACCCAGATTGCGTGCACTGTCGCGCTTGACGCCCCCGGCCTGTTCATACGGCCTTCACGGTCGGGCCGCCGACCCGCCCCGGCCCAGGCGCTAGCATCCGCCCATGAGCGCCCCCTCCACGCCGCGCCCCACCCGTCCCCTGCCGGACCGTCCGGCCGGATACGCGGAGCTGGCCCGTTACTCCAGTCTGGGTCGTCTCTGGTCCATGCTGGGCGGCGCCTCGCGGGCTGGGCGGCAGGTGACCCTGGTGCGCGGCGACGCGCCGGAAGTCTGCCGCCGCCGCGTGAGCGGTTACACCCTGCCGAACGCCGGCATCTTTGTAGATGAGGTGCGCGCCGCGCGCGACCTGGAGGACGGTTTCGCGCCGCACCCGGCGCTGCTGGCCCTGCTGAGCGGCGATCCTGTCCCACTGCGGACGGAACTGAACGCACACTTCGAACTGCGGGTGGATTTCGTGCTGGCCTTCACCGCCCGCCGGGAACTGATCGCCCGGCCGGAACTGCGCTTCACGCCGCTGGTCGCGGGCCTGAGCGGCTTACCCGACGACCTGACCCTGGACGCCCGCCGCCTGGGCCGCGATGAACTGCACCTGCTGGTGCAGCGCGCCTGCGGCCTCGCCTGATGCGGATTCCGATTGATTCGCTGCAGTTCTGAATCAATCCGAGCGGACGCGATTAGGAAGGGCGCATGGATTGCGCGGTATGGAGCCGCAGGCGGCGCTTTTACGACTGTGGCGCAGTGGAGCGGCAGTCCGTATGAGAGAAGGAGCAAAAGGAACCATCACTCTGTGACGCCTGATCAGTGACGGGGTGGGGTCAGCCGGGGCGGGTACCCGCACGGCGCTTTTCGGCGCGGACCATCCGCACGAACTGAGCGAGGCGCGGCGCGCGGTTCCAGCGTTTCCGGTCCCCGGCGACCCGCCAGATCCACTCGACGCCCAGGCGGCGCGTCCAGTCGGGCGCGAGATCGGCGGTGCCCGCCAGCACGTCGATCACGCCGCCGCAGCCGATCATGACGGGCACGTTCATCACCTGCCGCCAGTACTGGTTGAAGGTTTCCTGCCGCCCGGCTCCCATGGCGGTCAGGAGCAGGTCGGCGCCGCTGTCACGGACGAGTTCAACCACGCGCTGATCGTCGGACTGGTCGAAGTACCCGTGATGAATGCCGGCCACCTGAATGCCGTATTCGCGCGCGGCGTTCTGCGCGGCGACCTCGGCCACACCGGGCCGGGCGCCCAGGAAGAACACGCGCAGGTCCGCGCCGTGGCGTTTCATGAGGCCCTGCACGATGTCGAAGCCCGGCGCGCGCGGAACCTCCTGCGCGCACAGTTGCCGCGCGGCCCACACGATGCCCACGCCGTCGGCAGTGACGAGGTCCGCGGCCTGCATGGCACTCACGAAGTCCGGCTGGGTACGTGACTGCACGACAAATTCCGGGTTCAGGGTCACGACGGTGTGTGGGGCGCGGGGGGAGCGGTAGATCCAGTCGCCCAGACGGTCGAGCGTGGCGCCGAGCGTGATGTTGTCCAGCGGCAGGTCGAACAGGGTCAGGCGCTGGGTGTGGTCGGGGTGGGTCATGCTGTCGCGGATTGTAGAGCAGTTGAGCGTGCGCAGGCCGGGTTGTGCGCGGGCCGGGTCATGTACGGGTCGTGCGCGGGAGGGGCCGGTAAGGCATACTGCTACCCATGTTGCCCGGTGCTTTCGGTGCTTTACCTGCGGACGCTCAGGCGCAGGTGGTCGCGGCGGGACGGGTGGGACGCTGGACCCGCGCCGAACTGCTGTACCACCCGGAGGATCACGCGGAGACGCTGTACGTCATGATGCGGGGGTCCGTGCGGCTGTACCGGCTGGGGTCCGGAGCACGTGAGGTCACGCTGGACGTGCACGGCCCCGGCTCGCTGCTGGGCGTGATGTCCCTGATTCCCGGTGAACGCTGCGGCATGTACGCCGAGGCGATGGACGACACGGAGGCCCTGATGCTGGGCCAGGACACCCTGCACCGCGTCACGCAGGCGCACCCGGCGGTGGGCGTCGCCCTGACCGAGCAGATTACCCGGCAGACGCGCGGCGTGCAGGAGCGGCTCTCGGGTCTGGTGTTCCTGGAGGTGTCGCAGCGGCTGGCGCTGGCGCTGCTGACCCTCGCCGAACGCGAGGGCCCCTGGCCGGAGGGCGGGTCGCACGCGCTGCGCGACCGGGTGTCGCATCAGGACCTCGCGCACGTGGTGGGCAGCACCCGCGAGACGATCACGAAACTGCTGGGGGACTTCCGCTCGCGCGGCCTGCTGGACCTCGGGTACCGCCGGATCATCCTGACCGACCGCGACGGCCTGCAACGCGCGACGCGCGATCCGCTGCGCTGAGTGTGCACCCCGGACCGCCCGTCGGCCTATCTTCTCGTCGGCCCGTCTTCTCGTAGGCCGGACTTCTGCGCTCCAGTTCCGGGCTTGACGGCTGGGCTTGACTTCACAGTGTGCTGTAACAGTCGGTGTAGTGTGATACGGACTCCGGTGGAGTGGGTTCCCGTTCCATCCGAGTGGCGTCGGGCAAGGAGTACGCCGGACGGCCTCAACCCCGCGCGGTCGGGGGGGGATGAGGAAAACAGGCGGCTGTCCGCCTGAGTCGCGTGGCGGCCCACACCGGGTCGCCTGAGGGAACGGACATCACGCCCTGGCGGACGCCGGGGACGGCCCGCGCCGCCAGCGAGCGGCGCGAGGGCGGAAGGAAGAACAATGGCGCGGAACGCAGGAGCGGAATTCAGGAAGGGTGGCATGCAGGAGTACTTCCGCCTGCCGGTAGGAGCGCTGGAGCAGGCGCGCGCCGAGACTCGCGGTGACGTGAACCGCGCCGCGCTCTCAGAGGCGCTGCGCGCGTACCACCGCGACCTGGGCACGCTCGACGCACACGCCAGGGCGGCGCTGGAACGCCTGGAACACCCGGCGTCCCGCGTGGTCGTGACCGGGCAGCAGGCGGGCGCCCTGACCGGCCCGGCGTACTCGGTGCACAAGGCCGCCGACGCGGCGCTGCTGGCCCGCCAGGAGGACCGCGAGGACGCCCCGGTGGTGGCCGTGTACTGGGTTGCCAGTCAGGATCACGACGCGGCCGAGGTGGCGGGCACCACCCTGCTGGACCTCGGGGAGCGCCTGCACCGCCTGACCCTGGACGTGCCGCAGGGCGTGCCTGTCGGGCGTGTGCCTTGGCGCGCGGAATGGACGGCGCAGGTTCACGCGCTGCTGGACGCCTTCGAGGCGCCCGCCGAGCACGTGGCAGCCGTCCGCGCCCGCTTCGACCGGGCTGTGAGCGGGCCGGGAGGCGCGCCCGGCCGGTACGCCGACGTGTTCGCCCGCCTGATTCACGGCCTGCTGGCTCCCGCCGGACTGCTCGTCCTGGACCCGCTGCACCCCGCGCTGGCCGCGCTCATGGCGCCGACGCTGGCACGCGAACTGGAGCGGCCCCTGGCGTCCAGTGAGGCCATCGAGGCGGCCGCCGCGCGCCTGGAAGCCGACGGGTTCACGCCGCAACTGCGCCGACCGGCCGGAGCGACCAACCTGTTCATCGAGGAGGACGACGGGCTCAGGCGCCTGCTGCGCTTTGACGGCCGCGCCTTCAGTACGGACCGCGCTGCGTACTCTCACGCGGACCTTCTGGCGGTCCTGGCGGGCGACCCCAGCCGGATCACACCCGCCGCTGGCCTGCGCCCGGCCGTGCAGGACGCGCTGCTGCCCACCCTGGCCTTCGTGGTCGGCCCGGGCGAGATCGCGTACGGCGCGCAGCTGCGGGACGTGTACCCGCTGCACGGGCTGGGGCAGCCGCTCCTGTGGCCGCGCCTGAGCGTCACGTGGACCGAACCGAACGTGCGCCGCCTCCTGACGCGCCTGAACGCCACGGCCGCGCAGGTGCAGGCCGACCCGGCCGGCGTGCTGGG
>NZ_JAGLBB010000069.1 GCF_018260555.1 Deinococcus sp. | reverse complement strand
ACCTGCCCAGTGCAACGCTGCTCCCCCTGCCCCCCTGGGGTAGGGGGCTGGGGGGTGGGGCAGCACACGGAAAGCCCCCCACAGACACCCCCCTTACTCCACCTGAACGTTGGCCCCGAGAGTCCCGGTCGCTTCGGCGGTGACGATCAGCGCGTCGGGCGTGACGTTCAGGCTGGTCAGGCGCAGGGTGCGGACCTGTCCGGCGAGGGTGATGCCGGGGGCGGGCGTGAATGGCAGGCGGCGTTGCAGGTTGCTCTGGGCGGCGTTCAGGTGGGGGGTCAGGTCGATGCGGGCGGCCTGTTTGACGTACGCCTGGGCGCGGGCGTCGGCCAGCCAGGCGAACGCGAGCCCGGTGAGGCCCTCCCGGCGGGTGGTGACGGTGGCGTTGTCCAGGGTGAGGGTCTGGGTGGTGGGGTTCAGGGTGGGGGCGGCGCGTACGTCGGTGGTGGCGTTGAGCTTCAGGCCGAGGGGGCCGGTGATCTGGAGGTTGATGGTGGCGGTCAGGTCGGTGCCGGTGGGGCGGAGGGTGACGCGGGTGACTTTCAGGGTGGGGTGGGTGGGGACGGGGAGGGTGAGGGTGCGGCGGGCGGCTTCGCGGGTGGCGGCGGCGGACAGTTCGGGGTAGGGGAGGCGGGCGGGGACGCGCAGGTGCAGGTCGGGGGTGAGGGTGGGGGCGCGGCGTAGGGGTGGGAGGGGCGTGGGGGTGTGGGGGGTGGGTCGGCCCAGGCTGGCGTTCAGGCGGACCTGGGCGCCGAGGGTGACGTTCAGGGCGTCGGGCGTGAACTGGAAGGGGGTGACGCTCAGGGTGAGGGGGGTGGCGTGGGCATAGGCGGGGGCATAGGCGGGGTCGGGGGTGGGGAGCGTCCAGGCTTGCTGCGCGCGGGTCCATAGGGTGGTGGCGCGCTGGCGCAGGCGGGCCTGTTCGCGGATGGTGGTGCGGACCTGCGCGGCCAGGGTGTCCAGTTGCGCGCGGACCTGGGTGTCAACGAGGGACTGCACGCTGACGCGCACGCCCTGGGCGAGTTCGGCACTCAGGGGGTCGGTCCAGGTGTAGTCGCCAGTGATGGTCACGTCGGCTTCCCAGTCCGGGGTGATGGTGGGCGTGACGGTCAGGGTGACGGTCGCCTCGCCTCCGAAGTCCCTTGCGAGGAACGCGCCGGCGCCCACCGGTTCGGCGCGCAAGGCGGCGCGGATGGGCACGCTGATGCGCAGCCCGGAGCCGTCCGGCAGGGCCTGGACCTGCACGTGCCCGGCGCGGGTGACGGCGCCTTTCAGCGTGACGCGCAGCAGACCGCCCAGGAAGGTGCGTGCCTCGTTTACGCGCGCGAATTCCAGTGGAACGCGGGCGTTCGCGGCCACCTGCACGCCGGCCAGGGGCACGCTGACGGGCACGGTCAGGGTACTGGTAGGGTCGCTGCTGGCAGTGCTGGGGGCGGCCTGGGCGGTCATGAGCCCAGTGAACACCAGAGGCGTGAGAAGGCGCGTCAGGGGTCGGGTGGGGGCGGGGCGCATCAGGCGTTCAGGGTAACGGGCGTGCATGAGGGGCCTGCGGCGCTACCCTGAGCCGTATGTGGGCGCAGCATCTCTTGACCCTGCCCGAGCGGCGGCGCGGCTTTCACCTGATCACGCGGGAGGTCGCGCAGGCCGTTCCGGAACTGGCCCGCACCCGCGCGGGGCTGCTGCATGTCTTTCTTCAGCACACGAGTGCCAGCCTCACCCTGAACGAGAACGCCAGCCCGGATGTCCGCCGTGATTTCGAGACGTACTTCAATCACGCCGTCTCGGACGGCTGGGCGCCCTTTACGCACACCCTGGAGGGGGCCGACGACATGGCGGCGCACATCAAGGCCAGCCTGCTGGGCCCCAGCCTGACGCTGCCCGTGCGGGACGGTCGGCTGGCGCTGGGCACGTGGCAGGGCGTGTACCTCTGCGAACACCGCGACCACGGCGGCCCCCGCAGGCTGGTCCTCACACTGACGGGGCAGGAAGGGTGAACGAGGTCTGGATCTTTCATGCTGAGGAGGCTCAACTGGCTTCAGGTGTGTTTTCCACGCGCGAGAAGGCGGAAGCCTGGATTCGACGTCATGGCCTGACAGGCCTGCTGACCTCCTACCCTCTGGATGAAGGGTTGTACGACTGGGCGGTCACGCATAGTCCCTTCCGTCCGAAACGATCTGAACACACCACGCCGACATTCATCGGTCGGTTCACGAGTGCGTACCGTTCACACGAGCATTACCGGGATGGCAGGCCAGTCTGAACGGCATAGGGGTTGAGGTTTTTTCAGAGATGTCCAGGTGTCGCCTGTCCGTCTCTGGTAAACAAGTCCCGCCGGGTGGCCTGCCGTTTCCCGTACACTGAGTTACGGTGCTGCGCGCCGTGTTTTTTTTGCTCTGGCCTCCTGGTGAGGTGCGGGTAAGGGGAGCAAGTCTGTGCGCGTGGCGTGGAGGGCTTGAATGCCTGGAATTGCGATTGTTGGCGCTCAGTGGGGCGATGAAGGCAAGGGGAAGATCACGGATTTCCTGGCGCCGGAAGCCGAGTTCGTGGTGCGGTATCAGGGCGGCGCGAACGCCGGGCATACGGTCACGGCGAAGGGGCAGACGTTCAAGTTGAACCTGCTGCCCAGCGGCGTGCTGCATGACGGGACGGTCAGCGTGCTGGGTGACGGGATGGTCATCGACGCGGACAAGTTCATGGAGGAACGCCGCAACCTCCTGGCGGGGGGGCTGAACCCGGACCTGCGGATCAGTGACCGGGCGCACCTGGTGCTGCCTCACCACAAGTTCGTGGATGGCCGGAAGGACTTCGTGGGCACGACCGGGCGCGGGATCGGCCCGGCGTACGCGGACCGGGCGCGCCGCGTGGGCATCCGCTTCGGTGATCTGCTGGACGACGGCGTGCTGCGCGAGCGGATCGAGCGGCTGCTGGAAGCCAAGCCGAACAGCACCCGCGACGCGGGCTGGACGGGCGTGGAGGTGGCGATGGAGTCCCTCGCCCCGACCCGCGAGGCGCTCGCGCCGTTCATTCAGGACACGGGCGAGCAACTGCGCGCCGCCATTCGTGACGGCCGCAACGTGCTGTTCGAGGGCGCGCAGGCGACCCTGCTGGACCTGAACTACGGCACGTACCCGTTCGTGACCAGCAGCCACCCCACGGTGGGCGGCATTCTGGTGGGGGCGGGCGTGAACCACAAGGCCATTCACAAGGTGTACGGCGTGGCGAAGGCCTTCAACACCCGCGTCGGGCACGGGCCGTTCGTCACGGAAGTACATGACGAGGCGGGCATCCTGCGTCTGCGTGGCGACGGCAGCCAACCCTGGGACGAGTTCGGCACGACGACCGGCCGTCCACGCCGGGTGGGCTGGCTGGACCTGCACCTGCTGAGGTACGCGGTGGACGTGAACGGCCTGGACGGGCTGGTCATCAACAAGATGGACGTCCTGGCGGGCCTGGACGAGGTGCCGGTCTGCGTGGGCTACGACGCGGACGGTCAACCGGTCATGAAACGCATGAAGGGCTGGGCGACCACCGAAGGCGCCGACAGCCGCGCGACGCTGCCCGGGGAGGCGCAGGCGTACCTGGACCTGATCGAGGAAACCGTGAACTGCCCCGTGGTGATCTTCTCGGCCGGACCGGCCCGCGAGCAGACGTACGGTGAGGTCAGCTGGACGTGAGGGCGGGCCGCGCCTGAGAGCGGACTTCCGCCTGGCCGGGAGGCCCGTGGGGAGTTCCTGAATCTTTTTTGACAGTGCCGCCAGGGGCCAGGACCTACACTCGCGGCATTCACGTTCATGCGCCCGCAGCGGGAAGCGTGGGAAGGAGCCAGACTTTGACGATTGAAACAGTGATCAGCGCCGCTGACGAGAAGCAGGAAGTGCCGGGCCTGAGTGAACTGACCCACAGCTGGCTGGGCGCCATCGGAGAGGACCCGGAGCGCGAGGGGCTGCTAAAAACCCCGCACCGCGTGGCGAAAGCCTGGGGGTTCCTGACCGCCGGGTACCAGAAGACGCTGCACGAGGCGGTGGGGGACGCCGTGTTCGCCGCTGACGGCAGCGAAATGGTGATCGTGAAGGACATCGAGTTCTACTCCATGTGCGAGCACCACATGCTCCCCTTCTACGGCCGGGCGCACATCGCGTACATTCCGGACGGGAAGATTCTGGGCCTGAGTAAGTTCGCGCGGATCGTGGACCTGTACTCACGCCGGTTGCAGGTGCAGGAGCGCATCACGACGCAGGTGGCCGACGCCGTGCAGGAACTGCTTGCCCCGAAAGGCGTGGCGGTCGTCATGGAAGGCGTTCACCTGTGCATGGCGATGCGCGGCGTGCAGAAGCAGAACAGCAGCACCAGCACGAGCGCCATGCGCGGCCTGTTCAAGAGCGACCCGCGCACCCGCGCGGAGTTCATGAGTGCCGTGCAGACCACCCTGCGCTCCCGCTGACCCACCCTTCCACCTGTCCTCCTGACTGCGCCGGTTGACGTCGAGTCCCGGCGCGGTGTGTGCTGCGTGCAGTCTAAACGGACCCGGATTGGAGGGTTCACAGCGCCGTTCAACCCGAGCCGAGCAGGAGAAATGGACGAAAATCCGTATCAGCCTGGTGTAGACGTCCCGAGGGCCTGCTCCAGCGCCTGCCAGGCCAGCAGTGCGCACTTGCGCCGCGCGTGCAGGCGGCTGACGCCGGACAGGGCCAGCAGGTCGCCCAGGGCCGGGCTGTCCAGGTGAGGGCTGTCCAGATCCGGACTCCCCAGCGGCTCCTCGACCGGTGTCTCGCCCATGATCATCGCGCGGTAGCGGGCGGCCAGCGCGCGGGCTTCCTTCACGGTCTTCCCGGTCAGGGCGACCGTCATCAGGCTCGCGCTGCTCTGACTGATCGCGCAACCCTTCCCGGTGAAGGTCAGGGCCACGATCCTTCCGCCCCGCACGTCTGCCCAGACGGTCACCTGATCCCCGCATCCTGGGTTATCCAGCGTGACGCCCCCTACGCCGTCCAGCGGCCCGGTGTGTCGGGGGCGGCGCTGGTGGTCGGCGATGATCTCTCTGGCCACCGCGTCCGGCAGCACAGTCACTCCGGGACGGTCAGGCGCAGCGCGGCGGCGTGCAGCATCCGCACCCCGGTTTCCAGGCTGGTCTCGTCAATCGTGAAGCGCGGGTGGTGGTGCGGCCAGCGGCTGTCCTGCCCGTCACTGCCGGAGCCCACGTTGAAGTACGCACCGGGCGCTTTTTCCAGGTACGCGCTGAAGTCCTCGCCGCCCATGGTGGGGTTCGCGTCCCGGTACAGGTCCGCGCCCACCACGTCCAGCGCGATGTCTTTCAGTTGCGCGGCCACCCAGTCCGTGTTGATCAGCGGGCGGTACCCGAACTCGTACTTCAGTTCGTAGGTTGCCCCGTGCGCGTCGCACACGCCCTTGATGACCCGCTCGATCAGTTGCGGCGCCCGCTGCCGCAGCGCCGGGTCGAAGGTCCGTACCGTGCCCATCAGTTCGGCCGTGTCGGGAATGACGTTGTGCGTGGTGCCGCTCGTGAACTTCGTGATGCTGACCACCAGCGCGTCCTGCGCGGCCACCATGCGGCTCACCACATGCTGAAGGTTCGTGACGATCTGCGCGCCCACCGCAATCGGGTCCACGGCTTCCTCCGGGTGCGCGCCGTGCCCACCGCGCCCACGGACCGTGAGTTCCAGCATGTCCGGCGCGGCCATGAACGCCCCCGGCTTGACCGCCACCACCCCGGCTGGCAGCTGACTGTTCAGGTGCAGGCCCGTAACCACGTCCACGCCGTCCATGAGTGGGGTGTTCATGACCAGTTCCTCCGCGCCGCCCGGCCCGATCTCCTCGGCGTGCTGGAAGATCATGCGGATCTCGCCCGGCACGTTCGCCGCGTCCTGCGAGAGCAGCTTCGCCACGCCCAGCAGGATCGCGGTGTGCCCGTCGTGCCCGCAGGCGTGCATCACGCCGGGCCGGGTCGAGGCGAACTCGAAGGTGTTCTCCTCATGAATCGGCAGCGCGTCGATGTCCGCGCGCAGCAGCGCCGTCCGGCCCGGCTTCCCGCCCTTCAGGACGGCCAGCACACTGGTCGGTGTGGGGCGCGACAGGCTCAGGCCCGGCATTTTGCGCAGTTCGGCCTCGATGTACGCGGCCGTCTCGTGCTCCTCGAAGCCCACCTCGGGGTTCATGTGCAGGTGCCGCCGCCACGCCACGAGCTGCGTGCGGAGTGCCTCGACCCGGTCCCCTATTGCAGTCATGCCCCACCCTAGCGCCTGACACGCCGCCGCGTCTGCCCGCCGCCACCCGGTCCCGCCTCCCCCATCCCGTCAGCATGGACGTGCCACGCTGGGCCGCATGAGCTGGTAAACGCCCACACCGAATCCAGGCAGACGGATTCCGGTTGACTCGGTGCAATCCTGAATCAATACGAGCGGACGCGAGACGGAACAACAGACAGTCGTCCATGTGTTTCATTCACGACGCGCCTAGCCACCGGCACGCGCCTAGCCACCGGGTTACCAATTCCACGCCCGACCGGGTTGAAATCGCGTTGGCCAACCATACGACCGGAGTCCCTATCAGGACGCCCTGAGCGCCGCCGACGACCTGGGCCGACGACCTGAACCGCGCCGCCGCACGCCTGACCATCCCTGAAGGAACCTGAGTTTCCCCTCAGCAACTTTCCTGGCCCACATGTCGTACTGCATGTCATGAAAAGCCGCACCCGCGTGAACAGCAACCCCCGTAGTAAACTCGGCCTGATCCTGGCAGTCGCGCCCGTCGTGCTGGAGCTCCTGATCAAGGCGCGCCAGAAACAGAAAAAAGGAAGCCGCTACGCCACCCCCCGCAAACGCGACCGCGTGATCGACACCCTGCTGGCCGGAGCACAGCGCGCCGTGGGAGGCCGGAACAAGCGCCGCTGGTTCTGAAGGGAGTCCCCGGGCCGACCCTGGGGTAGCCCAGATTCGCCTGTGTGACGGCAGGGCCGGGGTTCGGTTTTACGCACCCGTAACCTCATCCCTGATCCTGACAGGTTTTGGCCGCCCCATACGGGTGCACGCTGCCGTCTATTCCGCATACACAGCCGCCGGGCGCGCAGAGGTTGTCTGCGCGCCCGGTGGTTGTGTATCCGTTAGCGCTGGTACGCGACCCGGCCGTCCACGACTGTCAGGAGTGGCCAGCCTTTCAGGGATTCCCCGGCCCAGGGCGTGAATTTCGCCTTGCTCCTGAACGCGGCGGGGTCCACGGGGCGTTCGGTACTCAGGTCCAGCACGACCAGGTCGGCCTTCTGCCCGGCGTCCAGGGTGGGGGGCGGCCAGCCCATGACGCGCGCCGGGGCGGCGGTCATCAGGTCCAGGATGCGCTCCAGGCCCAGCGTCTCGCCAAAGCGGGTGTACATCAGCGGGAACGCCAGTTCGATGTACGCGATGCCGCTGGGCGCGTCCAGCAGGTCCCGTTCCTTCTCCGCGCGGGTGTGCGGCGCGTGATCGGTGGCGAGGCAGTCCACGCTCCCGTCTTTCAGGCCTTGCAGCAGGTGATCGGCGTCCGCCTGCGTGCGCAGGGGCGGCGCGACCTTGAAGATCGCGTCGAAGGAGCGCAGCGCCTCGTCGGTCAGGGTCAGGTGGTGCGGGCAGACCTCGCAGGTGACGGGCAGACCCTGCGCCTTCGCGGTCCGCACCAGGTCCAGCGCGCGCGCCGTACTCAGGTGCTGAATGTGCAGCCGCGCCTCTATGCCCTGCGCGTGCAGGCCCGCCACGATCTCGATATCCCGCGCCACACGCGCCGCCTCGGCCGAGGCCGGGTTGCCCGGCAGGCCCAGCGCCTCGCTGACCGGCCCCTCGTTCATCACGCCGTCCGCGCGCAGGGTGGCGTCCTCGGCGTGCACGCTGACGACCATGCCCAGGCTCGCGGCCGTCTCCAGGCCCAGGCGCAGCGTGCGGGCGTTCTCGTTCGTGCGCCCGTCATCCGTGAACATGGCCGCGCCCGCCTCTTTCAGGTAGGTCAGTTCGGCCAGTTCCTCGCCCTGCTGCCCCTTCGTCAGCGCCGCCGCCGGACGCAGGCGCGCAAAGCCCAGGCCGCCAGCCTTCTCGATCAGGCTGCGCACGGTGGCGGGGTCATCCACCACGGGGCTGGTGTTCGGCATGCTGACCACCGTGCCGTACCCACCCGCCGCCGCCGCCGCCAGACCGCTGGCGAGGTCTTCTTTCTCCGTCTGGCCCGGCTCGCGCAGGTGCGCGTGCAGCTCGATCAGCGCGGGCGCGACCGTGCCGCCCTGCCCGTCGATGACCTGCCCCCCGTCCTGCTGATCCGCCGGCAGGTTCCAGCCCTTGATCAGGCCGTTCTCGATGGTGACGCTCTCAGTCTCGTCCGACCCGACGCGCTTGATATTGGTAATCGTGATCATGCTTGCCCCCTCGCCCTTCAGTTCCGTCCGACCAGCAGGTGGTACAGGACGCTCATGCGGATGGCCTGGCCGTTCTCGACCTGTTTCAGGATGCGGCTGCGCGGCCCGTCGGCGGTGTCGCCGCTGATTTCCAGGTCGCGGTTCATGGGGCCGGGGTGCAGGACGACCGCGCCGCTCTCGGCCTGCTGCATCAGGGACTCGTTCACCTGGTAGGTGTCGGCGTACTCCTGCAGGCCGCCCAGAAAGCCGCCGCTCATGCGTTCGCGTTGCAGGCGCAGGGCCATGACAGCGTGGGCGCCGCGCACGGCCGCGCGGGGGTCGGAGGTGAGGGTCACGCCGGGCAGCGCGCCCAGACCGGCGGGCAGCAGCGGGGCGGGACCGCACAGGACGACCCGCGCGCCGAGTTTGGGCAGCAGTTCGGCGTTGCTGCGGGCCACGCGGCTGTGGCGAATGTCGCCGATGATGGCGACCGTCTTGCCGTCCAGGCTGCCGTACTCCTGACGGACGGTGTACGCGTCGAGCAGCGCCTGGGTGGGGTGGGCGCGGCGGCCGTCCCCGGCGTTGATGACGGGCTTGCCGCTGTAGCGCGCCACCAGATGCGCGGCTCCGGCAGCGTGGTGACGCACGATGTACGCGTCAACCTTGTACGAGGTCAGGACTTCCATGGTGTCGCGCAGGGATTCGCCCTTGCTGACGCTGCTGGCCCCGGCGGCAAAGGTGAGCACGTCGGCGCTCATGCGGCGGGCGGCCAGTTCGAAGGAGGTGCGGGTGCGCGTTGAGTTCTCGAAGAACGCGTTGCACACGGTCAGGCCCTGCAAGGCCGGAACCTTCTTCACGGGGCGGTCGAGCACCTGAAGCATGGTGTCGGCGTTGTCGAGCATGGCGTTCAGGCGTTCGGGCGTCCAGTCCTGAAAGTCCAGCAGGTGGCGGGGGTGGCTGCCCATGACGGCGGGGCTGGGGACGGGCGTCATCGCAGCGCCTCCACGTCCCAGAGTTCCACGCTGTCCACGTCGTCGGTTTCCTGCAACTTGACCTTCACGACCTCGGTGGAGGCGGTGGGCAGGTTCTTGCCGACGTAGTCCGCGCGGATGGGCAGTTCACGGTGCCCACGGTCCACCAGCACGGCCAGCTGAATCCCGGCGGGGCGGCCGAGGTCGATCAGGGCGTCGAGCGCGGCGCGGACGGTGCGGCCGGTGTACAGCACGTCATCCACGAGGATCACGCGGCGGTCGCGCAGGTCGAACGGCACCTGCGTCTGGCGGATGATGGGCTGCTGCGCGACTTCACTCAGGTCGTCGCGGTACAGGGTGATGTCCAGCATGCCGGTCGGCACGTCCACGCCTTCCAGGGAGCTGAGTTTCTCGGCCAGCCGCCGGGCCAGGGGGATGCCGCGCGTGTGTACGCCGATCAGCGCGAGGTTCTCGGCGCCCTTGTTGCGTTCGATGATCTCGTGCGCGATGCGCGTCAGGGCGCGGCGGACCTCGTCGGCCGTGAGGATGATGGCCTTGGGGGTCATGCGCGTACCGCTCCGGGGTGCGTGCAGCGGGCGTGCATAAAAAAAGGGCCGTTCAGCGTGGGCTGACGGTCTGTGGGGGTGGTCATGGTGCTCCTTCTCCTGCCTCACGGGGCGGGTGCAGCCTCACGGGACTGCCGGGAAAGGACGAATTGGGGGTTGGGACGGGGGCGCGGGCACACGGGTGCCGTGCGCGGCCTGACGAAGTGTAACACCGCGCGCGAGGGCGTGTCGTGGGGCGGGGGAGGGGTGTCCGGCGGATGACGCCAGGAGTGAGCGCACCAAACTTGACACGGTGGCACTCAGGTTTTACTATGGGTCCAGTTGAGCGCAAGGCACTCAGATCTTGTGTCCGGTGCGTGCGCTTCCAGACCACAGGAGGAACCCACATGATGCGATTCGATCCCTTCCGCGACATTGAAGAACTCGCCCAGCGCATGGACCGCGCCCTCGGCCAGACCCCCAGCGCCCCGGCCCGCTACGCCCCGCCCGTCGACGTGCACGAGGACGACCACGGCCTGGAACTCACCCTGGACCTGCCCGGCGTCACCCCCGACGCCCTGCAGATCGAAGCCGAGAACCACACCCTGACCGTGCAGGCCACCCGCCCCTACGCCCGCCAGGAAGGTCGCACCGCCCACCGCGTCGAACGCGTGCACGGCACCCTGGCCCGCACCTTCAACATCCCCGCCCGCTACGACCTGAGCCGCGTCGAGGCCGACCTGGAACACGGCACCCTGACCCTCAAGATTCCCCGCAGCGAGGCCGCGCAGAAACGCACCGTCACCGTCCGCAGCGCCAAGGTGCTCGACAACGACGCCCCCAGCGCCTAACCCCGGAACTGAGAACAGGGCGAGCCGATTTAATGGCTCGCCCTGTGCTGTGTACTGATACGGATTCCGATTGATTCGCTGCAGTTCCGGATCAATCTGAGCGGATGCGAGTGGGAACAGCATACGGATTGGGCAGTATGGAGCCGCAGTCCGTATGAGGGGCCAACCATCCTCCATCAACCGATCTACTCGCCTTCGCGGACCGCTTCCAGCAGTTCCTGCGCGAGGCTCAGCGCGGCCGGACCCAGCGGCGCACGCGTCACGCCCAGCAGGGTCGCCAGCTTCTCGCGCCGGGCGGGTGTCAGGTGCATCCAGCCGCTCAGGTCGGCGCGGTGTGTGCGGGCCGCCTCGTCCCGCAGGTAGCGCACGGCACCGTCGTAATACCCGGCCTGGAAGGCGGCGCGGGCGCGGCGTTCCTGCTCGACCAGCCCCAGCCCGCGTGTGGCCAGCAGCACCCGGCGGGCTTCCTCCTCGCCCCCGAAACCGTACAGGGCTTCCAGGCGGTACACGGCCTTGGGGAAGCGCAGGCCTGCCGAGGCCCGCCACGCGTGCGGCAGCCGAATCTCGAATTCCGGCCACAGGTGCAGCCGGGTCAGCAGCGCCGGGTACAGCAGGTTCAGGGCGGCGCTGCGCGCGTCGGCCAGGGCCAGGAGTTGCTCCTGCACGCCGTGACCGGGCCCCGTGTGCGCGGCGCGCGCGGCCTGCAACTGCCCGGCTGCCTGATTCAGCAGGTCGGCGCGGTGCGCGGCCCGCTGGGCGTCACTGAGGGTCCACAGGGTCCGCTGAATTCGGCCATACTCGCCGGTCGGGTCGTACGTCACGCGGCTGGTTGCCAGCAGCGCCAGCGGCGCCTCGGCGCGCGCCGCTTCCCAGTCCCGCCACGCCTCGAGCTTCTCGAAGGGAAAGCGTTCCACGGTCACGCCAGCGCGGGTGTCGGTCTGCGCGTTGGTGAGGCCACGCTCGAATGTCACGAAGGTCGGGACACTCCCGGCCCACGCGAACCCCGTGCCGTACCCACCGGCCTGCGCGACGGCCCGCACGCGGCGCTCGGCGACCAGCCGTTCGCCCGTGCGCTGCGCGGTGCGTTCCACCGGACCTTCCGGCTGGGTTGTGTGTCGGTCCTGCGTCAACGGCGGTGTGCCTCCCTGCGGTTCGAGCGGGCGTGAAGGGTGAAAACGTGAAGGCAACAGGAGCGGACGCCGGACCCGGACTCTAGGTTCGGGGCCTCAGTTGCGGGCCGAGGCGACCACCGTTTGCGCGCCCGTCACCCGGTCCCCCACCGCCACCGCTGGCATGAACGCTGGGGGCAGGTGCAGGAGCGCCAGGCCGCCCTCCTGCATGAACGCCGCCTTGAAGCCCGCGCGGCCCTCGTCCCCCTCGCGCTGGTAGCTCACGCCGCGCAGGCCCCGGCCCGGCGCGACCAGCGTGAGGGTCACGTTACCGAAGGGCGTGGCGGTCACGCTGCTCAGGCGGGCGTTCTCCAGCGTGCCGCGCGTGACCAGCAGGTCGGCCGTGCGCCCGGCCAGGAAGCCCAGCGCCTCGCCCGGCCCGGTCAGCGGCACGTTTCCCGCCGCCGCGTCCCGCCGCGCCACGTGCGTCACGGTTCCCGAAACCGGCTGGTACGCGTAATGCACGTCCAGCGGCCCCACGAACACCCCGATTAGCCAGCCGTCGGCCGCGCCCGGTGTCTCTGACAGGGGTGGGATGTTCAGCAATTCCGGCACGCGCAGCTGCTCCACCTGAGCGCCCTGCACGCGCCGCACGAAACTCACGGTCCCGTCGGCGGGACTCAGGGCGTCGCCCGGACCGGCCTGCGGTAACCGCACAGGGTCGCGGAACCGGTACACGCGGCGCAGGTACCACGCCGCCACACCGGCGGCCGCAAGGGGAAGCAGAGGAGACAGCAGGGAACGTGAGCGCATCCCCCCCAGTGTAGAGCGCCCCGCCCGGCAGAGGGTGCGGCGCGCACGATAGCCGCGCCGCGCACGGTTGCCTGGCTTAACGGGACTGAAGAATCTGCACGCTGATCAACGTGTCGGCCACCGCGCCCGGAATGGGGCCGCTGCCGGAGTACGTGCGGTTCAGTTTAGCCAGCACGTCCTGACCGGCCAGCACCTTCCCGAACACCGTGTACTGCCCACTCAGAAAGTCCGCCGGGGCCACCGTGATGAAAAACTGGCTGCCCTGCGAACTCAGGCTCTGCGAGCGGGCCATGCCCAGCACCCCGGCCCGGTCAAAGCGCAGACCGTTCATGATCTCGGCATTGAAGTTGTACCCGGGCGTGCCGGTCCCCCACACGCCCTGCTTGGCGAGGTCCGCGCTGAACGGATCGCCGCCCTGCGCCATGAACCCGTCGATCACCCGGTGAAAGCGCGTGCCGTCATAGAAGTGATGGCGGGCCAGGAACACGAAGTTGTTCACGGCGAGCGGGGCCGCCTGGGCGTTCAGGTCCAGCGTCATCTCCCCCTGCGAGGTCTTCAGGACGGCGCGGTACCGGCGGGCCGGGTCGATGGTCATGGGCGGCGCGGTCTGGAAGCTGCGTACGGGGGCGTCCGACAGGAACGGCATGGGCACGAACGACTCCACCGGTGCGGCGGGAGCCGGCGACGGCGCGGCCACCGGCTTGACCGGAGCCGTGACGGGCATGGCGGCGCGGGTGGTGGCAGGCGCGCAGGCGGACAGGACGGCGCCCAGCAGGGCCGCGCCTGTCAGGAAACGGGCATTCAGGGAAGGAAAGGACATGCCCGCAGTGTCCCACAGTGTCCATGAGATCGTCCTGAACGCCGCCCCCCGCGTTACTCCAGCGGAAGGCTGGTCGTGTGTTTTTCCTGCTTG
>NZ_JAGLBB010000068.1 GCF_018260555.1 Deinococcus sp. | reverse complement strand
AGGAGCTATATCTCGACGCTGGGCAAGCAGGGTCTGAACAGCTGGCATGGACTGGTCAGCGTGTTCACGGGGGATATGCTCATGCCCAATTTCTCTGTCTGATCGTCCCCTGCTGAGCAGTTACGTACCTTGAAGCTCACATGGCGAGATTCCGGGAAAGCACCGGAACCTCTCCATTCCCGCTCCAACGTCCTTTCTTCTGCTCCGCGCTCCGCGCGGTTTATCGACAAGATCAACGCAGTGTCCTTAACCCCACGGACGCCGCGGCGGCCACCTGACAGGCCCCTGTCAGAGCGGCGCTACATCCTGAAAGCACATGCGAATCCCCATGCATCGGAGCATCCGGCAGGCGAAAGTCGAGTGGCGCGTCAAATACGGCACCCGCCGCAACGGAGGCCGCACCGGCAGAATCAGCGTCAGGATTCCCAAACCCCACCGACGCGGGTCGTGACTACCCCGCGTGGGCGCTTTCCGGACCGATACGGCTTGCGTTCCAGTCCGCTCAGGGGCGTCTGATGTTCCTTCTCGGGTCCGCTCGGAGCGGAGGGTTCTTGCACGCCAGTCAACCGGAGTCCGTAGGAGGGGCGCCGCGCGCCCGCTATGCTGGGCGTCATGCAACACACCCGCACCTGGTCTGACGTGTATGGCAGTGCCCTCGCCCTGTTCGAGGGTCGCGCGGGGGGGCACGCGTGGCTGGTCGCGGCTCCCCCCTCTCTGGCGGCCGGACTGGCCGAGGAACTGGCGGGCGTGGACGGCAAGGGCCGCGTGACGCTGGTCGTGCATGACGGCCTGACGCCGCTGCTCGCGGCGCTGCGCGAGGCGGACCCGCGCGGCGTGATCGTGGTAGCGCCCTCGGCCCTGTCGAGTGGCCCGTCCATCAGTGTCCCGGAGCGCGTGGTGAACGACGCGGGCGGCGTGGAGTACCGCGAGGGCGGCGAGTTTCCCGCCTGGACGGGCGCGGACGGCGCGGACGGCCCGGCGGGCGAGTGCGGGGCGGCGTCGGCGGCGGCGCACTCGGGCGCGGCCGTGGTCGTGGTCAGCCCGGAGAACGTGGGCGGCGCCCTGAGCGCCTGGATGGACCGCACGCCGCACGGCCGCTGAAGGCCAACCACCTCACTTCAGCGGCCGGACTTGCGCTGCTGGGCTTCAGCGCAGGATCAGGCAGGTGGTCGTGGCGTGCGCGTACAGTTTGCCGGTGTCGTCCACGATGCGTCCCTCGGCGATGGCGGTCTGGCGGGTGGTCGTGATGACCTGCCCGGTGGCCTGCACTTCCGGGCCGCCGGCGATCAGGGGGCGCACGCAGTTGAATTTCAGTTCCAGCGTGGTGTAGCCCACCCCGGCGGGCAGCGTAGTGTGAATGGCGCAGGCCAGCGCGGAGTCAAGCAGCGTGGCGAACACGCCGCCGTGCACGCTGCCGATGGGGTTGTAGTGGAATTCCTGGGGTTTCAGGCGGAACACGGCGCGGCCTTCCGTGAAATCCTCCTCGCGCGGGGGTTCCATGCCGAGCGTCACGCCGATGGGTGAGGGGGGCAGGTCGCCCCGGGCGATGGCGCGCAGGAATTCCAGGCCGCTGAGGGTGCGCAGGGCGGCCAGGGCAGGGGCGGTGTCTGCCCAGGTGTAGGTGCGCTGGCGGTCGTTCGTGAGGGGCGTATCGGTCATGCAGCGAGGATACGCGTAGACTGCCGCGCGTGAGTGCCGACCCCGCCGCCCAGCCCAGCCCAGGTCCGGACGTGGTGCGGCACCTGTACGTGCACGTGCCGTTCTGCCCGACCATCTGCCCGTACTGTGATTTTCATGTACTGACGCGCCGCGCGGGGCTGGTGGAACGCTACCTGGAGCGGCTGGAGGCCGAGGCGGCGGCGCTGGCCGCAACCTACCGCGTAGAGCTGGACACGGTGTACCTGGGGGGCGGGACGCCCAGTTTCCTGCGCGACGCGGAACTGGAGGCGCTGGTGGGCAGCGTGCGCCGTCACCTGGGCTGGGGCCGCCTGGAGAACACGCTGGAGGTGAACCCCGGGACGGTCACGCCGGAGCGCTCGGCGCACTGGCAGGCGCTGGGCTTTGACCGGGCCAGCGTGGGCGTGCAGAGCCTGGACGACGCGACCCTGACCTTCCTGGGCCGCCAGCATGACGCGCAGCAGGCGCGCGAGGCGGTCAGGACCCTGATCGGCACGGGCCTGCGGGTCAGTGGGGACCTGATCACGGCCGTGCCGGGGCAACCGCTGGAAAGTGACATTCAGGGCCTGCTGGACCTGGGTGTGGGGCACGTGAGCGCCTACACGCTGACCATCGAGCCCGGCACGGAATTTGCGCGCCGGGGCGTGACGGTCGAGGAGGAGGACGAGCGGCGCGGCTTCGAGCAGACCGAGGCCCTGCTGAGCGCGCGCGGCCTGACCCGCTACGAGATCAGCAATTACGCCCGCCCCGGCCAGGAATCCCGGCATAACCTCGCGTACTGGCAGGGCCGCACGTACCTGGGCCTGGGACCGGGCGCGGCCGGGCATTACCCGGCGCTGGACGAACGGCAGCGAACGGGGGGCATCCTGACAGTGCGCCGCACGAATCCGCACCTGCACGAGTGGCTGACCGGCGAGGCGGGCACGGCGGAATCCATCGACGCGCCGGAGTTCGTGACGGACGCGCTGTTCATGGGCCTGCGCCTGCGTGCGGGCGTGAACCTGGGTAGCCTGTCGCGCCGCAGTGGCCTGGACGTGGCGGGGGTGTACGCCGCGCCCATCGAAGCGAACGTGGCGCGCGGCCTGCTGGCCCTGGACGGCGAGCAGTTGCGTGCCACTCCCGAGGGCTGGTGGGTTCTGAACCGCGTGATCACGGACTTCCTGGAGGTCGAGGTGCCCCGCCAGGACACACCCGGTTCGGGCAGCCCAGGCTGAGGCCGGGCCGGGGGCGGGTCAGGGCCAGACGGTCACGCGGCCCGCACGGGGGTCCAGTCGGGCGGGCGCGCCCAGCGGCAGCGTGAGTTGCGGACTGGTATGCCCGAAATCCACGTTCGCCACGACCGGCAGGTCCGCGCGCCCCGCCTCGGCCAGCACGCGGCGCACCCAGCTGTGCAGATCGGCGACCATCGCGGGCGTGTAGGAGCGGGGGCGGGCCAGGATCAGCCCGGCGGCGCCCGCCAGGATGCCCTGCGCGGCGTAGTTGCGCAGCCAGTACCCCACCTGATGCGGGGGCGGCACGTCGTTGCTGGTTTCCAGCGCCAGGACCGCGCCGCGCCACAGGGCCGGTTCCGGCCAGCCGGGCGTGCCGTTCAGCATGTCCAGCACCTCCAGGCAGCCGCCCAGCAGGTGCCCCTGCACGGGCGCGTCGCCCTGAAGCCACACCCAGCCGTCGCCGGGAAGGAAGTAACGCCGGACCTCCTGCGCGGCCTCGTCGGCCCAGTCGGAGCCGCCCTGCGTCCACTCGGGGGCAGCCTCCAGATCGAAGGGCGCGGGCGGGTCCACGAGTGCGCGCCGCAACCCCTGCACCGTGAAGGGGTGCATGCCGCCGTTCTCGGCCAGGTCGGTCAGCAGCGCCGGGCCGTGGTACGCCATGACGCCCGCCCGCAGGAACTGCGTGAGGGTCACGGTGGAATCACTGAAGCCCAGCAGCGCCTTGGGGTGCGCGCGGATCAGCTCCGGGCGCAGGTGCGGCAGCAGGCGCACGCTGTCGTCCCCGCCGATGATGCTCACCATGCCGTGTATGCCCGGCGACTGAAGCGCCCAGTGCAGGTCGTCCGCGCGGGCCTGCGGGTTCGCCGCCAGGAAGTCCGGGCCGCGCAGCGCGTTCGGGGCGGGCACGACCTCCCACCCGAATTCCCGCGCCACCTGACGCACCCCGGCGCGGTAGCGGTTCATGACCTCCGTGACAAACCCGCTCGACAGGCTCAGCGCCGCCACCCGTGACCCCGGCCCCAGGCGCGGCGGAGACACGAAGGCGCGCGGAACGGAGGGAGGCCACCAGGGACGCCGGATCGGGAACGGTCATGCCGGGCAGCCTACCGCCACGTGCGCGCGGGCCGCCTGCGCCGGGTGGCTTATACGGACTTCGCTCGGACTGATTCGGGACTGAAGCGAATCAATCGGAATCCGTATGACTGCCCCAGGCACCGGAACGGTCACGCGGGTTCCGGCGCTCCGCCCAGCGTGACGACCCCGGCAGGCACGGCGCGGCTCACACCGACGTGGCGGTCGCGCCAGTTCAGCACCTGACCGTCCGCGCGCACATGGCGGATCAGGCGCAGGTCCAGGTCCGTGACCAGCCAGCCGGGCTCGTTCCAGCCGAGCTGCGCCACGATGCCGTCCTCGGGCAGTCCGTTGTCGGACGGGGCGTAGATGCTGGCCGCGCCGTGCGCGTCCTCGACGGCGTACGTCCAGGGGGCGTGCGCGAGCAGCGGGGCGTGCAGGGCGTACACCTGGTTTTCGAGTGCGCGGGCCATGCTGCCCACCCGCACGCGCGTGAACCCGGCGCGGCTGCCCGTGAAGGACGGCACGACCAGCAGTTCCGCGCCCGCCTCGGCCTGCGCGCACGCCAGGCCCGGAAACTCGCTGTCGTAGCAGATCGCCACGCCAAAACGCAGCGTGCCGCCGGGCAGCGGCAGGTCGAACACCTGCACGCCCTCGCCCGGCGCGACGTGCCACTCCTCGGCCTCGAAACGGGTCATGAGCAGTTTGTCCTGATGGCCCTGCGTGCCGTCCGGGCCGAACACGAACGCCCGGTTCACGAACGCCCCCGCGTGCGCGACCGGGTAACTCCCGGCCACGATGCCCACGCCGTACTCGCGGGCCAGCCGCGCGTGCAGCGCCACGAACGCCGGCACGAAGGCCTGGAGCGCCGGGCGCATCCCGATCACGTCATGGTGAAGCCCTGCGGGCAGCAGGCCGACCAGTTCCAGCGGCGCGTACTCCGGGAACACCAGCAGCTCCGCGCCCCGCCCCGCCGCGTCCGCCACCCAGCGCGACAGTTTGGACTCGAAGGCCGCCCAGTCCGCCAGGAAGTCCACCGGGTACGCCGCTGCCGCCACCCGTACCCGCCCCGCGCCGCCCACATGCCCTGTCATGCGCCCGAGTGTATCCGCCCCCACCTGCCGGGCACCGCCGCCAGATGACCTATCTGCCACCCGCAATCTGCCATCTGCCTCTGCTAGCGTGCGGGCATGACGGTCACGGCGGGCGCGCTGCGCGAACAGGTGTGGGACGACCTGCTGGCCCGCCGCGCCTGCGCGTACCCGCTGCCGCCGCACGGGCACTGCCCGAACTTCACGCACGCGAAGAAGGCCGCCGCGCACCTGCTCGCGCACCCGGACGTGACTGCCCTGCACACCCTGATCGTCGGGCCGGAGCGGGCGCTGCTGCCCCTGCGGCAACAGGCGCTGAAGGCCGGGAAGACGCTATTCGTGCCGCACCAGAAGAAAGAAGGCTGGTACTGGCGCGTGACCGACCCGGCCGGTGCGAAACTCAGCGCCCTGAGCGACTACGGCGAGGAGAGCCTGACCCCGGTGGGCGCGCAGGCCGCCGTACTCGCCTGCGTCGCCGCCGACCACCACGGCGCGCGGCTCGGCAAGGGCTTCGGCTGGGGCGCGCGCGGCCTGCACCTGAACCTGCCGGAATTCACGCTGGCGCACCCGCTGATGCTGCGGCCCACCCTCCCCTGTCCCGCCGACTCGCACGTCAGCCTGATTGGCACGCCCGACCGCGTCATGACGCCCCCCGCGCACCCGCCCGGCGGAACGAACACGCCCTGAACCGCGTACCATGCGGCATGAGCAAGAAGACCACCCCCACCTACGTGCCCGCCCTCGTCACGGTCGCTACGGTCGGCGTGGCCGCCGGGGCCGCCTACGTGGCCCGCACCCGCAAGAAAGAAGTCACGAAACTCGTCGTGAACCGCGTACTGGAACGCCCCGCCGGTCGGAGCAGCTACAGCGACCTGGCGCAGAGCCTCGAACGGGCCGGGACGTTCCTGACCGGCCGGGCCGCGCGGGCCGCTGACACGCACGCCAACCGCGAAGTCCTGGCGCACATCATCGGCATTGAACGCTGGGGGCAGCAGCGCCTGAACGCCGCGCTCGGCGCAGCGGCCGACCAGACCGACACCTACCACCCCTACCGCCCCCCGCAGAACACCACCCTGAACGAATTGCAGGCCTTGATCACCAGCACCCGCGCGGGCACTGTCGATCTGACCCGCCGACTGGGCCACAACCCCCCCGAGGACACCCTGACCGTCAACCACAACGGCCTGGGCCCCATGACCACCAAGGCGTGGCTCCGCTACCTGACCCAGCACGCCGACCTCGAAAGCCGCAAACTGCGCGGCAATTGATATGGACTGCGCGTAAAAGGGCTGCAATACGGACTGCGGCTCCATACCGCCCAGTCCGTACATTGTTCTCACTCGCGTCCGCTCGGATTGATTCAGAACGACACCGAATCAATCGGAATCTGTATAAGGACCCTGCAATCCGAGCGGAGCGAATGGGAGCCGAAGCGGGTTGAGTGCGTGGAGCCGGCAACCCGGTGATGTTCCGGACCTGTCAGTGAATCAAACGGAATCCGTAGAATTAAGGACCCTGCGTTTATCTTGTAGATAAACCGCGCGGAGCGCGGAGCAGAAGGAAAGTACGTTGGAGCGGGAATGGAGAGGTTCCGGTGCTTTCCCGGCATGGCGCCATGTGAGCTTCAAGGTACTTAGGCGGAGTTGATCCTTGGCTCAACCGAACGGTTCCAGCTGAGTGGACTCGGAGAGCCGCAGCACAGAGCGAGTGAGCCTCCTGCTTAAGGGCAGGTGCCCCCGCAGGGGTCGCCCGCGACTACGCCCGCATGCCTCCACCTGGTTGTTTGTTCATCCAGGCAGGGGGTTTTGGGGCGAAGCGGCCGAGGATGGTCTGCTGGTCGTAGGCGAGGTAGGCGTCGGCCCAGGGGAAGGTCTGGTTGAGGACGCGGATGGCCTCGGGGCTGCCCATGCCGTGGTCGAGTTGGTACAGGACGAACTGTTCGGGGGTTTCCAGGCGGAGGTAGGTGGGCATGTTGCCGGCGTGTTCGTCGAGAACGCTCTGGAATTCGCCGATGGCGTTGGGGCTGGCGGTCTCCAGGTCGATGGTGACGTACATGACCTTGGGGACCTCGGCGAGTTGTTCGGTGCTGACGAGTTCCTCGGCGATGGCGCGCAGGCCGCCGTCCTCGCTTTCCAGTTCGACGATGACCAGGGCGGGGGTGTCGTTCACGAGTTTGTCCTGGATGCGGTCGTAGGCGCGGGAGAAGGCGACGAGTTCAGTCTGGCCGCTTTCGTCGGCGAGGATGAAGCGGGCCATCATGCTACCCGATTTGGTGGGTTTCTTGACGACGCTCTCGATCATGCCGGCCAGGACGGCCTTGATGCGTTTGCCGCTCTGGACGTTCTGCGTCTGGAACCAAGTGTCCAGGTCACTGATTCGGCAGCTGGCGGCTTCGCGCAGGCCTTCGTGCTGTTCGAGGGGGTGGCCGCTGATGTACAGGCCCAGGGCGTCTTTCTCGATGCTGAGGCGTTCCAGGTCGGTGTAGGGGGGGATGCCGGTGCGCAGCGGGCGTTCCTTCTTGACCTCTTCCAGGCCGAACATCATGCTCATGCCGGTCTGGGCTTTGGCGTTGATGTCGGCGGTCCCGGCGGCGTCTTCGAGGGCGTCTTCGAGGCTGTGCATGAGCTGGTTGCGTTCCCCGAACTGATCGAAGGCGCCGCTCTTGATCAGGCTTTCCAGGGCTTTGCGGTTGCAGACCTTGTGGCCCAGGCGGGAGCAGAAGTCCGCGAGGGACGCGTAGCGCCCGGCGCGTTCGCGTTCCTCCAGGATTTTCAGCACGGCGCCCTCGCCCAGGCCCTTGATGGCGTACAGGCCGAACAGGATTTCTTCGCCCTGCACGGCGAAGTCGGCGGCCGAGCGGTTGATGTCGGGCGGCAGGACGTGCACGTCCATCTTGCGGGCGTCGCTGATGTACTCGGCGACCTTGTCGCTGTCCTTGCGTTCGACGGTCAGCAGGGCCGCCATGAACTCGACGGGGTAGTTCGCCTTGAGCCACGCGGTCTGGTAGGTGATGACGCCGTACGCGGCGCTGTGGGATTTGTTGAAACCGTAGTTGGCGAACGCGTCGAGCAGGTCGAACAGCTTATTCGCTTCTTCTTTCGGAACGTTGTTGCCCTTGGCTCCTTCCACGAACAGTTCGCGCTGTTTGGCCATCTCGGCGGCGTCTTTCTTCCCCATGGCGCGGCGCAGCAGGTCGGCTCCGCCTAGGGAGAACCCGGCGACCTCGCTGGCGATCTGCATGATCTGTTCCTGGTACACGGGAATGCCGTACGTTTCGGCCAGGATCTTCTCCAGGAATCGGGCGCTGGTCGGGAAGCCGTCACGGACGTAATCCACCTCTTCCAGGCCGTGGTGGCGGCGGACGTAGGTGGGGATGTTCTCCATCGGGCCGGGGCGGTACAGGGCGGACAGGGCGATGATGTCGGCCAGGCGGCGGGGCTTGAGGCGGCGACTGGCGTCGGCGATCCCGGCCCCTTCAAGCTGGAAGACGCCCTTGGTGTCGCCCCGGCTCATCAGGTCGTACGTGATCCTGTCGTCGAAGGGGATGGCGTCGAAGTCGATGTCCACGTTCTTCGATTCGCGCATGATGCGCCGCGCCTCGTCGAGGAAGCTCAGGGTGCGCAGGCCCAGGAAGTCCATCTTGATCAGGCCGATGTCCTCGACGGCTTTCATGTCGTACTGACAGACCATCCCGGCGCCTGACGTGTCGCGCATGACGGGCACGAGGTCCGTGAGTTTGTCGCGGCCGATGACCACGCCCGCCGCGTGCACGCTGGCATGCCGGGTGAGGCCCTCGAGTTTCTGCGCGAACTCGTACGCTTCGAGCAACTGGGCGTCCTCGTTCAGCATCTGGGCAATGTCGGGCACGCTCTCGCGGGCCTGTTCGAGGCTGTAGCTCTTGCCGAACTTGATGGGAATGAGCTTGCTGACCTTATCGACCTTGGCGTACTCCAGACCCATGACGCGCGCCACGTCCTTCAGGCAGGCCTTGCTGGCCATGGTCCCGAAGGTGGCGATCTGCGCGACCCTATCCTCGCCGTACTTGTCCTGCACGTACTGGATGACCTCGACGCGGCGGGCGTCGTTGAAGTCGATGTCGAAGTCCGGCATGGAGATCCGGTCGGGGTTCAAGAAGCGCTCGAACAGCAACTCGAATTCCAGGGGGTCGAGGTTCGTGATACGCATGGCGTACGCCACCAGGGAGCCTGCGCCCGATCCACGCCCCGGCCCGACGCTGATGTCCTGATCCTTGGCCCAGTTGATGTAATCCGCGACGATCAGGAAGTAATCGGGGAAGCCCATGTTGTTGATGACCGACAGTTCGTACTCGGCGCGGCGCAGGATGGTCAGCGCGTGCTGGTGGTGCCCGCGCGTGGTTTCGTGCTGCTCGTCGGGCGTCAGTTCGATGCTGGTGTCGCTGCTGTTCTGGCGGGCGCGTCGGCAGTCCCCGTGCGCGTAGGCGGGCAGCGTGCCCTCTGTGGCTTCTGCTTCCATGCGTTCCAGCGCGGGGTATGGGGTGTACTTCTCCCCGGCGGCCTTGCCGCGCGCTTCCCACTCACTGCCCGCGAAGGCCAGCAGCGTGAACAGCGTTTCCAGATCGCAGGTCTGCGGGTCGCACCCCCCCGCACGCTCCAGCACCCGCGCCGCGTCGCCGCCCAGCGCGACCAGCGTGCGAGCCGCGTAATCACGCAGCAACGCTTGCGTGGCGTGCGCCGGGTAGCGTTTCACGGTCCCCCGGTACGTCTGCACGCGCAGTTCCTCGGCCATGGTCCGGCCCTCCGGGATGGGCAGGGCAGGCATCTGGTACACGCGTTTCTTGCCGACCGGCAGTTCCACGTTGCACAGGTCCGCGATCAGGGCAGTGTTATCAAAGACTTCCTCGCCCCACTCGCCCACGGGCAGCGCGGCCTGCATCTCCGCGAGATCCTTGACGTAGAACTCGTCGCAGGGGAACTTGAAGCGGTTCTCGTCGGCCAGCGTGGCTTTCGTCTGGATGGCCAGCAGCGTCTCGTGCGCGGTCGCGTCGGTCTTCTTGACGTAGTGCCCGTCGTTCGTGGCGACCATCCCGATGCCCAGTTCGTTCGCCCAGGCTTTCAGGATGGGGTTGTTCCTCTTCTGCTCCGGCAGCCCGTGATCCTGAATCTCGATGAAGTAATTCTCGCCGAACAGTTCGCGGTACCACAGCAGGCGCTTCTTGGCGTCGTCCTCGCGGCCCTGGAGGAGGAGTTGCTGCACCTCGCTGCCCAGGCAGCCGGACAGGGCGATCACGCCCGCGTGATGCTCGCGCAGCAGTTCATGATCAATGCGGGGCTTGTAGTAGTACCCCTCCGTGTACCCACGGCTGCTCAGGCGACACAGATTCTGGTAGCCCCCGAAATCACGGGCCAGCAGCGTCAGGTGAAAGATGCCCTTCTCGCCGTCCTGCCCGCGCGTCCGGTCGCGGCGCGTTCCCTCGCCCGGCACCACGTACGCCTCGTACCCGATGATCGGCTTCACGCCCATCCCGGTCGCGTAATTGTAGAAATGCACCGCCCCGTGCATGTTCCCGTGATCCGTCATCGCCAGCGCCGGAGTTTGCCCCTCCGGCGTGACCTCCTTGGCCCACTTGAGCAGGTCCTTCAGTTTCGCCGCGCCATCCAGCAGGCTGTACTGCGTGTGCTGATGCAGGTGCGCAAAGCGCTTGGGCTTGCAGCACGAACCGTCCGGCAGGTGAATGTGAGGCGCGGGGGCGAGGTCGGGGGCGGTCATGAAGCGAGTCTAGGGTGGGGTGGGGCGCCGTGTCAGTGATGGCCGGACTTGACGGCTCCCGGATCACCCACCGGCGCGGCTGACGTGACCTGTCGCAGCCGCACCTCGAACGCCACGTAGAACCCAGCTGCGCTCAGCAGCAGTGCAGCCGTCACCCACAGCGCCACGCGCCGCCAGCGGGCGGCCGTCAGGAAGGGCCACTGGCCGCGCAGCACGAAATGCGCGCTCCACACCAACGTCAGCAGTACCGCACACAGGCAGAACAGGGCGCCCCCCAGTTCCCCGATCACCTGCTCACGCGGAGTCGTCAAACCGGCGCTCAGGCCCGCTGCGACATACGTGCCGAGCCCATACACGGCGGGCACGCCCAGCACACACGTGAGCACAAGGGTCGCCCCGCAGCCGGACGGACGGTTACTCATGAGCGTCAGCCTAGTGATCCTGTTCGCGCGGCGCTGGCGCAGACCTGCTTGACACACCCCTATACGGGTTCCGTTTGTTTCTCTCCCACTCGCATTCGCTCTGATTGAATGGTCCTTACAGCCCATTCAATCAGAGTCCGTATTGCTCGCTCCGCTCCGGTTGAAACGCACCGGCAGCACGGCCCTGGATGTGATCGTGAGCGGCACGCCCCAGTGGCACAAGGAGCGCACCGTGGGGAATGGTGCGGTAACCGCGCCGCTGCGGGAACTGATAGATGACCTGTAAGGTGACTCCGGGGCGCGCCACCGGGACGGGCGGTCAGCAGCGTCAGGGTCAGGCGGGTTCGCGTTCCTGGGTGGCCGGCCCGGTCCCGTACTGCCGGGCCTGTAACTGCCACAGCTCGGCGTACTCGCCGCCGCGCGCGAGGAGTTCGGCGTGCGTACCGTCCTCGATCAGCCGTCCGGCTTTCATGACCAGGATGCGGTCGGCCATCAGGACGCTGCCCAGGCGGTGCGTGACGAGCAGCGTGGTGCGGCCGCGTGCCAGGGTGGCGAAGGTGCTGAACACCTCGGCCTCGCTGCGGGGGTCGAGGGCGGCGGTGGGTTCGTCGAGGATCAGCAGGCGGGCGCGGCGGTACAGGGCGCGGGCGGTGGCGAGTTTCTGCCACTGCCCGCCGGACAGTTCGGTCCCGCCGAACGCCTGCCCGAGGCGGGTGTCCAGCGTGCGGGAGTCGTTCAGGATGCCGCTCAGGCCGCTGCCCTGCACGGCGGCGTTCAGGCGGTCCCCGTCGGGCGTCTGCCCCAGCAGGATGTTCTCGCGCAGCCTCCACTCGAACCGCGCGAAGTCCTGAAAGACGGCCGCAATCCCGGCACGCCATTCGTTCAGGTCCAGGTCACGCAGGTCGGTCTGGGCAGCGCCCGACCCGATCAGGATGCGGCCCGCCGTGGGGTCGTAGTAGCGCAGCAGCAGTTTGACCAGGGTGGTTTTCCCCGCTCCGTTCTCGCCCACGATGGCGACGGTCTGCCCGGCGGGGACGTGCAGGGTCACGTCATTCAGGGCGGGCGGCTGATTCCGGTACGCGAAGCTCAGGTTCTCCAGCGTGATCGTGCCGTCCGTGGGCATGGAGCGGGGCTGCGCAGGGGACTGCACGCCGCTGGGTGCATTCAGGAAAGCGTGCAGTTTCCCGAACCAGCTGAGGTGCCCGGTGGCGGTACTGATCATCTCCGAGAGTTGCCGCAGTTCGCCCTGCAACGCAGCGAGGGCCGTGATGACCAGCGCGACGCTGCCCGCCCCGACCTGCCCGGCCTGGGCCTGCGCGACCACGAACACGAACAGGCCCGCCGTGACCAGCAGGGACAGTGCCTCGAACGGCAGCAGCGCCAGCAGGCCGCGTGTGCGCTGGGCGCGGATCACGTCCTGGTACGCGCGGGTGCGCTGCAGCGCCTCGCGTTGCAGGTGCGGGGCCAGGCCATACAGGCGCACCTCCTTGGCGTACTCGTGCCGGACAGCCACGCGGGACAGGTAGTTGATCTCGCGGGCCTGCGGGGTCCGCTGGATGAACAGGCTCCAGCCCAGGCGGTAGAACGCCATCTGCCTTGAGAGCAGCGGCAGTGTGCCCGCCACGACCAGCAGCGGCACCCACCACCCGATCAGCAGCAGGGTCGCGGCCACACCCAGCGCCGACACCAGCGCCCGCAGCGAGTACACCAGCGTGGACACCAGGTTCAGCGGGCGGTGGCTGGCGCCGGTCTGCAATACCTCGATGTCGTCATGGAACTGCGGGTCTTCCAGCACGTCCAGGCCCTGAAGGGTGGTCATGCGCGCCATCAGGCGCTGGTTGACGTGCAGGGTGTAATGATCGGCGGCGACGCCCTGCATGACCTGCGTAAGGACGGTCGTCAGTTGCGTCAGCAGGGCCGCGCCCGCCCACGCACCGGCCAGGGCCGTCAGGTTCACGCTCTGCCCGGCCAGCAGGCCACTCACGCCGTCCACCGTCCACTTGCCGATCAGGATGGTCACGGCGGGCATCAGGCCCTGCGCGGCCCCCAGGAGCAGCAGTCCGCCTGTCACGAGCGGCTGGCTGCGCCACAGGTCCGGCAGGGTGGCCCACAGCGTGCGGAGCAGTTCGGCGCGGCCCGGTTCAGAGGAGGCAGAGGTCACAGGCTCACGCTAACGGCCGGGCGCGGCTGGCGCATCCGCAATTGCACGTACGGGCCCCGCCATTTACCCGGAGTGCCGGTTCAGTCGCGTTCCAGCCGGGCAACCATCATCTGATCCACGTGCGCGCTCAGTTGCCCGGCAGCGTCGAATTCCGCGCCGATGGCGGCCCGCTGCGGCGGGCTCAGGGCCGCGACCATCTCGCGCAGCGCCTGCACAGTGTCGGGGGTGCTGCCACTCTGCGCGGTCCACCACGCGAAGTCCAGGCGGTAGGGGACCAGCGTGTCTCCGGCCCAGCGCAGGCCCGCCTCGCGCGCCAGGGCCTGCCATGCGGGCACGGTGCGCTGCGCGTGGTGGCTGGGATCACGCCGCCGCTGGTAGGCGTCGATCCAGTCTTGCAGGCTGACCGCCTGACAGAAATTATGAGAAAGCGTCCCCGGTAGGGGACACTTTCTGTTTGTGAAGACCGAAAATGCCAC
>NZ_JAGLBB010000067.1:4334-15090 GCF_018260555.1 Deinococcus sp. | reverse complement strand
TCTTCGCCTGTCATGCTTCCCGCCTCGCTTGAGGCTCAGAAAAGATACAGGCCACCAGCCCATCTGTCAACTCCCCCTGGCTGCGGCGCGCTTCATGTTCGGCGGGCCGGGACTCGTGCCGGGGTATCCCACACGTGTGGGACGCACAAACCAGGCATCCGCCCTCAAGGGAGCCCGGCTGCGGTGGAAGGGCTGTAGCGACCACACTTGCCTCGCCTCCTGAACGCGGCCTGTGCAGGACGCCCTACCGGGCGCGCCCGTTCACGGCACATACTGGGGGCATGTTCAAAATCGAAGCTGCCGAACTGATCGTTGCCCGTCTTCCCCTGAAGTTCCGCTTCGAGACGAGTTTCGGCGTACAGACCGACAAGGTCGTGCCGCTGCTGGTCCTGCACGGTGATGGTGTGCAGGGCGTGTCCGAGGGCACCATGGAACGCGCTCCCATGTACCGCGAGGAGACCATCACGGGGGCGCTGGCGCTGCTGCGCGACGTGTTCCTGCCCCGCGTGCTCGGCCAGAGCTTCGCGAACCCCGAGGCTCTGAACGACGCGCTGGGCTCCTTCCGGGGCAACCGCATGGCGCGCGCCATGGTGGAGATGGCGGCCTGGGACCTGTGGGCGCGGCAGCTGGACGTGCCGCTGGGCACCCTGCTGGGCGGCCGCAGGGACCACGTGGAGGTCGGTGTGAGCCTGGGCATCCAGCCGGACGAGGCCGCCACCGTGGACGTGGTGCGCCGCCACGTCGAACAGGGGTACCGGCGCATCAAGCTGAAGATCCGGCCCGGGTGGGACGTGCAGCCTGTCCGCGCGACCCGCGAGGCCTTCCCGGACATCCGCCTGACCGTGGACGCCAACAGCGCCTACACCCTGGCCGACGCCACCCGCCTGCGCGCCCTGGACGCCTTCGACCTGACGTACATAGAGCAGCCGCTCGCCTGGGACGACCTGATCGACCACGCCGAGCTGCAACGTCAGCTGAGCACCCCGCTGTGCCTGGACGAGAGCGTGACCAGCGCCCAGGACGCCCGCAAGGGACTGACCATCCGGGCGGGTGGCGTGATCAACGTGAAAGTGGCCCGCGTGGGCGGGCACGCCGAGGCGCGGCGCGTGCATGACGTGGCACAGGCCTTCGGCGCGCCCGTATGGTGCGGCGGAATGCTGGAAAGCGGAATCGGGCGGGCGCACAACATTCACCTGTCCACCCTGCCGAACTTCACGCTCCCCGGCGATACCAGCAGTGCCAGCCGCTACTGGAACACCGACCTGATCAACGAGCCCCTGGAAGCCCAGGGCGGCCTGATGCCCGTTCCGGCCGGCGCGGGAACCGGCGTGACCCTGAACCGCGCCTTCCTGGCCAGCGTGACCGAACTGCGTGAGGAGAGGCGCCCCTGATGGCCGCTGCGCACGGCGACCCGCCGGGAACAGGCACATGGCAGACCGGCGCGGGCCTGATCGCCCGACCTTTCGTGATCCGGGAGGTCACGGACCCCTGGGCGTTCCGGGCGCTAGAGCACGTACAGGCGAGCGCCTGGGGGTACGCGGACCGGGAATTGCTGCCCGGCACCATGTTGCGCATCAGCGCCGTGACGGGCGGGATCGTGCTGGGTGCGTACCCGGCCCTGCCTCCCAGCGACCCGGCCAGTCTACGGCCCGTGGGGCTGGCGTTCGGGTTCCCGGCGCTGCGGGGGACGGAGATCTGGCATCACTCGCACCTGCTGGCGGTGGATCCGGCGTGGCGGGGGACCGGCATGGCCGTGGCGCTGAAACTCGCGCAGCGTGAGCGGGCGCTGGCGCAGGGCCTGACCCGCATGACCTGGACGTTCGATCCGCTGGTCTCGCGCAACGCCCGGCTGAACCTGGGGAAACTGGGCGCGGTCGCCAGAACGTACCTGCCGGACTGGTACGCCCTGGAAGATGACCGCACCCGGGCGTTCCCTGCTGACCGCCTGATGGTCGAGTGGGACCTGACCCGGCCACACGCCGAGCGTCCCGCCCCGCCCCCACACGAGCAGGTGGCTCTGGAGGCCCTGGACGATACCCAGTGGCCTGGCCCGGCGCGGCTGTCCCTGGCGGGGGCGCGGGTGCTGGTCGAGGTTCCGACCCGCCCGGAAGGCCTGGACCTGGAGGTGCGGCGGGCGTGGCGAAACGCGCTGCGCGAGGGGCTGGGCACGTACCTGTCACGCGGGTACGAGGTGACGGATCTGGCACGCGCCGGGCACCGGGCGTACTACGTGCTGACGCAGGGCCCGGGCGACACCCACCGGGACGCGGTCAGCAGCGAAGCCGGTTGAGCGTGTATGCAAAAGGGGAAGCGCCTGATACGCACTCGGGTGGATCGGCTTGCAACAACCGGTTCATCCGGGCGGAGGCGGGTGAAAGCAGTGCGGACTCCGTCTGAGGACCGCGCTGTGGGGGGCAGCGGGCCTGTGCCCTTGGTGGGGTGACCCAGCTGGGCTGGCCGAAGGGCTGGCGCCATCACCTCCCCCCGTGTTATGTTATTTACATAAGAGCCGGTGAACCGGTCCTTCCCGCCTCCCCCACCCCACAAGGAGCCCCCATGCTGCACATCGAATTCACCACCGACCTGGGCGCGCGCGTCACTGTCGATGTCGAAAACCCCGCCCAACTGCTGGACACCCAACGCCAGTACGGCCGACTCGGCTGGACCAGCGGCGACGTTCCCAGCGGCGGCTACCAGTTCCCTCTGGAAAACGAGGCGGACTTCGACTGGACCCTGATCGGCGCGCGCCGCTGGACCAGCCCCGACGGCGAGGAACTCGTCATTCACCGCGGACACGCCTACCGCCGCCGTGAACTGGAAGCCGTGGACAGCCGCAAGATGAAACTCCCGGCCGCCGTGAAGTACTCACGCGGCGCGAAAAGCACTGACCCCGAACATGTCCGTGAGAAATCCGACGGTGAATTCGAGTACGTGACACTGGCCATCTTCCGGGGCGGCAAACGCCAGGACCGCTACGCCACACCCCGCCAGACCGCCCAGGGCGCGCAGCCCACCCAGGCCAGCCGCCCCGCCCCGCAGGCAGCCACGCGGCCCGCGCCCCGCCCCGCCCCTGTCACCCGCACCGACGACGAAACACCGTTCTGAAGGTCAGCCTCTGCCGCAGCCCATTCAACCCGGAGCCGGTATCAGACGGACTCCGATTGAATGGGCTGCAAAGCCCGTTCAATCCGAGCGGATGCGAGCAGGAGAGAAACGGGTTCCGGACGTGGAGCTGGCAATCCGGTGAAGTTCCGGATTGTCGGCGAAACAAACGGAATCCGTATCAGAGGGACGGCGCTCCATGCCGCGAAGGGGCGTCTGCTGTTCCTACTCGCGTCCGCTCGGATTGATTCAGAACCGCCGCGAGTCAATCGGAGTCCGGATCAGGCGTCGCGGCCGGCCAGCTGTTCGCGCAGGACGCGGCGCACATCGGCCGGCTGCCAGCCTTCGGGCTTGAGGATCTTGCCGTCGGCGCGCAGCGGGCCGGATACCTTCCCCATATTCGCGCGGTGCACCTCGGCGAAGGCGGCGTCGGCATTCACGCCCAGCCGGTCCAGGGCGCCGTACGTGACGTACAGCAGGTCCACCAGTTCATGTACGAGTGGTGTCAGGTCCTCGGCCGGCACCTGTTCGCCAGCCCTCATCCGGTCGGCGAGCAGGGAGAATTCAGCCTCGACCTCCTGGTATTCCTCCTGGATCAGGGTGCGGCGCAGGGCCAGCAGGGCCTCGTCCGGCACGCTCGGCACCGGGACTGGCTGCTCACCGATGGCGGCGTGAAAGGCCCGCAGGCGCGCGGCGTTCGAGGGGGGCGCGGCGGGCGCGGCGAGGCCACCAGGGACGGACTCGGCCGGAACGGCAGCAGGGTCAGGAACGGACTTCATGGGTTCAGACTACCCAGATTCCGGCGGGCCGGTCAGGGCCGCAGCCGCAGGGAACCCTGGCGCAGCGCCGGGTCGTCCACCCGCACCCCCAGGGACTGCACCCGTCCGTCCGGCCGTACCGAAAGTGTGACGGGCACCGACACGCTCCGCGCCGAGCATGTTCCCGCACGCACGGCGCAGCTGAACAGTTGCCCTTCCACCCTGGCCGGGTACCGACCCGCGCGCGTGCCTGCCGGGGCGGCCAGCGGCCACCGCAGCGGGGTCAGGCGGGCGTAGTAGGCGCGGCGCTCCGGGTCCGGGTGGGGCGTGCCGCTCAGGGTGCCGCGCTGCGCGCCCCAGGGGGTGTGCAGGGTCAGGACGTTCGGGGCGTCCCGGTTAAGCAGAAAGTCCCGCAGGGCGAACGTGACCGTCAGCGTGCCTGCCCCCGGCAAGCCGACAGTCACGCGCGGCGGTGCGGCCGCCTGAACTGGGGGAACGGCGGCGACTGGGACTGCGGCTGGCACCGGGTACACTGCGCCCACCGCTACCGGGCCGCCCAGTGCCGCCCCGGCGCTCAGGCCGCAGCTCAGCACGGCGACCCGTAGCGTGGAGCGTCTCAGGCCAGCAGGCAGGGGCCACAGCGTCATGGGGGCCAGCATAGAGTCCTGCCCGGTTGGGGGGGTAGCCGGGAAACAGAAAGCGCGCGGCCAGGGGGATCGCCCCGCTGGCCGCGCGAACAGGAGTGAAGGTGAGATGATGTCCTGCTGGGGGCGGGTGGTGGGGCTCGAACCCGCCTGCTGCCTGCCGTTGACCCGCTCGCACGCCCGTTGGTGAAGAGGTGGGCGTCTCCCTCTGACCCGGTCGCGTCTGAGGTGTCTGTCCCGTCAGGGACTCCAGCCACGTCCGCGCCCTCACCAGGCCGGATCAGAGTATGCCGCGCGACTGTCAGGACCGCGTTTGCCAGACGTACATCCGGCCTTAAGCAACCGTGCGTACCACACCACATTCAGCGTGACCCAGCTCACGGTGTCTGATACGGATTCCCTGCGTTCGTGGATTACCCGGTCTGGCGGGTTATGCAGACCGTTCAGCCGGAGTTCGTATCATACGGATTCCGTTTCTCTCCCGCTCGCATCCGCTCGGATTGGATGGTCTTTGCAGCCCATTCAATCGGAGTCGGTATCACAAACGCTAGCCGGGCCAGTCCCACGCGGACCTGGGTGTCCGGGTACTGCCCGTGATCCCTGTCCCGGGAGCGGGCTCATCGTCTCCAGGGTACGCTGGTCGGGTGCCTGCGCTCCTGAGCCTCCGTCTCCTCCTATTGCCCCTGACCCGCGCCGTGCTGGAACGCCGCGTGGAGCGCGCCGGGTTCTCCCTGCCGCTGCCCACCCCCGACGGCGTGCAGGACGTGTACTTCCCGCCGGAATGGCCGGGCGATCTGCGGCCGGTGTTCCCGGCGCTGCTGGCGGACCTGGGCGCCGGGCAGGGCGACGTGGACGGCACGTTCATCGCGGTGCACCGGGGCAACCTGACTGCGCTGGGGCAACTGGGCGTGGTGGGCGGCGTGAACGAGCAGGGCGAGCAGGAGATCAGATACGGCCTGACGCCCGAAGCGCGTGGGCGTGGGTACGCGACCGAGGCGGTCGGGGCGCTGGTGGCGCACCTGCACGCGGGGGGTGTGGTGACCGTGACCGCACAGACGGCGACCTCGAATCCCGCCAGCAGCCGGGTCCTGCAAAAGCTGGGGTTCCGGCTGGTCGGCAGTGGCCACAGCGAAGAAGACGGCCCGCTGAGCCACTGGGCGCACAGCTCATGACCCTGCACCTGAGTCCAGACCCTCCGGCACGGCAGCATCAATATTCACTTGAATACTGCGGGGCGCGCTTGGGTCAGGCAAAGTAAAAATAATGATGCAGCCGCAAGGCATACCCGGCAGCGGCTCTTAAGCTGGGTGGATGAACATCTCTATCCTCGGTATTCCCATGGACCTCGGCGCGGGTCGGCGCGGCGTGGACATGGGCCCCAGCGCCCTGCGGAACGCCCACCTGAGCCGCGCGCTACGCGACCTGGGCCACACCGTGACGGACCTGGGGGACGTGCGCGTGGCGCTGCCCGAAAGCATCGACAAGCACGAGGAGGGCGGACTGGTGTTCCTGGACCCGATCCTGGACGCCTGCCGCGCCGCCGCACAGCAGGTTGCCGCGCTGCCGGAGGGCACCTTTCCGCTTACCCTGGGCGGCGACCATAGCGTCAGCATGGGCACCGTGACCGGCAACGCCCTGCGCGGCCATCCCACCGGCGAACGCATGGGCCTGATCTGGGTGGACGCCCACACGGACTACAACACCCCGCACAGCAGCCCCAGCGGGAACATTCACGGCATGCCCGTCGCGGCGCTGACCGGCCGGGGCGACCCGCACCTGACCAGCCTGGGCGGCAACTGGCACGTGCGGCCCGAGGACATCGTCATGATCGGCATCCGCAGCGTGGACACCTCCGAGCGGGACCTGCTGCGTGAGGCGGGCGTGAAAGCCTACACCATGAAAGACGTCGATCAGCTGGGCATGACCCGAATTCATGAGAAAACCATGGAGCGCCTGGGGGGGCTGAGCCGCGTGCACGTGTCCTTCGACGCGGACGCCCTGGATCCCAGCGTCTGCCCTGGCGTGGGTACGCCCGTGCCCGGCGGCCTGACCTACCGCGAGGGCCACCTGCTGATGGAACTGCTGAGCGAATCGGGCCGCGTGACCAGCATGGACATCGTGGAAGTCAACCCCATCCTCGACACCCGGAACCAGACGGCCGAAGTCATGGTCGGCATGGCCGCCAGCCTGCTGGGACAGCGCATCCTCTGATAGGAACTCCGATTGAAGGGGCTGCCAAGACCCTTCAACCGGAGTCCGTGTTACACGTCGTCGCTGTCGGCGTTGAGGTCGGCCAGGTCTGCGCCGACCGGTCTGGCCGTCGCCTGCGGGCGCACGAACCGCATGTAGTCGAGCCAGGGGGGCGTGTGCCCCAGTTGACGGATCATCAGGGCGATCTGCGCGGTGTGGCGCACCTCGTGGGTCATGACGTTCCACAGGAGCTGGTCGAGGGTAACGGTGTCGCTGGCGGGATCGTCCTGCACGAGCTTCACGCTGCGGCTCAGGTCGGGTTCGCTGTCCAGGAATGCAGCGGTGCGGCCGCCGACTTCCCGGCTGTACTCCAGAATCCAGTTCAGATCGTACTGCGTGGCCTGTGGGCGCACCCAGTCGTGCGGGTACTGCTGGTGCACGCTGTCCCCGATGACGATGCCGTGCACCCAGTGATCCTCGACGTCCGTCACGTGCAGCAGCAGGTCCTTGATGCTGTGAAACCGGTCACCGCTTTCCATCAGGTCACGGTCGAGGTCGGTGGGCGGCAGGGCGCGCAGAAAATTCCACAGCTGGGCTCGTGCGGCGGACAGGTAAGAATAGTACTCGCGGGCGTTCATAAATGATTCACAGTATACCTGTTCGGGGAAGCTGTTCTGGACACCCGGTCATCTGCGTCGTCCGGGCCGTCCGCGCCGCCGTCCAGCAGGGGTCGCAGGACGCGCCGCACGTCCTGAACAGTCACGACCTGTACGAGATCGTCCCGCAGTTCCGGGAAGTCCGGCAGGTACTGCGGGAGCACCTTGCGCAGGGGGCGCAGCGTCAGGCGGCCCGTGTCGTCGCCGTAGAAGCGCTCCTGCAACTCGGCGTGGCGCAGCGCCGCACGGGCGCGCGTGTACGCGTCCGGCAGGTCGTCCTGACCGGTCACGAGCGCCCGGAAGATCCACGGATTCCCGACCGAGCCGCGCCCGATCATCACGGCCGCCACGCCCATCCGCTGCCTTTCACGGGCCTGGGCGGGCGTCTGGATGTCGCCGCTGCCCACCACGGGCACGCGCACGCTGGCCGCCACGCGCGCAATGGCCTCCCAGTCGGCCTGCCCGGTGTACCGCTGCGCACTGGTGCGGCCGTGCACGGTAATCAGCGCGGCCCCGGCGGCTTCCAGGCCCTGCGCGACTTCCACGCTGCGGTCGTGATCCCACCCGAGGCGGATCTTGGCACTCACGTCCAGCCGGGTGGCCTGCCGCATGGCGCTCACCAGTTCGTACGCCACCTCGGGCGTCTGAAGCAGGCACGCGCCGCCCTTCCCCCGGATCTTGGGCACGGGGCAGCCCATGTTCAGGTCGATGGCGGCCGGCTGGAACCACGCCTCGGCGCGGGCGACCGCTCCGGCCAGCACGTCGCTCTCGGCGCCGAAAAGCTGCACGACGCGCTCCTGCTCACCGGGGTACGGGCGGCCCAGGTTCAGTTTCTCGGTGTCGCCGCCACCCATCAGGCCGCGCGCACTGATCATCTCGCTGACGGTCCACAGGGCGCCCTGCTCGGCCGCGAGCTGCCGCATGGGCGCGTCGCTGTACCCGGCCATGGGAGCCAGGACGGCGCCGGGCCGGGCCAGTCGGGCGGCGTAAAAGCCGGGGGCGGGGGTGAAGGCGGTCATCCCGGCAGGGTAGCGCACCCTCTTGCCCCGCCGGGTGAACTGCCGCTGAATCTCCCCAGCGGCGGCATTCACCGGCCCCAGGAACGGCCGGGTTAGACTGTCAGTCAGTCCGGCACCCATTCCCTCGCTCCACTCGCCCACCCTGCCGGCTGGGAGGCTTTACCTTGAACGTTACGCCGCTGGCGCTGCATCACGCGCCGCTGCTTCACAGTCTGTACACGTCCGCCCCCGGTTACTTCGACCTGATCAGTGCGCGTGTGCCGTCCCTCGGTGAGGTGCAGCGGGACGTGGAAATCGCCCTGCTGGACCCCCGGCGGTCCCTGCAACTCGTGCATGACGATCACGGCGACCTGATCGGCAGTCTGGACTGCAAACGCGACTACCCGGAAACGGGCGACCTGACCATCAACCTGCTTCTAATCCGCGAGGACCGGCAGTCCCAGGGCCTGGGTGAACAGGTCGTGCAGCACCTGGAATCGCACGCCCCGCCCGGCACCACGCGCATCCTGGCCAGCGTGGTGGGCGACAACCCGCGCGGCGCGCACTTCTGGGAGCGGCTGGGCTACTCCTTTACCCTGGACGCCGGCCCGGTCATGAGCTGGTACACCAAGCCTCTGAACCACGACTCGCCGACCGACACCGACGCGCCCCTGACCGTCGCCAGCGACTGACCGGGACCCCCGTGAACAGGGCTGCAAAGGCCCTTCAGTCGGGGTCCGTCTGAAACAGAACGCAGTGGGCCGGGCGGGCTCCCTCTGGGGACCTGCCCGGCCCGCGCGCACGCCGTACACTCTGGGCGTGATCGTCAAGTACGGTGGGAATGCCATGAAAAGCCTGGAGTTGCGGCGCGCGGTCGCGGCCGAGATTGCCGCGCTGCGCGCCGAGTACCCGGTCGTGGTCGTGCACGGGGGCGGCCCGGTCATCGAGCGGGAACTCGCGGCGCGCGGCGTCGCAAGTGAATTTCGCGGCGGGCTGCGCGTGACCACGCCGCAGGCGATGGACGTGGTCGAGATGGCCCTGTGCCAGCTGAACAAGCAGCTCAGCCAGGATGTGGGCAGCGCCGTGGGCCTGATGGGCCGCGACAGTGACCTGCTGCGCGCCGAGCTGCTGGACCCAGACCTGGGCCGGGTGGGCCGCGTGACGAGCGTGAACGCCGGGCTGCTGCGAACGCTGCTGGGGGCCGGTATCACGCCCGTGCTGGGCTGCGTGGCAGTCGGCCCGGACGGCGAGGCCCTGAACGTGAACGCCGACACCGCCGCCGGGGCCGTGGCGGGCGCCCTGAACGACGGCATCGTGTTCCTGACCGACGTGAACGGCGTGTACCGCGCCTACCCCGACCCGGACAGCCGCGCCGCGACCCTCACCCGCGCCGAGGTCGAGGAGGGCGTTGCGCAGGGCTGGATCGCGGGCGGCATGATTCCCAAGGTGCGCGCGGCGCTCGACGCCCTGAACCGGGGTGCGCCGTTCGCGGTGATCGCCAGCGGCATGCAGGCCGGTGTGCTGGCCGCCGCCGCGCGGGGTGAGGCCGGCACACGCATTACACCCTGAGCCTGTCCTGACACTGCACTCTCACGGCACCCTCACTGCACCTTCGAGAAGATCAGCGTGTCACGCAGGCGCGTGTGGTCGCGGGGGTCCACGTCATCGTTCACGAGGTGAGCGTCGAGCGTGTAACCCAGCGCGGCGGGAATGCGGGCGCTGCGTTCATTCTGCGGATCGCAGCGGATTTCCAGGCGGCGCAGGCGCAGGGTCTTCAGCCCGAGGTCCGTCAGGGCCTGCGCGACCTCGCGGGCGTAACCGAGCCCGGTGTGTGGCGTGGCGATCCAGTACCCGATCTCGCCCCGGGGGATCAGCCAGTTCAGGGCGTGATACCCGCTGCTGCCGATCAGTTCGGTGCCGCTGGCGTTCCAGACGTGGTAGCGCAGGTTCTCGCGCGTGTCGAACCGCTCGGCAGCGGAGCGCAGGTTCTCGCGTGAGGCTTCCTCGGTCATGGGGTGCTGCGCCCAGTGCATCCAGCGCTGCAAAACAGGCAGCGAGGCGTTCACGGCCCCCACCAGTGCGCGGGCGTCGGCCGGGTCGGGGCGGCGCAGCAGCAGGCGGTCGGTGCGCAGTTCGGTAGGAACGGCGTTCAGGGAATCGGCAGTGACCATGCCCGGCAGTGTAGTGGCCGCGCAGCGCAGCGCACCACGGGGATGTGGCCTCACGCAGGCCATCAGCACCTGCCAGGATGCCGCGTCGTACGGCCGCATCTATAGGGGCTACCCTCTGTTTCGCTCGCACCCGCCCCTCCTCCGGCGCAGCGGCTGTTGCAGACCATTCACGCGAGGTCCGTGTTATACGGATTCCGCTCCACTGCGCCGCAGTCGGGAAGACACCGTCTGCAGCTT
>NZ_JAGLBB010000067.1:0-4324 GCF_018260555.1 Deinococcus sp. | reverse complement strand
GGATTCGGAAGTGCAGCGAATCAATCGCAGTCCGTATTACTGCTTGAGTCGGGGGTCGGCGGGGTTCACGCCGTACACGGCTCCCCAGGGTTTGTACACGCTTTTCAGGGTGTCGGTGCTGATGGTCTTGCCGCCGGCCTTGATGGTGCGCGTGATGACGCTGGTCATGCCCTGCATAGGCTGGTCGAGCAGGCGGCGGCCCCCGGGCGCCACGCGGTCATCGGGACTGTAACTGGGGTCGGCAGGCGCCTTGAAGTCCGTGACGACCGGCCGGCTGATGGTCACGTCGCGGCCGGTGTTCGCGCCGAACACGTCAAAGCGCAGCGTCTGGCGCGCGGTGTCCCAGCTGGCCTGGATGAACAGGTGCTTGCCGGTGTCGTTCTTCATGCGCAGGTTCTTGCCCGGCGCGTACACGGTGGCCTCGTACCCGACGGGGTCGTAGTACGTCACGCGGTGGCTGTGCTCGTGGCGCTCGGTGATGGGTAGGCCCGCCTGGTACAGCGCGCGGAAGATGGTGGTGCTGACCTGGCAGATGCCGCCGCCGTCCTCCTTGGTCAGGGTGCCGCCGCTGATCACGAAACCTTTCACGAAGCCGGTGCTGGCGTCGATCTGCCCGATCTCCTCGTTGAAGTTGAATTCGTGGCCAGGCGCGATGAAGAAGTTATCCAGTTTGCTGGCGCCCACCAGCACGTTCTTCTCGCGGAAGTCCGGGCTGCCCGCGTAACTGCTCTGGCCGGTGGCGACGTGCCACAGGACGCCGCGCTGCGCGAGCACCTTCACGCTGCGCCCCGGCTGGGTGCGTTTCACCTCTACCTGCGCGGTGTCCTTATCGGCCAGGATGGCCTTCAGGAGGTTGGCCTTGGTCGCAGACCGGTCCAGGGTCCAGCCGGTCTGGTCGGTGGCGACCCAGTTGCCCTTCACGTTGCGGAACACGGCGGGTTTCGCCTGACGCGCGTTGATGGTCCGTTCCATCCCGTCAAGGATGGGCGTGAGGGTGGTGCTCAGGCGCCCGGCCTTGCGGGTGGCGCCGACCGCCTCTGCGGGCACCGCCCAGGACTTCACGATGGCCGTGGTCTTCACTTCGCCTTTCTGGATGGAGCTGGCCTCGTCCTTCAGGATGAGTTTGAAGTCGGCGGCGTGCGCCGAGGCGACCAGGGCGAGAGTCAGGGTGCAGGTGAGGCGCTTCACGGCTCCCAGCCTAGGGCGCCGCACCTGGCGGGCCGTGAGCCGAGCTTGCGCGAATCCTGACGTGCCGTTGCGGCGGGCTTAGGGAATCAGGGATTCCAGGACGGCCAGCCGCCCCCGCAGGGTATCCGGGTCCGGGGCGACGAGGTTCACGTGACCGAGTTTGCGCCCGGGCCTCCAGTCCTTGTGGTACAGGTGCACGCGCGTGCCGCTCAGGGCGTCGGTGGCGGCCCAGTCGGGGGTGAGTGGCTGGCCGTCCGGTCCGGCGGCCCCGACCACGTTCACCATCGCGCAGGGCAGCAGCGGCGCCCAGTCGGTCAGGGGCAAGCCCAGCACGGCCCGCACCTGCGCCTCGAACTGGCTGAGGCCGCCGCCGTCCTGGGTGAGGTGACCGCTGTTGTGCACGCGCGGCGCGACCTCGTTCACGATCAGGTCCCCGCCGGGCAGCACGAAGAACTCCAGGGTCATCAGGCCCTCAAGTTCCCAGGCGTCTGCCACGGCGCGCGCCATGGCACGGGCGGCCGCCTGCGTGCCGTGCGGAACCCGCGCCGGGAACACGCTGGTGCGCAGGATGCCGGCTGCGTGCACGTTTTCCACGAGCGGCCCGAACGCCACCTGACCATCCGCGCTGCGGGCGACGCCCAGGCTGACCTCGCGCTCGAAGGCCACGAAGCCTTCCAGCACGCACGGCACGCCGCCCAGGGCGTCCCAGGCGGCGCGCAGTTCGGCGTTCGTGTTCACGCGGGCCTGACCCTTGCCGTCATACCCGAGTTCGCTGGTTTTCAGGACGCCGCGCCCGCCCACGCGGCCGAGCGCGCCGCTCAGGTCCCCTGCGGATTCGATGACCTCAAAGGGGGCGGTGACGGCTCCCGCGCCCCGCAGGGCCTGTTTCTCGCGGGCGCGGTGCTTGCTGCGGGCCAGCAGGTCCGCGCCGGGCCGCACGGGCACCCGGCCGCGCAGGGCGTCCAGCGCCTCGACCGGGACGTTCTCGAATTCCAGGGTCACGGCGTCACACGCGGCCAGTTCGTCCAGCCCGGCCGGGTCGGTGTACGGCGCGCACAGGTGCAGGGCACACAGACGCGCCGGGGCCTGCGGGTCGGGTTCCAACACGGTCACGCGCACGCCCAGCGGAATGGCTGCCAGCGCCAGCATCTGCGCCAGCTGCCCGCCACCCAGGATACCCAGCGTCCGCTCACGGCCCGGCGTGGTCACGCCTCACCCGCCTGGGGGTGCCCGTCGAAGAACGGATCGTTCAGCACCGCCTGCGTCTGCGCAGTCCGGAAGGCGTCCAGGCGGGCGCGCACCTGATCGTCGGTCGTGGCCAGCATCGCCGCCGCGAACAGCGCCGCGTTCTTCGCGCCCGCCGCACCAATCGCGAAGGTCGCCACGGGCACCCCGGCCGGCATCTGCACGATGCTCAGCAGACTGTCCTGGCCGCTCAGCGCGCGCGACTGCACCGGCACGCCCAGCACCGGTACGCGCGTGAACGCCGCCAGCATGCCCGGCAGGTGCGCCGCGCCGCCCGCCCCGGCGATCAGGCACGTAAAGCCCAGCCGCTCGGCACGCGCGCCGTACGTGGACAGCAAGTCCGGCGTGCGGTGCGCGGACAGCACCCGCACCTCGTACGGCACGGACAGGTCCCGCAAGGCGTCCAGTGCGCCCCGCATGGTCTCGAAATCGCTGCGGCTTCCCATCACGACGCCCACCCTGGGGGCGGCCTGGACTGCAAGATCATTCACGGCCCGCATCCTACCCGGCCCGGAAGGGTCAGCGCCGCCGCGCCGTCCGGGCCGGTCGCGCTAGCCTGCGTGGGTGAACGCCGAGCACGACGACCCCGCACGCACGCCAGGCCCGCCTTCCACCCACCCGGACTACGCCTGGCTGTATTCCCGGACCCGCGCGGGCCGGGCGCGCGGACCGCACGGCGCGGCGGCGCTGCTCGCGCGTCTGGGTGACCCGCAGCGGGCCTTTCAGAGCGTCCGCGTGATCGGCACGAACGGCAAGGGCAGCACCTGCGCCATGCTGGAAGCGGGCCTGCTGGCCTCGGGCGTACCGGTGGGCCGTTTTACCAGCCCGCACCTGACACACTTCGAGGAGCGCGTGCGCGTGAACGGCGTGAACCTCTCCCCCGCCCGCACCGACGCGTTCATCCGCTGGGCGCAGGCCAGCGTGCCAGACGCCGCGTTCTTCGACCTGACGCTGGCCCTCGCCTGCCAGGAGTTCGCGCGGGCCGGGGTGCAGGTCGCCGTGATGGAAGCTGGCGTGGGCGGCCGCAGTGACGCCACGCAGGCCCTGACGCGCGTGGCGGCGACCCTCATCACGAACGTGGACCTGGATCACGTGGGCGTACTGGGCGGCACCGTGAACGCCATTGCCGCCGACAAGGCCAGCGCCGCCCAGCCCGGCGTGCCCCTGCTGACCACCGCGACCGGCGCGGCCCTGACCGTGATTACTGCCGCCGCCGCGCAGGCCGGGGCTCCCCTGCTGACCCCGGACACCCACCCGGACCTGTTCACGCTGCCACGCCCGCCCCGGCTGGAGGGACCGCACCAGCACCGCAACGCCGCGCTGGCCGCCGCCACCCTGCGCACCCTCGGGTACGGGCAGGGCGTGGACGCCGCCCTGAACGCCACGCACCCCGCCCGCCTGGAACGCTTCCTGGTACACGGCCGCACGGTCCTGATCGACGGCGCGCACAACCCGCACGCCACGCAGGCCCTCGCCCAGGCCGTACCGCACGCAGACACGCTGCTGTTCGGGAACCTCGCCCGCAAGGACACCGCCGCCACCCTGGCCCCCCTGCTGACAGTGGCCGCGCAACGGGTATTCACCGCGCCCGGCGACCTCGCCACGCCCCCCCAGGAACTCGCCGTCACGCACGGCGGAGAAGCCATCCCGGACATGACCCGCGCCCTGACCCGCGCCCTGGCTCTCACCCCGCCCGGCGGCACCCTGCTGATCACAGGCAGCCTGTACCTCGCCGGGCACGCCCGCACGCAGCTAAGCACACTGCGTTTATCTTGTAGATAAACCGCGCGGAGCGCATAGCAGAAGAAAGTACGTTGGTAACTGCTCAGCAGGGTAAATTGCTCAGAATCTGAATTCAGCCCTATAAATTGCTAAGAAGCTGCTTTCAAAT
>NZ_JAGLBB010000066.1 GCF_018260555.1 Deinococcus sp. | reverse complement strand
CGCCGCTGCACCACTTTTCCAGTAAGAGTGGGCTGATAGAAGCGGCAGCCCGGGAAGTGGTGCGCCGCGTCTCTACCAAACTGATTGTGGCCTACGAGCAGACCAAGGACGCGCCCGACCCGCTCGAAGCCTTTGGGCTGGAAGTCTGGGAAACGATATTCAGCGCCGAAGAGGGCATTTTGCTGGGCGAGCTGACCTACGCCAGCCGCCGCGAGCCGGAACTCCAGGCGATCGTGCAGCGGCTCTGGACCCGTATTTACCTCGCGGCGCGGCGCGGCGCAGCCCGCTACCTGGGCGGCGTTCACCCTGACCTGCCGCCAGAACGGGTCATGTTCCTGAGCCAGTGGCTGATGCGTGGCATGGCGCAAGATATGCACCTCGGAGCGCCGCCCGAACTGTTCGAAGCTTATTTGAAGATGTGGCGGCGGAGTCTGGGAACCGGCTGAAGCGCAGGGTGTGAGGGGTGGTCCCGTACGCTGCGATCAGCAGCCCGGATTCCCACTCTGGACAGCAGGCCCAGAGCACCGTCTATGAAACAGGAGGTTCCATGCCCGGTGGAGATGTCCGACTGTGGCAGACGATTCTCAAGCAGAACAGGCCAGCGGTAAAGACGCTATTCGGAACTGCACCGAATCAACCTCCAGGCAGAACTGATCTCGGTATCGCCTTAAAAGGCGGTTCGTGTCGTCTGTACATTCCGGCCTGACGGATCACTATGCTGCCCGGATGGAGCGCTCGTGAGGGGGATCGTGTGGCTGGCACTGGACGGCGTGGGGCACCCGCAGGACGCGCCGCCGGGCAGCGTGTGGGAGCAGGAGCTGCCGGCGCTGCGGCCCCTGGTGGATGCGGGACTGGCGCTGGACGCGACGCTGGGCGTGCCGGGCCTGCCGCAGTCCGGGACGGGGCAGGCGTGCTGGTTGACCGGCACGGACGCCGTGAACCTGATGGGCGAGCATTTCGGGCCGCAGCCGGGGCCGACGCTGCAACGCCTGCTGAGCGCGCAGAGCCTGCCGGTGCGGCTGGCCCGGGCGGGGGGGCGGGCGGCGCTGGCGAACCACTACGTTCCGGCGTACTTTCAGGCGGCGTTCCAGGCGGCGGGGGGCCGCAACCGCATGGGGTGCTTCCCGTTCTCGTTCCGCGCGGCGGGCCTGCCACTGAACCCACCTGGGGTGCCGCTCGTGGGCGCGACGCTGGGCCTCGGGTACGCGCGGCCCTGGCCGCAGGAGGGCAGCCCAGAACACTGGGAGCGGCTGGGCGCGGCCCTGGCGGACGCCGTGGCCGGGCATGACCTGATCACGGCCGACCTGTGGTTCGGGGACCTGCTGGGGCACGCGGGCGCGCACCCGGTGCCGCCGGACGCCCTGACGGCGGGCCGGGCGTACCTGCGCCGGGTGGACGCCCTGCTGGCCGGGCTGCTGGACGCGGGCGCGCGGGTGGTGGTCAGCAGCGATCACGGCAACCTGGAGGACCTGGGCGTGAAGGGCCACACGCGGGCGCGCGTGCCGTTCGCGGGGTCCGGCGTGAACCTGGGAGCACCCGCGAACGTGGTGGAGGCCGGGCAGGTGCTGGCGGGCTGGTTTGGCCTGCCGTAAGCCCAGGCGGCTGGGCAAGGGCGGCCGCCACGTGAAACATTCCGGTCGTCATGCGGCTGACGCGGGTTCCGGATGCCGGTCCGGGCCGTCATCCGAGGGCCTCATACGGGTTCCGCTTGTTTCGTTGACAACTCGGAAGGGCACCGGGTTGCCAACTCCACGTCCGGAACCCGCTTCGGCTCCCACTCGCTCCGCTCGGACCCAGCGGCTTTATAAGCCATTCAATCGGAGTCGGTATCATCTGGATGCCTGGTCAGTTTTCTGGCCTGTTGTCAGGGTTTTTTCAGATGGTGCCGCGCCCCACGTTCTGTCACCAAAGTTATCCACAGGCTTATCCACAACCCCTGTGGAAAGTCTGTGGATAACAGCGAGCGCTGGCGCGCCCTGTCCCCTGTTTTACCTGTCCGACACGCAGAATGCCGTATTCCACAGGCGGAATCCGCCAGGGCCATAAGTTATCCACAGGCTCTCGTTTCACTGTGGATAACTCTGGTTTATGAGGACCGGACCGCCCGCACGAACCCCCGCACAAGGGCCGGGTCCTTCACGCCGGGCCGCGCTTCCAGGCGACTGACCGCGTCCACCCCGGCTGGCCCGAGTGCCTGCATGGCCGCCGCCACGTTGGCCGGTCCCAGCCCCCCCGCCAGCCACGCCCCACGCGGGAACACCTCCCGCAACGCCGCCCAGTCGAGCGGCACGCCGCCGCCGGGTTCCGGGGCGTCCAGCATCAGGGTCACGCCGGGCTCGTCCCTCCACATGCCTGCCTCCGCCGCCAGATCAGCGGGGCGCACGACACGCAGAACGGGATAATACGCGGCGACCTGCCTCACGTAAAGACTTGACAACGGCCCGTGAAGCTGCACAGCACTCACGCGCGCCGAGTCCGCCGTGCGCAGCACCTCGTCCAGCCCCTGCCCCAGAAAAACACCCACGCGCGCCACGACCGGCCCCACGCTCAGGCCCGCCTCGCGCGCCACCCGCGCCGACACCAGCCGCTTACTGACCGGCGCGAAGATGAACCCCAGCGCGTCCGCGCCCGCCTGCGCGCTCAGGACCGCGTCGTGCACGCTGGTCGTGCCGCACACCTTCACCCGCACGGTCACTGCGGCCCCCGCGCGGCTTCCAGTTCGCTCACGCGCGACTCCAGCGCCCGCACCTGACGCGTCAGGGACAGCAGCAGCAACGCGTAATGGTCGTACAGTTTCGGGCGTTCCATGCGCGCCTCGCCGCTCATCCAGTCGCCCAGCAACCGCTCGGCCTCGCGCAGCACCTCGTCGTCCGGCACGTCCCGGTAACTGCGGCTGCCCAGAATCTCCCGCGCAAAGTTCAATTCCCGGTCACTCATGCGCGCCATTCTCCGGCACCAGCCCCTCCGCCGGGGCACCGTCCCTCACGATCCGGCAGTGAGGGCAACGCAGCCGGAAGGGTCATTCCCCTCCACCGACCCGCGCTCCGGTCTCTACGGCCCGCGCCGGGTCACGCGCCGCCGGGGACGCCCGCCTCGGCGAAGGTTCGCATCTCGCGGAGGGTGGCGGCCGCGCCGAGCAGCATCGGCGCGGCCAGGACGCCGCCGCTGCCCTCGCCCAGGCGCAGGTTCAGGTGGAACATGGGGGTCAGGTGCAGGTGCGCGAGTTGCGCGGCGTGTCCAATCTCGGCGCACTGTCCGGCGGGGAACAGGAAGTCGCGCAGGTGCGGGGCGAGGGCGGCGCCGATCAGCGCGGCGCTGCCTTCCACGAAGCCGTCGAGGATCACGGCGCGGCGGCTGGCGGCCGCCTGAAGCATGACGCCCAGCATGGCCGCGATCTCGAACCCCCCGAACTCCGCGAGGACCTCCAGTGGGTCGGTGGTGGGCGTGCGGTCCAGGGCCGTGCGGATCACCGCGACCTTGTGCGCCAGTCGTTCGTCGTCCACGCCGGTGCCGCGCCCCGTGACCTGCGCGGCGTCCAGGTTCAGGAGGCGGGCGGTAATGGCGGCGGCGGGGGTGGTGTTCCCGATGCCCATCTCGCCGGGAATCAGGATGTCCGCGCCGTCGTCGATGGCCCGGCGGGCCAGGGCGGCGCCCGCCAGGATCAGGGCCTGGGCCTCCTGCCGGGTCATGGCGGCCTGCACGCTCAGGTCATGGGTGCCGCGCCGCACGGCCGCGCGCACCAGCGCCGGGTGCTCGGGCAGGTCGGCGTTCACCCCGGCGTCCATCACGTACACCCGCGCGCCCACCGCCCGTGCCAGTGCGTTCACGGCCGCGCCGCCCGGCCCGGCGGGGGTGTCTGCCAGGAAGTTCGCGACCATCGCGGGCGTCACCTCGGGCGGGTAGGCGCTGACGCCCGCGCGGGCCACGCCGTGATCCCCAGCGGCCACGATCACCGCCACGCCGCGCGGGTCGGGGCGCTCGCTGCCCAGCACGCCGGAGAGGCGCACGGCCAGTTCCTCCAGGTCGCCCAGTGACCCGGCGGGTTTGGTCAGTTGCGCCTGCCGCGCCCGCGCCCGCGCCATCACCCCCGCGTCGGCAGGCTGGATGGCGTTCAGGAGGGCCGTCAGGTCGGGAAGCATCAGGGGCTCATTCTGCCGTTTTCAACGGACTCCGGTTGATGCGGTGCAAAACCCGTTCAATCCGAGCGAAGCGAGTGGGAGCCGAAGCGGGTTCTGGACCTGACATTGAAATAAACGGCAGTCTGTATCAGATGGGCGGGCGCAGCGCGGTCAGCCACCAGTGTCCCCCGTCGCGGCGCAGGGTGGCCACGGTGCCGGGGGGTGTCGCCGCGGCCGAGAGGCCCACGGTCAGGCGCAGCGCGGCCAGCAGAGGCCCGGCGTGCGTGAACGCCACGGCCTCGCCCGCTGGCAGGTCGTCCAGCCACGCCTGCACCCGCGCGTGGAAGCTGTGCCCGGTCTCACCGCCGGGGGGGCCGTGGAGGCTGTGGGGGTCGCTCAGCGCGTCGATCCAGGTGCGGGGCGCCTCGCCGTGCGCGGCTTCCAGTTCGGTCCAGGTGTGCCCGGCCATCACGCCAAAGTCAGCCTCGGCCAGGGCGGGGGTGGGGGCGGCGTGCGGGAATCCGGCCAGCCGCGCGGTCTGCCGGGCGCGGCCCAGCGGGGACGTGAACGCCAGGGCGCGGCGCGGCAGGTCGGGGCGGGGCAGGTCGGGGCGGGGCAGGTCGAGGCGGCGGGCCAGTTCTACCCCGGCGGGCGTGAGGGGCGCGTCCTCGTGCGGGTGGGGGTAGCGGCGCTGCGCGTTCGCGAGGGTGGGCGCGTGGCGGATCAGGTGCAGGATTAGTGTGTCGCCGGGCACGCTCAGCGGCCCCAGGCCAGGGCGATCAGGGCGGCCAGTTCGGCGGTGACGACGATCAGGCCGTAGGTGTCGCCGTTCAGGCCTCCGCCCAGGCGGCGGGCGCTGAAGGCGGCGGTCAGCAGCGCGGCGGCCAGGGCCGCCAGCCACGCGGCCCACGCGCCGGGAATCAGCAGGGTGGGCGCGGCGATCAGCAGCGCGGTCCAGATGCGGCCCTCGCGCGAGCGGGCGCCCAGGCTCTCGGCGCGCGCGGCGGGGTAGGAGTTCATGGGGATCAGCAGCAGCGTGCGCGCGGCGACGGCCGCGACCAGCGGGGCCAGCGGCGCCAGCGGAGCCGACAGCAGGCTCCAGAGCAGCAGCAGGGACAGGCACCCGGTTGCCAGTCCAAACGCGCCCACGTGCACGTCCCGCAGGATCACCAGGCGCTCGGCGGGGGTTTTCACGGCGAACAGGGCGTCGGCGCTGTCCACCAGACCGTCGAAGTGCAGCATGCCGGTCAGCACGAGCCACGCGCCCACGCCCAGCGCCGCGCTCACGCCGCCGGGCAGGGGGACGGGCAACCACAGCAGCAGGGAGACCGCGCCGCCCACGGCGTAGCCGGCGAGCGGGTAGTACGCACTGGCCCGCGCAAAATCCCCGTCGCGGAGCTCGGTGACGTGCGGGAGCGGCAGGGTCGTCAGGAACGTCAGGGCCAGGTGCGCGGCGCGCAACTGCGCGCGCATCACGGGGTGTGCACGTGGATCTGCGCGGCCACGCCCAGCGCCAGGGTCAGAGGGTGGTCGGTCGCCCAGACGGTCAGGGTGCCCAGCGCAGCGTCCACGCTGTCCAGCCGCAGCGGCGCGCCCGGCGTGAGCCCGGCGGCCACCATGGCGCGCAGCTGAACGGCGTCGCCGTCCGGGACGCGCGCCACGGTCACCGTGTCCCCAGGCGCCAGCTGCGACAGGCGCCGGTGCGGCTGGTGCGGCAGTTCGCCGTTCAGGGTGGGGATCGGGTCGCCGTGCGGGTCGTGCGTGGGGTCGCCCAGCCACGCGGCAATGCGGGCTTCCAGGCGCTCGCTCAGGGCGTGTTCCAGCCGCTCGGCTTCCTCGTGCACCTCGTCCAGCGGGACGCCCAGCGCGCGGTGCAGGAACAGTTCCAGCAGGCGGTGGTGGCGCAGGACTTCCATGGCGACACGTTCACCCTCGGCGGTCAGGCGCGCGCCCTGGTACGGAGCGTGCGACACGAGGCCCTGTTCGGTCAGTTTACGCAGCATGCCGGTGGCGCTGGCAGGCGCGACGTTCAGGGCGTCGGCCAGCGCCTGCGTGCTGACCTTCCCGGTCTGCCCGAGGCGCAGCAGGTGCTTGAGGTAATCCTCGGCGGAGGGCGACAGGAAGCGGGCCGTCATGCCCGTCAGTGTAGCCGGGAGGGCCGTAGCCGGAAGGGCTGCGGGGCAAGCGGGCGGCTGGAACGTTCTGAGCGGCCGGGCCCTAGACCACGCACTGCGGTTGATTGGGTGGGGTTCCGATGGAGTCCGGGTGGATGTGAGGAAAAACAACAGACGCCTGCGGTCTGGAGCCGTGGGTGGCGGCCTTCGTGACTGTGGCGCAACGGAGCGCAGTCCGCACACGGCAAATTCCGTCTGGGTCGTTCACAACCCGGAATCCGCTCGTCTCCTGCTCGCCGGGCAGCGCAGCGCTACAGGGCCGCCTGGCTCGGGTGGCTTGGGTCAAACGATTTTTTAAACCATGCGAGTCCTATCATGCAGCGGCGCACCCCCGTTTCAAGGAGACCCCATGACCCTGACTCCCCTGCCCCGCCCCCTGAACGCCGAGGACGCCGCGCACTTCCTGCGGCGCACGGCGTTCGGCGCGACCGACGCGCAGATCCGCGCGCTGGTGGGCAAGAATGCCCGCACGGCCGCGCGCGAGGCCCTGGCGTTCGATCAGACGACCGCGCCCGGCAATCCCTTCGATCCCATGCAGGGGGCCGGGCCAGGGCCGACGCTGCAACTCACGCGCGGCGCGTGGCTGTTCGAGCTGGTGTACGGCCCGCACCCGCTGCGCGAGAAACTGGCCCTGACCTGGAGTAACCACTTTGTGATCGGTACCGACAAGGTGCGCAACGTGCATGCGCTGGCCGGGTACCTGGGGCTGCTGCGGCGGCACGCGGCGACTGCGAGTTTTGAACGATTCACGCTGGAGGTCGCTCAGTCCCCGGCGATGCTGCGGTACCTCGACAACGACCAGAACCGGCGGGGGAAACCGAACGAGAATTTCAGCCGGGAACTGCTGGAACTGTTCACGACCGGCATCGGGCATTACTCCGAGGAGGACGTGCACGAGGGCGCGCGCGCCCTGACCGGCTGGACCTTCGAGGGCGGGCGCGGCAACCAGAATTACCTGGAACCGTCGCGGTTCGTGTTCAACGAGCGGCAGCACGACCCGGGCCGCAAGACGTACCTAGGTCAGAGTGGCGAGCTGCGCGGCGAGGACATCATCCGGCTGGCCGCCACGCACCCGCAGACGGCCACGTTCGTGAGCCGCAAACTGCACCGCGCGTTCCTGGCCGACACGCCGGACGGGGCGGCCGTGCAGGGCAGCGCCGAAACGTGGCGGCGCACGAACGGGAACGTGCGGGCCGTGCTGGAGGAACTGCTGTCCAGCGAGGCCTTCTACGCCAGTCGCGCCCGGATCATTCGCAGTCCGGTCGAGTTCGTGGTGGGCGCGCTGCGCACCCTGGGGCAACCGACGATGGACGCCAAGGCCCTGCTGAACCTCACGCAGACAGCCGGACGGATGGGGCAGGTGCTGCTGCAACCCGAGAACGTCAAGGGCTGGGACGGCGGGCGCGAGTGGATCAACGACACCACCCTGCTGCTGCGCCTGCAACTCGCGGCGGCCCTGACGCTGGGCAGCAAGGCCCCGCCCCTGACGGCCACGCCGTCCGCGCTGGCCCTGACCGGCCTGGAACGCCCGCCCAGCGCAGCGGCGGCCCTGAAACTCAACCCGCAGCAGGCGACGTACCTGCACCTGATCAGCCCAGAATTCCAGCTGGCCTGAGCCCGACCCGTGTGGGCACTGATCTGCGGGTCATGAGCGACGAGCGCTGGACCGCGCGCACTCTGCCCAGCTGTCTTTCATTTTTTCTCTGAACCTTCCGGGAGGTTTTATCCGTGACGAACCGACGTGATTTCCTGAAACTCTCCGCCCTGGCGGCCGCCGCCACGACCGGCATGCCCGGTTTCCTGGCGCGCGCCGCCGCGCAGGCGGGCGGCAGCAGGACCCTGGTCGTGATTCAGCTGACCGGCGGGAACGACGGCCTGAACACCCTCGTTCCGTACAGCAACGGCGCGTACTACGCCGCGCGGCCTACCATCGCCATCCCGAAGAAGGACGTGCTGACCCTCACGCCGGACCTGGGCATGCACCCCGCGCTCAGGCCGCTGATGGGCCTGTGGGACGGCGGGCGCATGGCCTGGATGGAGAACGTGGGCTACCCGAACCCGAACCGCAGTCACTTTGCCAGCATGGCGATCTGGCACACGGCGGACCCCTCGCAGGCGCAGTCGGACGGCTGGATCGGCCGTCTGGCCGAGAGCATCGGCGATCCGTTCTGCGCCAGCAACATCGGCGCGGCCACGCCGCAGGCGCTGCGGGCCAGCGAGTTCAGCCTGCCCAGCATCGACACGGTGGAGCAATTTCAGCTGAAACTCCCGCAGGGTCTGGGCGGCGCCTTCGGGGACATGCTGGACGCCGCCAGGAGCGGTGAGGCGGCGTTCCTGACGCAGGCGACCCGGCAGATGATGAAGAACACGGCGCGCGTGCAGGGGGGCGCGCAGCGGTACCGGGCCGGGGCGACGTACCCGGACGGGAGGTTCGCTGCGCAGCTGCGCGACACGGCCCGCCTGATCGCCGCCGGGGTGGGGCAGCGGGTGCTGTACGTGTCGCTGGGCGGCTTCGACACGCACGCCGGGCAGCGCGCCGATCAGGACGAACTGCTGGGCACGCTCGCCTCGGGGCTCGCGGCCTTCCACGCGGACCTGGAACGGCAGGGACTGGCCGAGAACGTGGTCGTCATGGGCTTCTCGGAGTTCGGGCGGCGCGTCGCCGAGAACGGCAGCGCCGGCACCGATCACGGCAAGGGCAGCGTGATGTTCGCGCTCGGGAGCGGCGTGAGGGGCGGCGTGCACGGCAGCAGCCCGGACCTGGAGGACCTGTCGGACGGGGACATCAAGTACCGGCAGGATTTCCGGGGCGTGTACGCCGAGGCCCTGAGCGGCTGGCTGGGCCTGAACGCCCGCGAGATCCTGAACGGCGACTTCAGCGGCCCAGGCTGGCTCGCATGAGTGCCGCGCGCCGCGTGACACTGGCGCTGGCGGCGCTGCTGGGCGGCGCGGCGCTGGCCCTCCCCAAGTACCGCCTGCAGGCCGCGCCGCAACTGCACCTGACGGGCGGGAACGACCTGTGGCAACTGGACCGCCGCGTGATGCCCTGCACGTACTGTCACGTGCGCGAGTCCGGCGGCGCGCCCTGGAATCCGTTCGGGCAGGCCATTCAGGCAACGTTCCGCCGTGAGGCGCAGGCAGGCCGCGCCGTGAAGTTCCCGCAGGCGCTCTCCGTACTGCTCGAATCGAACGGGGACGCCGACGGCGACGGGTACCCGGACGCGCTGGAGGTCTTTGCCAGGACCCTGCCCGGCGATCCGGCCAGCCGCCCGGAGCGGCCCGTGGCCGACCTTCAGGCAGAGTTTGGTGCGGCGGGCGGCGCGGCGCAGTTTGCCCCGCCTGCACCCGGCGGGAAGGGCGCGGGCAACAAATAAAAAATCCGCCTCTTAGGGGCGGCAGCGTTTCGTTCGGTTGATAGGAACAGAATACCCCGGAATGCAGGAACCGTCAAGCCTATGCACAGGCACCGGAAAACCCGCCCTGGCACGCCCCTGTTGCGGGGGCGGCCCGGCGAGATATCTGGGCGGGGTATGCAGCGGGTCCCTGCCCTATGCAGCGGGTCCCTGCCCTCAGAGGTCTTTCTCCCAGGTGATCCACATGCGTTCCGTGCGGTAGCCCAGGCGGGTGTTCACGCGCAGCATGGGCAGGTTCAGGACGGTGCCGCCCGTCCCGGCGTGCGTGTGACCCTCCCCTTTCGCCCAGGTCAGGGCGTGGGCTTTCAGGGCGGTCATCACGCCCCGCGAGCGGTGATCCGGGTGGGTGACAGTGCCCTCGCTGTCCACTTCCGTGCCGCGTGGGGTCAGGCGGGTCAGGGCGACGATCTGGCCGCGCCAGCGGGTCACGAACGCCGCTTCCTCGCGCCGGATCACGTCGCGCAGGCCGTCACGGGTGAGGGGGTCGGGCGTGGTGGTGGGGTTGCGCGGCTGGTCGCGCACGCCAGTCTGGTGCAGGGCATACAGGGCGTCCCAGTCGGCTTCTGAGCCAGCTCCTGGGGTGTCCGGGGCCAGGCGTTCGGGTTCGTAGCCGGCCAGGAACAGCCGTTTCTGAAGGGCCTCGAAGGGCGCGGGGTCGAAGGTGGTCAGGTCCAGGTGAGCTCCCCAGGACTGCCAGGCGTTGCGGAACCCGGCCGCCGCGAAGAAGGTCATCTGCTCCGTGAAGTCCTCGCGGGTGACACCCAGCACACGCCGGAACCCGGTAGGTATTGCAGCCAGATGCGCCAGCAGCAGCGGCGTGAATGCGACCGCGTCCCCGGCCACGTCCAGGCGCAGGGCGTCCGGCACGCCCTCCCCGAACGGCGCGAGGCGCGCGGTGGCGACTACCTGCCCGCCGTGTTCCGCGACCAGTCGGGCGGGGCGGGTGCCGGGGGCGCCCTCGCGGAAGTGGTCCGGTGCGTAGGTCCAGTGGCCGCGCACGCTCTGCGTGACTAGGCGGGCGACGGCCGCCGCGTCGGTGGTGGTGCGGTAGGGCCGCAGGGTGGGCAGGTGGTCGGTGGGGTGCGTGGCGTGGGTCATGCGGTCATGGTGCGCGGCGTTCACCCCTGGCCGCAAACCGGGCGGGTAGGCCTTCTGGCGGAGGGGAGGAACGCGGAGGTGGCCGCTCGGGGGGTGGGCGTGTGCGACGGGTTGCATATGCGGCGGGGCAAACTGGGCTCCGTGGCGGCGGGTTGAGGTCGGGTGAGGATGCAGGGCCACGCATACTCATCCCGTATTCACGGAAGGACTTGACATGATTACGCTACTGGCGTACTATGGCACTACCTGAACGGAGGCGACGTTGGCGCGCCTGCACCCCATGACGGATTCCGGCCTCAGCGACTCTCCCCGGACGGTCCCTGTCTGGCCACCCCCCGCACCACCTCACCCTCACCCAGTCCGAACCCGGCCGCCCGTCTTCCCGACGGGCGGTCCTTTGCGTGGGCCGCACGCGCGCTGGGCAACCTCATTCGACTTATCTATGGGACTGTAAGGGCGCTCCCTATAAGTGTCCACAGTACACATACTCTTCTCGGGGTAGGATACGAGACATGTCCAGCGACATCCCCCAGCTGAGTGTGAACACCATCCGTACCCTGAGCATCGACGCCGTGCAGGCCGCCAACAGCGGCCACCCAGGCGCTCCCCTTGGCGCCGCGCCCATGGCGTACGTGCTGTGGCAGGATTTCCTGCGCTTTAACCCCAGGCACCCGGAATGGGCCGGCCGCGACCGCTTCGTCCTGTCCGCCGGGCACGCCAGCATGCTGATCTACAGCCTGCTGCACCTCACCGGCTACGACATGCCCCTCGAGGAACTCAAGCGCTTCCGCCAGTGGGGCAGCAAGACCCCCGGCCACCCCGAGTTCTTCCACACCCCCGGCCTCGACGCCACCACCGGCCCGCTCGGGCAGGGCGCCGCCATGACCGTCGGCATGGCCATGGCCGAAGCGCACCTCGCCGCGCGTTACAACCGCCCAGGCTTTCCCGTCTTCGACAACCACACGTACGCCATCATCGGTGACGGCGACCTGCAAGAAGGCGTGAACCACGAAGCCGCCGCCCTGGCCGGACACCTGCGCCTGAACAAACTGATCTGGCTGCACGACGACAACGAAGTCCAGCTGGACACCGCCACCTTTAAGGCCGAAAGCGAGAACACCGCCCAGCGCTACGAGGCGTACGGCTGGAACGTCCTGAAAGTCGCCGACGGCAACGACCTGGACGCCATCCGCGCCGCCATCAGGGAAGCGCAGACCAGCGACCGCCCCACCCTGATCCAGGTGCGGACCGTCATCGGCTTCGGCAGCCCCCGCGCCGGCACCAGCAAAGCCCACGGCGAACCCCTGGGCGCCGAGGGCGTCGCGAGCACCAAGGCCGCCCTCGGCTGGGAATACGAGCCCTTCACGGTGCCGGGCGAGGTCCGCGCCCACATGGACGCCACCGAACGCGGCGCGAAGCTCGAAGCCGACTGGACCGCCCTGATGGACGGCTACCGCGCCGCGCACCCTGACCTGGGTGCCGAAGTGGACGCCCTGCTTGCCCGCGAACTGCCCGCCAACCTCAGCGACGTGCTGCCCAGCTACGAGGTCGGCGGGAAGGCCGTCGCCACCCGCAACGCCAGCGGCGAAATTATCGGCGCCCTGGCCGCCGCCGTGCCCGGCCTGATGGGCGGCAGCGCCGACGTGTCCGGCAGCACCAAGACCACCATCAAGGACGCCGGCGAGATGCAGAGCGGCAGCATGGCCGGCCGCAACGTCCTGTTCGGCGTGCGCGAGTTCGGCATGACCGCCGCTGCCAACGGCCTGAGCCTCTACGGCGGCCTGCGCCCCCTGGTCGGCACCTTCCTGGTGTTCGCCGACTACCTGAAACCCGCCTACCGCCTCAGCGCCATCCAGATGCAGCCCGTCACGTTCGTCCTGACACACGACTCCATCGGCCTGGGCGAGGACGGCCCCACCCACCAGCCCATCGACCAGCTCGCCATGCTGCGCGCCGTGCCCGGAGCGCACGTCATCCGCCCCGCCGACGCCAACGAAACGGCCGCCGCGTGGCAGATGGCCCTCGAGTACGACAAGGGCCCCACCGCGCTGGCCCTCACCCGCCAGGACCTGCCCATCCTGCCCCGCAACCACGCCGGCGTGAAGAAAGGCGCCTACGTGCTGCGTGACGCCGACAGTGCCAACGGTGAGGGCGCGCAGATCATCCTGATCGCGTCGGGCAGCGAGGTCAGCCTCGCCCTGAACGCCGCCGAAGCGCTGGCCGAGAGCGGCATTCCGGCGCGTGTGGTCAGCATGCCCTGCATGGAAGTCTTCCGCGCGCAGGACCGCAGCTACCGCGACAGCGTCCTGACCCCCGGCGTGAAACGGGTGGCCATCGAAGCCGCCAGCAAGGCCCCCTGGTACGAGTGGGTCGGCACGGACGGCGCCGTGATCGGCATGGATACCTTCGGAGCCAGCGCGCCCGCCGACGTGCTGTTCGAGAAGTTCGGGTTCAGCGTCCCCAACGTCATCAAGGTCGTCAAGAGCGTCCTGTAAACCCCGCACGCTCTAAAAACGCCGGACCCGCTCAGTGATGAGGGGTCCGGCATTTCTGATCCGACACTGCGTGGTGCACTCGACTGGATTCGAACCAGTGGCCTGCCCCTTAGGAGGGGGCCGCTCTATCCAACTGAGCTACGAGTGCCGACCGTGGGCGCGGCAGCGGCGCAGCGGGGAGTATAGCAGGGCCGCCCACAGGCGGGAATGCCCACGCGCAGGGCACGGAACCGTGAGATAAAAGTGTAAGCTCGGCTTCCCTATCCTTCCTTGAGGTTCTTCATGACGAACGCTGTGTACACCATGACCGTCCGCGCCCTGTCGGGCGTTGTTTCCGAACGGGCTGCCGAGACCATATTGCGCGCGGTGCTGCGCCAGCACAACATCGCGCCCGATACGGTGTCGGCGCAGGAGATGCAGCAACTGATCTCCGGTTCGCTGCTGGACCGGCTGGCGTCCGTGCTGCCGTCGGCGCAGGCGCGGCGGGAATTGCAGGCCCTGTCCCGGCGCCTGGAGTCGAAGTACCTGAAAGCGCCGACGCTGTTTACGCAGAACGTGCCGCTGGCCACCTGGGATGACGCCGGGGAAGGCACGACCGTCTGGAATGCCCTGATGCTCAGCGCGGATGATTTTGAATTCGAGGACCCCGAGGACCCGGGCATGCTGGACGGCCGCGCGTACGACCTGGCGACCACGCTGGACCAGGACGCCCTGATTCAGCTGGGGAAACTGTCGGGCGTGCAGGGCGTGATGGTGTGCCGTTCGAGTGGTGAGGTGCTGCGGTCCCGGTCCGTGAAGGACCCGGCGGGTCTGGGCAGCGTGGTCGCGGCGAGCGCCATGCTGTTCCAGAAGCGGGCGCTGCGGCTGATGTCGGCGGATCTGGGTGGTCAGACGGTGTGCATGTGCCCGCTGGGCTCGTACTGTGTGGCCGTGGTGGCCAATTCTCAAGCGAACGTGGCGAGACTGCTTGTGGAACTTCAGCAGTTGCGGGTGGCGTCGTGAACTCGGCGGTGCAGGGTGAATGGCAACCGAGGGGCGGCGCGTGGCGGGCGGCGCTGGCGCTGGGTGCACTGGGTCTGGGCGGAACGGGTCTGACCGGGCTGGGCGGCGCGGCCGCGCAGGACCTGGCGGCATACACCAGGCTGGCGCAGAACCTGGACGGCGCGGTGACGGCGCGGGCCTCCTCGGCCCAGGCGGCCCTGACGCGCCTGGACGCGGCGCAGTCGGCGCTGGGCGCCCTGGCCCCCACCATTCGCAACCGGCAGATCGTGTCGGGCCTGAAAGACGCCATGGGCGGCGCGCGGGCCGCGCTGGGGCGCACGCCGGCTGAGCTCGAGGCGCAGGTGCTGCTGTCGCGCGGGTTGATGCGCAGGGCGCTGTACGACCAGACGCTGGCGCTGCTGTCGAGCACTCCGGCGAACGGGGCGGCGCAACTTCAGCTGCTGGGCCGCGAGTTCGGCCTGGGTCCCGAGGCGCTCCAGGCGCTGTCGAGTGACGCGAAGGCCGGTCGGCTGGAGCGCGCGGCGTGGCGGCTTCAGCGGGCGGCAGTGCAGAAGGTCAGCGCCAGTCTGACGGCCGCGCGCGCCACGCAGAGCACGGCGTCGTACGTGAACCTGGCGCGCGCGACCGGGTGGTTCACGGTGGTGCAGGATTCGGCGGGTGCAGGCGGCCTGAAGGTCTCGCAGTTCGGGGACGCGTTGCGGCAACTGACCTCGGGTGACACGGCGGCCCTGGAGACCTCGCTGGCAGCGCTGCGTTCGGGCACGGCGGCCTTCGCGGCGACCCTGGCCACCCCGCCCGCCGCCACCCCGCCCGCCGCCACTCCGCCCGCCGCCCCCCCGGCCGGAACGAAACCGGCGTCCGGGGGCACCCGCCCCCCTGTCACGCCCGTTCCGGTCACGCAGACCCCGGATACCCAGGCGACGGCCCCCGGGACGCCGATCACGCAGACGCCGGGCACGCAGACGCCGGGAGCGCAGGCCACGGCGGGGGCTGGTGCGGCGTACGTGGCGCTGGGCCGCGCCCTGG
>NZ_JAGLBB010000065.1 GCF_018260555.1 Deinococcus sp. | reverse complement strand
GCGAGGGCAGCCGGAGCGAGGAAAGCCGCACCGAGGGGCGCGGCGCGCTGGAGCGCCGGTTCACGTCGGGCGGTCCGGCCCGCCGCAGCCCGCCCAAACCGGGCAAGAAGGCCCTGCCGGAACTCAAGCGCGTGCAACTCGACGCCCCGGCGCCCGACATGGCCTTCCGGGACCGGGACGGCGACACGCTGACCTTCCCGGACAGCAACCTCAAGCGGGTCGCGGCGAAGATCCTGACCGAAAAGAAAAAGGCGTGGCGGTACCGTCCGTTCGCGTTTCCGCTGTTCACGGACCGGGGCAGCGAGCAGTCCTTTCACTTCGATTTCTACATCTACGACGCCGAGGACAGCGTGATCCGCCTGATCCTGGTCATTCCGTTCGAATCCCGTGAAGTCTGGGACCGGGTGGGGCGGTTCAAACGGCAGTACCCGATGTACACGTACGAACTGTGGACACCGGAGAAACTGGCGCGCCTGTCCGGCCCGCGCGGCCGCCTGGAATTCTGAACTCGGGTTTCCGGGGCGCGGCTCGGTACGGGTTCCGGTCGATTCAGAACGGCAACGAATCAGCTGGCATCCGCATGAGTGTCCAGTGAGTGCCCGGTGAATGCTCTTGAGCTTCGCTTGGGTCTGTCCGCCGCCCTCCTGCAAGCCGGGGCGATCTGGTAACGTTTCCAAACAGGTGGTCCCCTCCCCCGGACACCCGCCCACCCCTGAACAGCCCCTGCCCTGCGCGGTTGCACGAACACCGCAGCGGCACAGGTTCCCCGCCTGCACTCCGCACTGGCCTGTTCTTAAAGGAGCTTCACGCACATGACTGACACCCCACCCCGTCTTCACCCCGGCCAGCCGTACCCCCTGGGAGCCACCTGGAACGGCCAGGGCACCAATTTCGCCCTGTACTCCGAGACGGCCAGCGGCGTCGAACTGTGCCTGTTCGACGAGCAGGGCGCCGAGACCCGTGTGGCCCTGCGCGAGCAGACCGCCTTCGTGTGGCACGGTTACCTGCCGGACGTAAAGCCCGGCCAGCGCTACGGCTACCGCGTGCACGGCGAGTACGCGCCCGAACGCGGTCTGCGCTTCAACCCGAACGTGGTCCTGCTCGACCCTTACGCCAAGGCCCTCGACGGGACCGAGCAGTTCGACCGGGGTGTGTTCGGGTACGTGACCGGCACCGACGACACCCAGATGCAGCAGGAGGATCAGCGCGGCTCACCGCTGGGTATCGTCACGGACTCCAACTTCGACTGGCGCGGCGACCACCGCCCGAACATCCCGTTTCATCAGGCCGTGATCTACGAGGCGCACGTCAAGGGCCTGACCATGACGCACCCGCTGGTCCCCGAGGAACTGCGCGGCACGTACGCCGGGATCGCCTGCGAACCCATCCTGTTCTACCTGCGAGAACTGGGAATTACCAGCATCGAACTGATGCCCGTGCACCAGCACGTAGACGACCCCTTCCTGATCGACAAGGGACTGACCAACTACTGGGGCTACAGCACCCTGTCGTTCTTCGCGCCCGACGTTCGCTACAGCGCCGAGGCGCGCCGGGGCAACCCGGCCGGGGCCGTGGACGAGTTCAAGAACATGGTCAAGGCGCTGCACGAGTCCGGCATCGAGGTCATCCTGGACGTGGTGTACAACCACACCGCGGAAGGAAACCACATGGGGCCGACCATGTCCTTTAAGGGCATCGACAACCCCACGTACTACCGGCTGGTCGCCGAGGACCCCCGCTTCTACTTCGATTACACCGGCACCGGCAACAGCCTGAACGTGCGCCACCCGCAGACGCTGCAACTGATCATGGACAGCCTGCGCTACTGGGTGACCGAGATGCACGTCGACGGGTTCCGCTTCGACCTGGCCAGCACCCTGGCGCGCGGCCTGCACGAGGTCGATCAGCTTTCGGGCTTCTTCACGATCATTCACCAGGACCCGATCATCAGTCAGGTGAAACTGATTGCCGAGCCGTGGGACGTGGGCGAGGGCGGCTACCAGGTCGGGAACTTCCCGGTCAACTGGGCCGAGTGGAACGGCATCTACCGCGACGACATCCGCGCCTTCTGGAAGGGCGACGGCGGCCTGGCGTCCGAGATCGGGTACCGCCTGACCGGCAGTAGCGACCTGTACCAGAACGACGGCCGCAAACCCTACGCCAGCATCAACTTCGTGACTGCGCATGACGGCTTCACGCTGCGCGACACCGTCACGTACGAGCAGAAACACAACGAAGCCAACCTGGAAGGCGGCAACGACGGCCACAACCACAACCTCACCTGGAACTGCGGCGTGGAAGGCGAAACCGACGACCCCCAGATCAACGCGCTGCGTGCGCGCCAGCAACGCAACTTCCTGGCGACCATGCTCCTGGGCCAGGGCACGCCCATGCTGCTGGGCGGCGACGAGATCGGCCGCACGCAGGGCGGCAACAACAACGCCTACTGCCAGGACAACGAGATCAGCTGGTACGACTGGACGAACCTCGACGAGGACCTCCTGGCGTTCACGAAGAAAGTCATCCGCCTGCGCAAGAACCACCCGGCGCTGCACCGCCGCAAGTTCTTCAGCGGCCGCACCATCCGCGGTGAGGACGTGCGCGACATCGTCTGGCTGCGGTTCGACGGGGCCGAGATGAGCGACGAGGACTGGAGCAACCCCCAGACGCAGAGCATGGGCATCTTCCTGGACGGCAACGGCCTGGACGACGTGGACAGCGAGGGTCAGCCGCTGCTGGACGACCACCTGCTGCTGCTCCTGAACGCCTCGCACGTGGACCTGCCGTTCACGCTGCCCAACCTGACCGGCTGCCAGGACTGGGAACTGCTGCTCGACACCGGCGACGACCACGCCACCGGCAACCCGGCGGCCGGTGAGGAAACCCAGCTTCTGGCCCGCAGTGTCAAGCTGTACCGCTGCCCCCGCCAGTAACCGACTGTCAGGCGGACTGCGCTCCACCGCGCCACAGTCGGAAAGGCACCGCCTGCGGCCGCACACCGCGAAGTCCGTCTGTAGTCTCTACTCACGTCCGCTCGGATTGAACGGTCTTTGCAGCCCATTTAATCGGAATTCGCACCAGAACAGCTAAAGAGGCGGCCTCAGGAAGCGGGCCGCCTCTTTGCTGTTACCGCTGCCCGCTTCACCGGCTCCGATGCAAGGGCCTGGGCGGATGCAGGCAGGAGCAGGGCAGAGTCCGGGTGTCCAGTGCGCAACCCGGCGCAGTTACCCTGTGTCAACGAAACAGGCGGCGGTGCGATTTCATACGGATTCCCCTCCACTGCGCCACACTCGGGAAGGCACCGCCTACGGCTTCACCCCACGAAGTCCGTAGGTTGTTCCTCCTCGCGTCCGCTCGGATTGATTCAGAACTGCACCGAATCAACCGCAGTCCGTATCAGGTTTCGTAGGTGCGGGCGACACTGGTCAGGACGCTGCGGTACTCTCCGGCGGTGATCAGGCCCTTGGCCATGGCGTGACTGGCGGCGTTCAGGCTGTCGGCGGCCAGCACGAGGTCCGTGCCGGTCCTGCGAAATTCCTCGCGGAGGTTCAGGACACCACTGTCGCGCGCGCCCTGGGTCACGTCGCGGATGTACACGGCCAGCACGCGGCCCGGGTGACGGCGCACGATCTCGGCGTAGATTTCGGGGTCCTTCTCGCCGCTGTCGCCGATCAGGACAAACGGTAGGTCAGGGAAGCGCGTGAAGATCCGTTCGATCACGCCGTGTTTGTACCCGCCGTGCCCGCCAAGCAGGTTCACACCCCAGTTGCGCAGGAACATCGGGCCCAGTGGAATGCGGCGGTAATCCAGGAACTGCCACAGCAGATCGAAGAAATTCCAGGGGCTGCTGCTGACGTAGAAGATGGGGTTGCGGGCCTCTCCGTCGCGGGTCAGGGCGCGGTACAGGGCGCCCACGCCGGGAAACGGGAGGCGGGTACGGGCGTTGCCGGTCAGGACGGTGGCGAGCATGCGCGGCAGGCTGGTCACGTCGGACTGAATGACGGTGTCGTCCAGGTCGCTGATCACGCCGAAGCGGGCGTCCGCGACGACCTGCACGCGCGTGGTGGCGGTCACGTCCCGGCCGTCCAGGGTCAGGGCCACCTGATGCCAGCCGCCGGGCAGCGGCACCCGCGGCGTGAAGATCAGCGTGAAGTACCCGTCGGCGTCACTGACGGCGCTGACCTGCTGGCCGTCGAGGGTGCCCGTGACCTGCACGCCGCCCACCTCGCGCGACAGCAGGCGCCGCAGGACGTTCTGCGCGTTGCGCAGGCGGCGGTCACCCTTGTGGGGAGGCTGCATGGTGCGCGGCAACAGCACGCGGCCCGTGAGTTCCACCTGGGTGGGCGTGCCCCAGCCGACGTAGGGTTGCAGCAGCAGTTTGCCGCGGGCGCGCCGGGGCTGCACGAAAGCGCCGAACGCCTGATCGGCGGCCCGCAGCGCCCGTTCCAGCATGGGCTGCACGGTCTTGAACGCAGTCGTTACCGGATTCACCCGCCCAGTGTAGCGGGCGCGGCCGTTCCCTGCGGCAAGCCCGCGCGTCCCCGCCAGGATGTCATGAAACGGACTGTGGTTGATTCGGAACGGCACCGAATCAATCGGAATCCGTATTACTGCCCGCTGTGGTCGTATCGCCGCACGATCAGCCGGCGCACCAGGCGGTCACCCAGGGCCGGAAGGCGGCGGTCGAGCCACGCGAACAGGTGGTACACGCGCGGCACGAGCACCTCGCGGCGGGGGCGGAGCAGCACCGACGCGACGGCGCGGGCCACGATGTCCGGGCCGGGCATGGGAAGGCGGGCGCGGGCGGTCATCTCACTCTTCACGAAGCCCGGCGAGACGAGACTGACGTTCACGCCGCTGCCCAGCAGTTCGCGGCGCAGACCGAGGCTGAAGCCGCGAATGCCGAACTTGCTCGCGGAGTACAGGCCGTTCGTGGCGGCCTGCCCGGCCACAGAGCCGATGTTCACGATGTGGCCGCTGCCCCGCCCGCGCATCTCGGGCAGGACCAGTCGGATCAGTTCGATAGGCGCGTCGAGGTTCACGCGCAGGACGCGCAGCGGGTCCGGGTCGTCCCACCACCAGCCCCGCTCGACGGTGACGCCCGCGTTGTTGATCAGCACGTCGATCCGCCCGAAGTGCGCGTGCGCGGCGGCGATCAGGGCGCGGCGCGAGTCGGGGCTGGTCACGTCGGTGGGCACGGCGATCACGCGGTGCCCGGACGGGTCGAGGCGGCGGGCCAGGGCTCCCAGCTGATCCTCACGGCGCGCAGCAAGTACCAGCGCGTAGCCCAGCGCGGCGAGTTCCGTGGCGGTGGCCAGACCGATGCCGCTGGACGCGCCGGTCAGAACCACCACGGGGCGCGACGTGTTCCACGGGGGGGTGGGGGCGGTCATGACGCGGCCTGCGGCGTGCGGCGCCCTGACCGGCCGGGGCGTGCCCTGCAAAATTGTGTCATGAGGTGATGGTATCCCCAAGCGGCGCTCAGCTGCGAGTCAGGCGCGCGCCCGACACTGGGCAGATGCGCCCTGCTCCCACTGCCCTGTCCCGCCTGGGGCTCACGCTGCTGCTGGGCACCCTGCCCGCCAGCGCCCTGACCAGCGGCGCGCTGACCTCCGCCACCCTAACTAGCGCCTCCCTACCCACCGCCGCCCTGACCATCCCGGCGCGGCCGCCCGTGGACGCCCTGCCGGAAATTCTGCCGGTGGGTGCGCCCACACAGCCTCCGGGACCGGCCCTGATTCCCATCCCAAGCGCGGGCCCAGTTTCCGGACCAGTGGCCAGCCCGGTCGGCAGTCTGCCCACTGATCCTCTGTACTCGCGGCAGTGGACGCTGCCGGTCATCCGCGCGCCGCAGGCGTGGGCGCTGAGCGGCGTGCAATCGGTGCGTCCCGTGACGGTCGCCGTGCTGGACACGGGCTTCGTGAGCAGCACGGAACTCGCGGGCCGCGCCGTGAACGGCTACGACTTCGTGAGCGATCCCGCCCGCGCCGGGGATGGCGACGGCCGGGACGCCGACGGCAGCGGTGTCGGCCCGTACGCCTCCCACGGAGAGGTCGTGGCGAACATCATCGCCGCCGCGCACGACGGACGCGGCATGGCGGGCCTGAACCCACGCGCCCGTATCGTGCACGTACGCGTGGCCGGAACGGACGGGCAGATTGACGTGCCGGACCTCGTGGACGGCCTGAAGTGGGCGGCGGGACTGACCGTGCCGGGCACGCCCAGCAACCCGAACCCGGCGCGGCTGCTGAACCTCAGTCTGTTCGCGGATTTCGTTCCCCTGACCCGCTGTGACCCGCGCGTGCAGGCCGCCGTGGACGCCGTCACGGCGCGCGGCGCACTGGTGATCGCCGGGGCCGCGAACGACGGCGCGGACGCCGGGGGGTACTCGCCTGCCGGGTGCCGCAGCGTCCTGACCGTCACCAGCGTCACCGCGCAGGGCACGCGGCCCGCGTACGCCAACTGGGGCCGCAGCGTGGCCCTCGCCGCGCCCGGCGGGGAGCCCGGGCACGGCGTGACCGTCAGCAGCGTCAGCGGCGCGGGCGGCGTGCGCGAGTCGAACGGCACCAGCCTCGCTGCGCCGCACGTGACGGGTGTCGCCAGCCTGCTGCTGGGCCTGCGCCCCAACCTGACGTCCGCCTCGCTGCGCCGCCTGCTGACGGGCACCGCCGCGCCCTTCCCCGGCGGTCACTGCGACCCGCAACCCGCCCGCAGTTGCGGCGCCGGCACCCTGAACGCCGAGGCCGCCCTGAACAGCGCGCTGTCCAGCAGCCTCGGCAAGTAAGCGCGCCGGGACCAGCGGGACGCGCGGCCCCCACCTCACCCGTTACCCTGAGCGCATGAGGTTCAAACAGTGAACGCGCCCGCGTGGCGCATCTGGCTGGTCGTCACACTCATGTGCGGCTGGGGCATCCTTGCCATTCGCTTCAGCACGCGGCAAGAGTGGCCCATGGCGGGCCTGAGCGCCCTGCTGTTGATCACCAACGGCGTCACCCTGTACCGCCTGACCCGGCACGGCAAGTAACGCGGACTGCGGCTCCACACCGCGGCATCCTTATATTATTCCCACTCGCATCCGCTCGAATTGACTCGGGACTGCAGCGAATCAATCGGAATCCGTATCAGGCGGGTAAACGGCGCAACCCCCGCCACGCCGACGGGGGTCTTTTCTCTCACCTTCAGCGTTCTGCCATCGGCCTGCGTTTACAGGGAGATCAGGAAGGGGTCTTCAAGCGACTCGCAGATGAAGCGCACGAAGCGAGCGGCGTCGGCACCGTCGATCAAGCGGTGGTCGTAGGTGAGCGCGAGCGGTAGCATGTTGCGGGGTTCGAACGCGCCCGTTTCCTTGTTCCAGACGGGTTCCATGCCGCCGCGGCTCACGCCCAGGATGGCGACTTCGGGGGCGTTCACAATGGGCGTGAAGGCGTGCCCGCCGATCCCGCCGAGGTTACTGATCGTGAAGGTCGCGCCCTGCATCTCGTCGGGTTTGAGCTTGCGGTCGCGGGCGCGACCGGCAAGTTCACTCAGTTCGAGGACCATGTCCGTGATGCTCTTGCGGTCGGCGTCCTTGATGACGGGCACGAGCAGGCCGACGGGCGTATCGACGGCCACGCCGATGTTCACAAAGTCCTTGTAGATGACCTGCTGGGCGTTCAGGTCGAGGCTCGCGCCGAATTTGGGGAACTGACGCAGGGCGTTCGCGACGACCTTCATCAGGATGTGCGTCATGGTGAGTTTGCCGCCGGCCTTCTCGACGCGCGCGCCGAAGCGTTTGCGGGTTTCTTCCATGAGGGTCACGTCGGCCTTGTCGAAGTGCGTGACCATGGGAATGAGGGTGCTGGCGGTCATGGAGCGCACGGTGGCCTTGCGGATGCCGCTCATGTCCTCGCGGGTCACGGCGCCCCACCGCTCGAAGTTGGGCAGGGGCGCGGCGGCCACGGCGGGTGCGGCGGCAGGTACGGCGGCGGGTGCGCTGGCCTGTGCGGGGGTGGGCGCGGTGACGGTGGGGGTGCCGCCGGTACGGCGCACGTCCTCCTCGCTGATCCGCCCGGCGATACCGGTGCCGTGCACGGCGTGAATGTCCACGCCGATCTCACGGGCGAGGCGGCGGACGCTGGGCGCGGCGGGCACGACGTGGCGACCGTCGAAGGTCTGTGGGTTCTGCGTGCCGGACTGCGCGGGCGCGCCAGCCTGCGCGGCGGGCGCACCGACAGCCTGGGCCGGGGCAGAGGCGGCTGGGGCAGGTGCGGCCGGAGCAGGTGCGGCTGGCGCCGATGCAGCGGGTGCGGGGGCCGCAGCGGGAGCGGGGGTGGCCGGGGCACTGCCGCCGCCCAGGGTGGCGATCACGCCGCCGACCTTCACGGTGTCGCCCACGTTCACGCTGACGCTCTGCACGGTGCCGCTGGCGTTGGCGGGCACTTCCACGACGGCCTTGTCGGTCTCGATCTCAATGACAGGCTGGCCCTCGGTCACGGTGTCACCGGCCTTGACCAGCACGGTCACCACGGTACCCTGCTCGATGTTGTCACCCACGTCCGGCAGGGTGATCTGCACGCCGCCGCTGGCCGGGTCGCTGGCGGAGGCTGGCGCGGCGCTCTGGGCGGGGCTGTTCTTGTCGGCGCTGTCCTGGGCGGGACCGTTCTGGACCACGCTGTCCTGGGCAGGGGCGGTCGTGCTGGCCTGCTCTTTCTGCGCGGCCTGCTGCGCCTGCGCGGCCCGAGTGGCCTGCCCGGCGTCGGCGGATGTGCCGCTGCTCTCGGCCTGCGCGGCCTCGTTCCCGCCGCCTTGCGTGGGGGTGGCCGGGGGGGCACCGGCGCCGCCCAGCGTGGCGATCACGCCGCCGACCTTCACGGTGTCACCCACCTTTACGTTCACGGCTTCCACGGTTCCGGCGGCCTCGGCCGGCACCTCCACGACGGCCTTGTCGGTCTCGATCTCGATAATGGGTTGCCCCTCGGTGACGGTGTCGCCCGACTTGATCAGTACGGTCACGACCGTGCCCTGCTCGATGTTGTCGCCCACGTCGGGGAGTTTCAGTTCAGTCGCCATGATTGGTTCTCCTTGAGAGAGATGGTAAGGGTGAGAAGTGCGGGATTGACGGTTAGCGTGGGTCCATCAACCGTCAATTTTGAAGCTTTAACGCAGGACGGGGGCGTCCCTGTCCGGGTCGATGCCCAGGTCGGCAATCGCTTTGGCTACCACGTCGCCCTTGATCTTGCCGTCGCGCTGAAGGGCGTACAGGGTCGCCAGGACCACGTGTTTGGTGTCCACCTCGAAGAAGTCGCGGAGTTCCTCACGGGCCTCGCTGCGGCCGAAACCGTCGGTGCCGAGCGTCCAGAGTTTCCGGTCCAGGTGACCGTTCAGGCCGTCCGCGCCGAGTTTCATGTAGTCGCTCACCGAGATCAGGACGCCCGGGGCGTTCTCCCGGCTGAGCTGCTGGGCCACGTAGGGCACGCGGGGTTCGGCGGTGGGGTGCAGCATGTTGTGACGCTGGGCGAGCAGGGCGTCCTGGTGAAGCTCCTTGTAACTGGTCACGCTCCACAGGTCGGCGGCGACACCGTAGGCTTCGAGCGCCTTCACGGCCTCCTGCGCGGCGCCCATGGCGGGGCCGCTGGCGAGGATCTGCGCCCTGAGTTTGGCCTTGCTGGCGCTCTTCTGGTAGCGGTACATGCCGCGCACGATGCCCTCGCGGATTTCCTCGTGGCTGCGACCATCAGCAGGCATGGCAGGCTGCACTTCGTTCTCGTTGTCCACCGTGATGTAGTAGAACTCGTCGATGCCCTGGGCGTACATGCGCTGAATGCCGCTCTCGATGATCACGGCCAGTTCGTACGCGAAGGCCGGGTCGTAGGTCTTGAGGTTTGGAACGACGTACGCCTGCAGGTGGCTGTTGCCGTCCTGGTGCTGCAGGCCCTCACCGGCCAGGGTGGTGCGCCCGGCGGTGGCGCCCAGGATGAAGCCGCGCGCGCGCTGGTCGGCGGCGGCCCACACGAGGTCACCGACGCGCTGCATGCCGAACATGGAGTACAGCACGAAAAAGGGAATGGTCGGCACGCCGTGGTTGGCGTACGAGGTCCCGGCGGCGATCCAGGAGGCCATCGCGCCGTCCTCGGTGATGCCCTCTTCGAGCATCTGGCCGTTTACGCTTTCCTTGTAGGCCATGAGGCTGCCGGAATCGACGGGCGTGTACGTCTGGCCGCGCGGGCTGTAGATGCCGATGCGGGGCACCAGGGCGTCCATGCCGAAGGTGCGGGCCTCGTCGGGCACGATAGGCACCACGAACCGGCCGATTTCCTTGTCGCGCAGCAGTTTGCTGATGATCTGCACGGCGGCCATGGTGGTGCTGACCTGCCGCTCGCCGCTGCCCTTGGCGAATTCCTCGTAGAACTCGCCGTTGGGGATGGTGGGGTGCGGGTACTCGACCCGGCGGGCGGGGATCGGGCCGCCGAGCGCGGCGCGCCTGTCCAGCGCGTACTTCACTTCCGGGCTGTCCGGGCCGGGGTGGTAGTACTCCATATGCTCGACCTGCTCGTCGGTCAGGGGGAGTTCCAGCAGGTCGCGCAGGTTTTTCAGGGTGCTGAAGTCCAGCTTCTTCACCTGGTGCGCCACGTTGCGCGCCTGGGCGCTCTCGCCCAGGCCGTAGCCTTTGATGGTGCGCGGAATGATGATGGTCGGGCTGCCCCGGTGCTTCACGGCCGAGGCGTACGCGGCGTAGATCTTGTGAATGTCGTGCCCGCCGCGGTTCAGGAGTTCCAGTTCGGCGTCGCTCCAGCCGTCGATCAGGGCCTTGAGTTCCGGGGTGTTGAAGAACTTCTCGCGCAGTTCCTTGCCACCGAAGGCCGCGTAGCGCTGCGACTCGCCGTCTACGAGCAGTTCAAAGCGCTTGACGATGGTGCCGTTGTAGTCCTTTTGCAGCAGTTCGTCCCACTTGCTGTCCCAGATGACCTTGATGACGTTCCAGCCCGCGCCACGGAACAGCGCCTCGAACTCCTGGATGACCTTACTGTTCGCCCGCACCGGCCCGTCGAGGCGCTGGAGGTTGGCGTTCAGGACGAAGATCAGGTTATCCAGGTTCTCGTACGCGGCAAAGCGGATCGCGCCGATGCTCTGCGGCTCGTCCATCTCGCCGTCACCCAGGAACGCCCAGACCTTCGCGTCGCCCCTGGGTTTCAGTTCGCGGTTCTCCAGGTACTTGATGAACCGCGCCTGGTAGATGGCCTGCATGGGGCCCAGGCCCATGCTAACGGTCGGGAATTCCCAGTAGTCGGGCATCAGCCACGGGTGCGGGTAGCTGCTCAGGCCCGCGCCGTCGGGCTGCAACTCGCGGCGGAAGCGGTTCATGCGGGCCTCGTCGAAGCGGCCTTCCAGGAAGGAGCGGGCGTACACGCCGGGGCTGGCGTGCCCCTGGTAGAAGATCAGGTCGCGGTCCTGCCCGGCGCCGTGTCCACGGAAGAAGTGGTTGAACCCCACCTCCAGCAGCTCGGCGGCACTGGCGTACGTCGAGAGGTGCCCGCCGATGCCGTCACTCTTCTTGTTGGCCTTGATGACCATGACCACGGCGTTCCAGCGGATGATGTTGCGGATCCGGCGTTCGAGGTCCGGGTCGCCCGGGTACTCGGGCTGCGCGTCGGCGTCGATGGTGTTGATGTACGGGGTGTTCTGCTTGAACGTGATGGGCGCGCCGTGAAAGTACGCGTAGTGGTCGAGTTCCTCGAGCAGTTCCGCCGCGCGGTTGTCACCGGCGTCCGCGAACACATAGGCCAGCGAGTCAATCCACTCCTGCGTCTCCACGGAGTTCAGCTTCTCGCGGTCCTGCGCGCTCATGCCGGTGCGGGGCGGTCTGTTCGGAGGAGATGAGGTCATGCCAGCAGTCTAGAGCGCGCCCTTCCACACTTCCAACAGGGAATTCTCACAGGATTCACCACTGGCACTGGTGGGTTCCGGGCGTTACCCTGGAGCGCAATGCCCCAGCCCCGCACACGACCGTCCGCATGACCCCACGCAGCCCATGATCGAACTGCGTCACCTGCGGCACTTCGTGGCCCTGGCCGAGGAGGAACACTTCGGGCGGGCCGCCGAGCGCGTGTTCGTGGTCCAGCAGGCCCTGAGCAACTCCATCCGCAACCTGGAAGAAGAAATCGGCGTGCCGCTCGTGCTGCGCACCACCCGCCGCGTGCAGCTCACTCCCGCCGGGCAGGAATTCCTGACTGGCGCGCGCGCCACGCTCCTCCTGGCCGCGCAGACCGTGGAACGCGCCCGCCGGGCCGCGCGGGGCGAGGTGGGCCGCCTGACCGTGGGCTTTGTCAGCGGGCTGGCCTTCGGGGGCCTGCCGGAAATCGTGCGCCGCTTCCGGGACCTGTACCCGAACGTCAGCGTGGACCTGCGCGAACTGACCGCCCAGGAACAGGAAGCCGGACTGCGCGGCGGGCAGCTCGACATCGGCCTGATGCTGCTCCCGGTGCGTGACCCCACCCTGGACTCGCGGGCGCTGTGGCGTCAACCCCTGGTCGCGGCCCTGCCCGCCGAGCACCCCCTGGCCCGCAAACGCCGCCTGAGGATCACCGACCTGAGCGGCGAGCCCTTCGTGTTCTTCCCCCGGCAACTGCGCGCCACGTACTTCGATCAGGTCATGCGCTGGTGCGCCGCTTCCGGCTTCACGCCGCACGTGGTGCAGGAAGCCATCGAGATTCCCACGCTGCTCTCGCTCGTCGCGGCGGGCGTGGGCGTGTTCCTGCCCATCGAGTTCTTCAGCCGCCTCTCGCTGCCCGGCGTGGTGTACCGCCCCGTCGAGGGCGCCCCCACCGTCGAGATCGTCGCCGTGTGGCGGCGCGGCGACGGCGCCAGCCCGGTCGTGCGGGCCTTCCTGACGGTGGCCGACGAGGTGCTGCGCGCAGGGCCGACCGGCGGCACTGGAAAAGAGGGCAGCAGGACGTAATACGGACGGTGGACAGATTGGTAACACCCGCAAAAGGGGGTGGGACCCGGACAGCGGCGCCGCCCGGCGAGCAGGCGCGGCGGGAACGCAGGACGGGCAGTGTATGGAGTAGCCGGTCAAGGGTTCCTTCAGCCAGCTCGCTTACCATCCGTGCTTACCATCCGTTTACGTACGGGGCGTAACATAAGCCGATTCGTTCGGGCCCTGCCCGTCGCCTGCCCTCTCCCCCACCCCCATCCCGGAGGTCTCATGCTTAAAGTCCAGTCCAGTTACACGCCCGCCGGTGACCAGCCCACCGCCATCCGCTCCCTGGTCGACGGACTGGACAGCGGCCTGCGGTTCCAGACGCTGCTCGGCGCGACCGGCACCGGGAAGACCTACTCGGTGGCGAAGGTGATCGAGGAGACGGGGCGCCCGGCGCTGATCATGGCGCCGAACAAGATCCTGACCGCGCAACTGGCCAGCGAGTTCCGGGAGTTCTTCCCGGACGCGGCCGTGGAGTTCTTCATCAGTTACTACGATTACTACCAGCCCGAAGCGTACGTGCCGGGCAAGGACCTGTTCATCGAGAAGGACGCCAGCGTGAACCAGGAGATCGAGCGGCTACGGCACTCCACGACGCGCAGTCTGCTGACGCGGCGGGACACGATCGTGGTGGCGTCGGTCAGCTGCATCTACGGCCTGGGCGACCCGAAGGAGTACACGGCGCTGAACCTGATTCTGAAAAAGGGCGGTCAGGTCAGCCGGGACGAGATTCTGGGGCGGCTGGTGAACATGCAGTACGAACGCAACGACATCGAGATGATGCCGGGCCGCTTCCGCGCCAAGGGCGAGATGATCGAGGTGTGGCCCGCGTACGACGAGCAGCCCCTGCGGATCGAGTTGTGGGGCGACGACGTGGAGCGCATCACGGTGGTGCATCCGCTGACGGGTGACCGGCTGGCGGAACTCGACGCGACGGTCGTGTACCCGGCGAAGCACTACGTGAGCAGCGCCGGGAACATCGAGCGGGCCATCGTCACCATTCAGCAGGAGCTCGACGAGCGGCTGGAGTACTTCCGGTCCACCGGGAAGCTGCTCGAAGCGCAGCGCCTGAAGGAGCGCACGCTGTACGACCTGGAGATGCTCAAGGTGCTGGGGTACTGCTCGGGCATCGAGAACTACTCGCGGCACATCGACGGGCGCGCGGCGGGGCACACGCCGTACACGATGCTGGATTACTTCAACGATGATTTCGTGACGTTCATTGACGAGTCGCACGTGACGGTCCCGCAGATCGGCGGCATGGCCAACGGGGACCGGGCCAGAAAGCAGACGCTGGTGGATTACGGTTTTCGCCTGCCGAGCGCAATGGATAACCGCCCGCTGAACTTCGAGGAGTTCATGAGCAAGACCGGGCAACTCGTGTTCGTGTCGGCCACGCCCGGCGCGTACGAGCGCGAGCACAGTGACTCGATCGCCGATCAGATCATCCGCCCGACCGGGCTGGTGGACCCGCCCGTGACGGTGCGGCCCATCAACGGGCAGATCGAGGACCTGCTGGGCCGCGTGCGCGAACGCGCGAAGATCGGCGAGCGCACGCTGGTGACCACCCTGACCAAACGCATGTCCGAGGACCTGACCGAGTACCTGCTGGAAAAAGGCGTCAGGGCGCGGTACATGCACAGCGACATCGACAGCGTGGAGCGACAGGTAATCATCCGCGACCTGCGCCTGGGACATTACGACGTGCTGGTCGGCATCAACCTGCTGCGAGAGGGCCTGGACCTGCCGGAAGTCTCGCTGGTCGCCATTCTGGACGCAGACAAGCCCGGCTTCCTGCGCAGCGAACGCGCCCTGATCCAGACCATCGGCCGCGCGGCCCGCAACGTGAACGGCGAGGTGATCCTGTACGGCGACTCCATCACGCCCGCCATGCAGTTCGCGATGGACGAAACCCGCCGCCGCCGCGAGAAGCAGACCGCCTACAACGAGGAGCATGGCATCACGCCCACCACCGTCATCAAGGGCGTGCGCAACGTCATTCGCGGCGAGGAACAACCCGACGAGGTCAGCTCCGAGAACGTCGGCACCGACCGCGACACCCTGACGGCGCAACTCACGGACCTGGAACTGGACATGTGGCAGGCGTCCGAGGACCTGGACTTCGAGAAGGCCGCCAGCCTGCGCGACCAGATCCGCGCCATCGAAGCCAAGTTACAGGGCAAGGAATTCAAGCAGGCGACCGTGCCAGGCCAGAAAGTCCGGTCACGCGGACGACGGTAGGCCCACCCTGGATTCCGGGCACCTGATACGGACTGCCGCTCCATTGCGCCACAGTTGGAAGAGCACCGCCCGCGGCTCCAGACCGCGAAACCCATATGCTATTCCTACCCGCATCCGCTCGTGTTCTCTCTACCCGCATCCGCTTGGGCTCAACTGGAACCGCACCGAATTAAGTACACTGCGTTTATCTTGTAGATAAACCGCGCGGAGCGCGGAGCAGAAGGAAAGTACGTTGGAGCGGGAATGG
>NZ_JAGLBB010000064.1 GCF_018260555.1 Deinococcus sp. | reverse complement strand
GGTCAGCGTGTTCACGGGGGATATTCTCATGCCCAATTTCTCTGTCTGATCGTCCCCTGCTGAGCAGTTACCTTCAAAGTACTTAAATAAAAAAGCCCGTCCTGCGCGGACGGTGATAAGGAAAGAATAGCGCGGTATGCAGGGCGTGTCAACGCCTGCGCCCGGGCTGGGCAAATGGCGTGCTGGTCGGCCTTTCCAGCTACGGGCTATGCGGCGCTTGCATGCTGTTGCTGCCGTACGGGGCGCACAGGCTGGGGGGGGCTGGTGCGCCCCGGCGGGCCGGGTGTTTATGCTGGGGGCGTTCCAAAGCTTGGCTGGAGGTCAGATGCAGGATTACGAGAAACTGGGCGCGTTCTATCTGGGCAGGACGGTTGACCCGAACACGAACCAACCGACGGATGAGCTGCTGCTGTACGACAGCGCGGACCTGACCACGCACGCCGTGATTATCGGCATGACCGGCAGCGGCAAGACGGGCCTGGGCCTGGGCCTGATCGAGGAGGCCCTGATGGACGGCGTGCCGGTTCTGGCCATCGATCCGAAGGGGGATCTGGGGAACCTGCTGCTGACCTTCCCGGACCTCGCGCCGGGCGATTTCCGCCCGTGGGTGGATGAGGCGGAGGCCGCGCGGGCGGGCGTGTCCGCCGATGACCTGGCGGCGCAGAAGGCGGCGTTGTGGCGCGCGGGGCTGGGCGAGTGGGGCCAGAGCGGCGAGCGCATCCGGACGCTGCGCGGGAAGGCGGATTTCGCGGTGTACACGCCGGGTGGCAGCGCGGGCCTGCCGGTCAGCGTCCTGAAGGGCTTCGACGCGCCGCCCCCGGAGATCATGGATGACGCGGACGCCCTGCGCGAGCGCATTCAGGGGACCGTGACGGGCCTGCTGGGCCTGCTGGGCATCAACGCCGATCCCATGCGCTCGCGCGAGCACGTGCTGCTGTCGAACCTGCTGGGGCACGCGTGGGGCGAGGGACGGTCGCTGGACATGGGCGGCCTGATCGCCGGGATTCAGGCGCCGCCGTTCACGCAGATCGGGGTGATGCCCGTGGACGCCTTCTACCCCCCGAAGGAGCGTTTCGAGCTGGCCATGAGCCTGAACAACCTGCTGGCCTCGCCGGGTTTCGCCGCGTGGACGCAGGGTGAGCCGCTGGACGTGAGCCGCTTCCTGTTCACGCCGGACGGGAAACCGCGCGTGTCGGTCATGAGCATCGCGCACCTGAACGATTCCGAACGCATGTTCTTCGTCTCCATGCTGCTCAATGCCACCCTCGCGTGGATGCGCACGCAGTCCGGCACGAGCAGCCTGCGCGCCGTGCTGTACATGGACGAGATCGCCGGGTACTTCCCGCCGAACGGCAATCCGCCCAGCAAGCCGCCCATGCTGACCCTGCTGAAACAGGCGCGCGCGTTCGGTCTGGGCGTCGTCCTGTCCACGCAGAACCCCGTGGACCTGGATTACAAGGGCCTGAGCAACACCGGAACCTGGATGATCGGCCGTCTCCAGACCGACAACGACAAGGCCCGCGTCCTGGAGGCGTTGCAGGGCGCGACCAGCGGCCCCGGCGCCCTGACCCGCGATCAACTCGACGCCCTGCTGTCCGGCCTGGGCAAGCGCGTGTTCCTGATGCACAACGTGCACGAGGCGCGCCCCACGCTGTTCACGACCCGCTGGACCATGAGTTACCTCGCCGGGCCGATCACCGGCACGCAGATCCGGCGGCTGATGGGGGAGAGGAAGGCAGATGGCGGAGGGCAGACGGCAGATGGCCAGACTGTGGCTTTGCCTTCGGCCACCAGCCTTGAGCCTTCTGCGGCGGCAAAACCCGTGGTGCCGCCCGGCGTTACCGAGGTCTTCGTGCCCACGTCCCAGGCGGACGTGCAGTACCACGCGCAACTCCTGGCGGTGGCGCAGGTGCGTTACGTTTCCGTGAAGTACCGCCTGGACGTGGCAGGCGTGCTGCCGCTCGTGGCCGACGTGACCGACGGTCCCATTCCCGTGAGCTGGGACGAGGCGACCGAACTGCACATCGACCCGGGCACGTTGCAGCAGGCGGGCGTGGACGGCGCGACCTTCTCGGACGTGCCGGCGGCGCTGCTGAACGCGAAGAACCACGCGCGCTGGGCGAAGGAAGCCGCGAGGTTCGTGGCGGGCAGCCGACCCCTGACGCTGTGGCAGGAGCCGGGCAGCGGCCTGATCAGCGCGCCCGGCGAGACCGAGGGCGATTTTCGCGCACGGGCCAGTCTGGCCGGCCGGGAGGCCAGGGACGCCGCCGTGCAGAAACTCCGCGCGAGGTACGGCCCGAAAGTCGCGGCCCTTCAGGACCGCCTGGCGCGCGCGCAGTTGAAGGTGCAGCAGCAGCAGGCACAGGCGCAGCAGGCCCAACTTCAGACGGCCATGAGCGTCGGCGCGGGCGTGCTGGGCGCGCTGTTCGGCGGCGGCCGGAAGACGACCGCGCTGCGGAGCGGCGTGTCCGGCGTGGGCCGTTCCATGCGCGAAGGGCAGGACGTGCAGGCCGCGCAGACCGAGATGATGCAGGTCGCCGGGCAACTGGAGGACCTGCAGGCCCAGGTGCAGGCCGAGGTGGACGCCCTGACCCTGACCGCCAGCAGCGACCTGCTGCGCCTGGACGTGAAGGCCAAGAGTACCGACGTGACCGTGCCGCTGGTCGCGCTGGCGTGGCTGCCTTACACCCACGGGGCCAGCGGCATGCTGACACCCGCCTGGGACACGCCCACCTGACTATGCTGAGCGCGGCCTCGTCCAACAGAGGAGAGGCCGCGCCTCGCCAACCGCCGGAAGAACATAAAAAATCCGCCTTCCCAGGCGGTTGTTTCGGTTTACCACTCTGATGTTGGGGGAGCACCGAGGGGTTTCCTCGATTGATAAGCTCAGAATAGCGCGGTATGCAGGCATCGTCAAGTCCATGCGGGGCTGACGCAAAAGATCGTGTGGCGCGCAGTTTTTGTCTGGAGGGCCGACCTTGTATGCAACGGCAGCGGGCCAGGACGGGTTGCCCGCCATGATCTGGCTGGAACTCCTGACCGACCCCTGATCGGGCCACCAGAGGAGAAAATGAAAAATCCGCCCTCTGCGGACGGTGATAAGGAAAGGATACCCCGGTATTCACGGTGGGTCAAGCCAGACCCGGCGGTCCAGACCTGAAGGCCGGGAAGGGCGTCCAGCAGCGGGTTTTCCTCTGTGCCGGAAAGAGCTGGATGTGGGAGACGGTCTGCATAGGCCCGTGCCCGTGGTAAATGAACGACGCCCTCCGCAGAGGGAGGGCGTTCGTTCGGTGCGACTCGTCTTAGACGGCCAGCACCTGGCGGCCGTCGTAGTAACCGCAGCTGGGGCAGATGTGGTGGCTGAGCTTCTTCGCGTGGCACTGGGGGCACTCGGTCAGGTTGGGTGCCACGAGGGCGTGGTGGCTGCGGCGCATGTCGCGCTTGCTCTTGCTGGTTTTCTTCTTGGGGACGGGGTGCTTGGCCATGATTTTTCTCCTGGGCCGCACGGCGTTTCTCGCCGGGGCGCGATTCTCTGCCCACAAGGAACCCGGGCGAGACAACAGCGGGGAGTATAGCACAGCTCTCCCGTAAGCTACCAGTGTAGCCGGGCAGTCACGGCAGGGCTGCGCTCTGCACGGCGCGCAGCCGGCTCCCAGCCCGCCTCCACGTTACAGGCGGAGCAGACACGGGCGTGCCGGAAGGTCGGGCGCTCCGGTACAGTTGACGGGTGCATGAACTGCAGTGGACTCCCATCACGCTGGCGACCGGCCTGCACGTCCTGGACCTGATCGGGGTTGTGGCGTTCGCCATGTCGGGCGCGTTGCTGGGCGTGCGCAAGCGCTTCGATCTGTTCGGGGTGCTGGTGCTGGGCTGCGTGACGGCCGTGGGGGGAGGCGCGATCCGTGACACGCTGACCGGGCAGACGCCGCCGTTGTTCCTGCGGGACGAGACGTACCTGTGGGCGGCCCTGGCCGGCGCGGCGCTGGCCTTCGCGTTCGGGGAGCGACTGGCGCGCTTCGAGCGGACTCTCAGCGTGTTCGATACGGCCGGACTGGCCCTGTTCGCGGCGTCTGGGGCGATCAGCGCGATCAACTTCGGGCTGGGGCCGCTGGGCGTGGTGTTCGCCGGGATGCTCTCCGGGGTGGGCGGCGGGATCATCCGCGACCTGATCGCCAACGAGGTCCCGGAAGTCATGTACCGCCGCGATCAGCTGTACGCCACGGCCGCCGCCGCCGGGGCGCTGACGGTGTGGCTGCTGCACGCGCACGTCACGCCGTTCCAGGCGCAGTTTGCGGGGGCGGGCATGGTCGTCGCGCTGCGCTGGCTGTCCCGGCGCGGCTGGGTGAACCTGCCCGTGCGCCGCCTGCCCGAACCCTGATCACGGCGCGCCCTGCCCGCGGCGCGCTCTGCCCACGGTGCGCCCTGCCCACGGCGTGACCGGACGGCCACCCACCCCTCACCCGCAGCTTCGGCCGGGGCGGGTAAGCGTTCCCACCGTCCCGTGCGGGCCGGGACTGGTAGAACGGCAGGCATGATTCACGATTCGCGCGTGCAGGTCCTGCGGCCCGGCACGCCCCGCCGCCAGGGCTTCGTGCTGCTGTGGGTGCAGGCCAGCGTCCGCACCCGCGACAATCACGCGTTGGAATACGGGGTGCGCGAGGCCAACCGGCTGGGCCTGCCCCTGGTGGCCGCGTTCGGTCTGACGCCGGGTTACCCGGAAGCGAACGCCCGCCACTACGCGTACCTGCTCGAGGGCCTGCGGGACCTGCGCGTGAACCTCGCGGCGCGCGGGATTCCGCTGCGGGTCACGCTGGGCGACCCGCCCGCCACGATCCTGCACGCAGCGCAGGAGGGCGCGGCGCTCGTCGTGACCGACGTGGGCTACACCCGCATCCAGCGCGAGTGGCGCGGGTGGCTGGCCGCCCGGCTGGACGTGCCGCTCGTGCAGGTGGAATCCGAGGCCCTCATTCCCGTGCGGGTGGTGAGCGGCAAGCAGGAGTACGCGGCGCGCACCATCCGCCCCAAACTTCACCGGCTGTGGCACGACTACCTCGCGCCGCTGGAATCCCACGACCTGAACCAGCAGGCACGCGACTGGCAGCCCGGCGAGGACCTGAGCGACCCCGCCGCCCTTCTGGCCACCCTCCCGGTAGACCACAGCGTGCCCCCCGGCGAGGAGGAAGGCGGAGAGAACGCCGCACACGACCTGCTGGAGGACTTCATTACCCGCAAGCTCGACGCCTACGACACCCGCCGCAGCGACCCCACCGTGGACGGCAGCAGCCGCCTGAGTGCCCACCTGCACTACGGGCAGCTCTCCCCGCTGAGCGCCGCCCTCGCCGCGCGCGAACACGGCGGCCCCGGCGCGGACGCCTTCCTGGAAGAACTGATCGTGCGGCGCGAACTCAGCTTCAACTACACGACCTACAACCCCCACTACGACCGCTACGAGGGCCTGCCCGGCTGGGCGCGCGCCACACTGCAAGAACACGCCGGGGACCGCCGCGAACACACCTACACCCGCGCCGAACTGGACGGGGCGCAGACGCACGACCCGTACTGGAACGCCGCGCAACGCCAGATGACCCGCACCGGCCGCATGCACAACTCCATGCGCATGTACTGGGGCAAGAAAGTCCTCGAATGGACACCCACCCCGCAAGGAGCCTTCGACACGCTGATCTGGCTGAATAACCGCCACGAGCAGGACGGCCGCGACCCGAACTCCTGGGTGGGCGTCGGCTGGATCTTCGGCCTGCACGACCGCCCCTGGACGCGCCGCCCCATCTTCGGCACGGTCCGCTACATGAACGCCGGCGGCCTGAAACGCAAATTCGACATTGACCGCTACGCCCGGCAGTGGGCGCAGGAAGGAAGACCCGATCACCCCACCGGGCCTCCCAGCCGCTAGAGTCCGCTCATGACCGACGCTGCCTCTCTTCCCGCGCGGCACGTCACGGGTGGCGGTACGCGCGTGTACACCCTGCCTGTGCGGGCCTTCCCGAACTTCCGTGCGAACACTTACCTGCTGGTGCGCGGCGACCCGCACGCGCCCTCGTATGCGGCGCTGGTGGATACCGGCGGGAGCGGCCCGGACAACCTGGGGGACCTTCAGGCGGGCTTCGCGGCGGTGCGGGCCGGGTACGGTGAAGGGGCCACGCTGGGCACCCTGACCCGGATTGTGATCACGCACCCGCACCCGGATCACCTGGGCGGCCTGAGCGCCCTGCGTGAGCACACGGACGCGCCCGTGGCGGCCTTCCACAGCGCCGCGCCGTTCATCGAGCAACCCGGCGCGCTCCAGGCAGCGTGGCTGACCCCGCCCGACGCGCAGGCCGTGTGGCTGGGCCTCCCGCCCGGCAGTGAACTGGACGGCCGTTTCCGCCGCCGGGGCTCGACCCTGAGTGTCCCGCACAGCACTCCAGTCGCCACGCCCCTGCACGACGGGGACCTGCTGGACGACCTGCTGCACGTCATTCACACGCCGGGGCACGAGGGCAACCAGATCTGCCTGCGCGTGGACGAGGTGCTGCTGAGCGCCGATCACCTGCTGCCGCTGAACTCGCCGCCGCTGATGCCCGCCCGCTTCCTGCGCGGCAGTGGCTTGGCCGCCTACCTGAACTCACTGGACCGCGTGGAGCGGCTGGGCGGCGTGACCCTCGCGCTGGGCGGGCACGACGCCCCCATGCCCGACCCCCGCGCCCGCATTCACGCGCTGCGGGCGCGCACGCACGAGAAACTGGACGGACTGCTCGCCGCCTGCACGCACCCCATGACCATCCACGACCTGCTGCCCGCCCTGCACCCGCGCCTGCGGTCCATTCAGGCGGTCCTGCTGCTCGACCAGACGGCCGCGCTGACCGAGTACCTCGCGCAGACAGGCGCGCTGAGCGAAACCACCCGCGAGGACGGCGCGGGCCTGTTCACCCGCGCCTGAACCGGCGCGCCGTGCGTTACCCTGGAGCGTTATGACCCCGGAGCGTTACGCGAAAATCATGCGGGTGCTGAGCCGACGCCAGCCGACCCTGACCGTCCTGATGGACCAGGTGAACAAACCCCACAACCTGTCCGCCATCATCCGCACCTGCGACGCCGTGGGCGTCCTCGAGGCGCACGCCGTGGCCCCCAGGGGCGGGAAACTCGCGGAATTCGACGGCCACACCTTCGAGGCCACGAGCGGCAGCGCCCACAAGTGGGTGACCGTCCACCGCCACGCGGACGCCACGCAGGCCGTGCGTGACCTGCAGGCCCAGGGCGTGCAGGTGCTCGCCACGCACCTCTCGCAGCGCAGCGTGGACTACCGAGACGCCGACTACACCCGCCCCACCTGCGTGCTGCTGGGCGCCGAGAAGTGGGGCGTGGGCGACGAGGCCGCCGACGCCGCCGACGGGAACATCATCATCCCCATGTACGGCATGGTGCAGAGCCTGAACGTCTCGGTGGCCGCCGCGACCATCCTGTTCGAAGCGCAGCGCCAGCGCCTGGCCGCCGGGATGTACGACGCGCCGCAATTGACCCCGCAAGCCCTCGCGGACCGCGCCTTCGAATGGGCGTACCCGGACCTGGCCCCCGCCTACCGCGAACGCGGCGAAGCTTACCCCACGCTGGACGAGCACGGGCAGATCCTCGCTTGACCGGCCCCTTTCGTGCCCAGCGTACACTGAACTCCATGAGCGACCTTCTGGATACCATCCGCGACCTCGCCAAACCCACCGACAGCAAGATCCTGATGGTCGTCCTCGACGGCGTCGGCGGCCTGCCCCTCGAAACGAACGGCGACACCGAACTCGCCACGGCAAAAACCCCCAACCTCGACGCGCTCGCCGCGCAGAGCCAGCTGGGCGCCGTCGAACTGGTCGGCGCCGGCATCACGCCCGGCAGCGGCCCCGGCCACCTGAGCCTCTTCGGGTACGACCCCCTGCGCTACGTCGTCGGACGCGGCGCCCTGAGCGCCGTCGGCATCGGCGTGAAACTCGGCGCGGGCGACGTCGCCGTGCGCGGCAACTTCGCCACCCTCGGCGAGGGCCGCCGCGTCCTCGACCGCCGCGCCGGCCGCCCCAGCGACCAGAAGAACGCCGAGATCGTCAGCAAACTCAAGGCCGCCATCCCCGACATCGACGGCACGCCCGTCGAGATCCACACCGAATCCGAACACCGCTTCGTGGTCGTCTTCCGCGCCAGCAGCGCCAGCCCCCTCGGCGCGAACCTCAGCGACGTGGACCCCCAGGCGACCGGCGTGCCCCCCCTGAGCGCCCACGCGCACGACGACGCCAGCCAGAAAACCGCGCACCTCGTCAACACCTTCGTCCAGCGCGCCGAGGAAACCCTCAAGGGCGAACAGCAGGTCAACGGCGTCCTCTTCCGCGGCTACAGCGACGTCCCCCACTTCCCCAGCTTCCACGACGCCTACCAGCTGCGCGCCGCCTGCATCGCCAGCTACCCCATGTACAAAGGCCTCGCCAGCCTCGTCGGCATGGACATTCTTCCCGTCCAGGGCGAAGAAGACGCCCTGGACGGCAAAGTCCAGGCCCTCAAAGACCACTGGACCAAGTACGACTTCTTCTACTTCCACATCAAGAAAACCGACAGCACCGGCGAGGACGGCGACTTCGCAGCCAAAGTCAAGAAGATCGAACTGTTCGACGCCCTGCTCCCCCACCTCCTCGCCCTGAACCCCGACGTGATCGCCATCGTCGGCGACCACAGCACCCCCAGCCGACTCGCCACGCACTCCTGGCACCCCGTACCCCTCCTGATCCGCAGCGACTACGGCCGCAAAGACGCCGCCCAGCGCTACACCGAAGACGAAGCCCTCAAAGGCAGCCTCGGCCTGCGCAAAGGCACCGACCTGATGCCCCTGCTGATGGCAAACGCCCTGAAACTCAATAAGTACGGCGCGTAAGGTCCGCTCGCTTCCGGCAGCCCCTCCCGCTCTGGGAGGGGTTTTTCTGTTGGCAGCTGTGGCTCTGCTGGTTGGAAGGTGGGTGCCTGGCGGCGCGCGGCCCCACCCCCCAGCCCCCTGCCCCTCTGGGGTAGGGGGAGCAGTCGCTGCGCTCGGCAAGAGTTTCTACTTGGGTGGCGCGCTTGTGTCGGGCGGTGACGTGTCCGGCCTCGACGCCATCCTGCCGTGCCCGGTGGAAGGCCCGCGCGCTACGCGCACGACGGCCGGTGGTGATCTGCGGTCAGGGGCAGGGCACCTTGATTCCGGCTACTGATCGACTTTGAAAACCAAGCCTTTGCCGAAGCCCAAAAAGTAGGACCTTCCAGCACGCGTCAAGCCACACGGCCACGCAATCGTCGTGGCAACGCGGCCCGTCGTGCGCGCAGCGCGCGGGGCGAACGGCGCGGGCGCGGAGGATGGCGTGTGAGCCGGAACCAAACCCGCCGACTACCTGCCACGCAAGCCCACGAAATCCCTGCCCAGTGCCAACGTTGCTCCCCCTGCCCCCCTGGGGTAGGGGGCTGGGGGGTGGGGAGGCCCGCCGCCAGGCGCCCACCTTCCAACCCACAGCCCGCCCCTGTTCACGCCAGCCGGTCACTCCCTCTGCTGGTGAATTCCGCCCATGCCCGTGAGAGTCGAGTGACCGCTTCGGGGATGTGGTCGGGGTGGAGGGTGAAGGGGAGGCGCAGGTACTGGTCTGGGAGGGGTTCGACGCCCATGCTGGCGCCGGGGAAGAGGCGCAGGCCGTGGCGGGCGGCGTGGTGGGTGTAGGCGCTGGCGGTGGGGGTGGGGAGTTGGACCCAGAGGAACTGGCCGCCGTGGGGGGTGGTGAAGGTCCAGTCGGGGAGGTGGGTGCGCAGGAGGTGGGCGAGGTGGTCACGGGCGGGGGTGATGGCGTCGCGGCGTTCCTGGCGCAGGGTGGGGAGGTTCTGGAGGAGCTGGAGTGCGGCGTGCTGGGCGGGGTGGCTGCTGCCGAAGTCGGCGAGGGTTTTGGCCTGGGTGAGGGGGGCAGTGAGGGTGGGGGGGACGCGCATCCAGCCGACGCGCAGTCCTGCCCAGTACAGTTTTGAGAGGGAGCCGACGTTGATGATGGGGGCGTGTGGGGCGTGGGCGCTGAGGCGGGGTGGGGGGCGGCGTGGGTGGTCGTGGGGGTCGAAGCTGAGGTCGGTGAGGGTGTCGTCTTCGATGGTGGGGAGGTGCGTGTCGTGAATGAATGCGGCGAGGCGGGCGCGGGCGTGGGCGGGGAGGACGGTGCCGGTGGGGTTCTGGTAGGTGGGGGTGAGGAACGCGAGTCGGGGTGCGTGGGTGCGGGCGAGGGTGATGAACGTGTCGGGGTTCACGCCGTGGGGCGTGATGGGGACGCCGGTGAGGGTGGCGCCGGTGGCGCGGATCACGTCGATGGCGCCGAAGAACGTGGGGCTTTCGAGAAGGGCGTGGTCGCCGCGGCGTAGCAGGGTGGTGGCGGTGAGGGCAATGGCCTGCTGTGCGCCGGTGGTGACGATGATCTGTTCGGGTGTGGTGGGGACGCCCTGCGTGGCGTACAGTTCGGCGATGCAGGCGCGCAGGTCCGGGAGGCCGAGTGGGTGGTAGAGGCTTTCCTGGAAGGCGTCCAGGGTGGCTTCGCGTAGGCGCTGGCGTTGCGGTTCGGTAAGAAGGGGAACGGCGATGGTGAAGTCCAGTTCGGTCAGGCTGGTCCGGGTGGGGTGTGGGGCGGGGCTGACGGGCGTGCGGAGTGTGAGGACGGGCGCGGTGCGGGGGGCGCTGCCTGAGACGTGGGTGCCGCTGCCGACGCGCCGTGTGACCCAGCCGCTGGCGGCGAGGTCGTCGAGGGCCTGTGCGACGGTGTTGCGGCTGAGGCCGAGCAGGGCGGCCAGGGGGCGTTCGGCGGGCAGGCGTTCGCCGGGGCTGAGCTGTCCGGTGCTGATCAGGGTTTGCAGGGTGCTGGTCAGGCGGCCCTGGAGGGTGGGTGCGGTGGGGTCGCGGCGCCATCCGGTGAGCAGCGCGGCCCAGCGGGGGGCGTCTGGCAGGGTGTGGTGGGGGGGCACCGGTTCAGGGTACGGCGGTGGCCGGGTCGGGGTGGGCCACTGGTGGGCCATTCGGGTGGCCATTGCCACTGCCGGGTGGGCCATTGACCGCGCAGACTGTGGGGCATGACCGCCTTGCCCGCCCCGTCCCGTTCGTTCTGGCAGGATTCCAATTCCGGCGCGGTGCTCAGTGGCCTGATTACCATGCTGATCGGGTGGGCGGGGCCGAACGTGCTGATCTACTCGGTCGCGCAGGCCGCGCACCTGAGTGACGGCGCGGCCATGTCGTGGTTATGGGCGCACGCGCTCCTGGCGGGCCTGACCGGTATTCTGCTGAGCCTGGGGACGCGCATGCCGGTCCTGATCACCTGGAGTACGCCGGGGATCGCGTTCCTGGTGACGGCGCTGCCCGGCATTCCCTTTGCGGAGGCGGTCGGGGCGTTCGTCACCAGCGGGCTGCTGGTCGTGCTGCTGGGCACCTTCAGGCCGCTTACACAGGCGTTGCAGCGTATTCCTGCGCCGCTGGCGGCCGCGCTGAACGCCGCGATTCTGCTGCCGTTCGGGTTCCGGGCCTTGCAGGCGTTCGGGGAGACCCCGGCGCTGGTGGGCGTGATGATCCTCACGTACTTCGCGTTGCGGCAACTCGCGCCGCGTTGGGCGGTGGCGGGCGTGCTGTTGGTCGGCGTGATCGCCAGCGCCGCCCTGAACCTGTGGCACCCGGCCCCCGTGGCGCTGGCCCTGACTCGCCCGGAGTTCGTGATGCCTGCTTTCAGCCTGCACGCCACCCTGAACCTCGCGCTGCCGCTGACGCTGCTGGCCTTCACGGGGCAGTTCGTGCCGGGGTTCGGCGTGCTGAAAACCAACGGGTACGAGCCCGCGCCGGGGCCGATCCTGCGGGCCTGCGGGGCGGCCAGCGTGGCGGCTGCGTTCGCCGGCTGCCACAACCTGACGCTGGGGGCGCTGCTGGCCAACATCGTCAGCGGCCCCGAGGCGCACCCGGACGCGCAGCGGCGCTACACGGCCGCCGTGTGGGCCGGGGTGTTCAACATTGGCGTGGGCCTGTTCGCCGGGACGTTCCTGCACCTGATGGGGATCCTGCCCGCGCAGGCCATTGCCGCGCTGGCCGGGCTGGCCCTGCTGTCCGCTGTGGGCAGCAGCCTCCAGGGGGCCTTTCAGGGCGCGGCGGCGGGGCAACTGGCCGCGCCGGTCGTGCTGCTCGTGACACTCAGCGGGATCACGCCGCTGGGGATCGGGGCGGCCTTCTGGGGCATTCTGGCCGGACTGGCCGTTCACTGGACCGAGGAGCGCGCCGCGTCCCCACGCACGACCCACTGAACACAGAACACGCTCCACCCACTTGACAGCGTAACGGATCGCTGGTACACTTCCCTTCTGATCTGAAAAGATCGTGCAGTGCAGTCCACGTTGTACACGAATGCACTTGAGGGAGGCGCCCACCTCTAGGAGTCACAAAAACACGGGCGCGCGAACAGCGGCAGAGGCCGGTCACACCGGCCCCCCTGATCCCCCAGAAAGCCACCCACGCGGTGGCTTTTCTCATACGGACTCCGGGTTGAATGGGCTGCAAGGACCATTCAACCCGAGCGAAGCGAGTGGGAGTAGGGCGGGCTCCGGACGTGGAGCCGGCCATCCGGCGAAGTTCCGGACCTGTCAGCGAAACAAACGGAAGTCCGTATCATTCCCGTTCCACCCCACCCAGACCGCGAGGCAGGCGCGCCAGCCAGGCCAGCACGCCGGGCAGCGCGTCTTCACCGGTCGTCTCGACCGTCAGGCACGGCGCGTCGCCAAGGTCCAGCGGCGTCCAGCAGCAGTGATCCGGCAGGGTAGCGTAGTCCATGGGCAGGTCGATGCTCGGCCGCCGTCCCGATGCCACCCGCGCGTCGTGCCGGGCCTGCAACACGGTCAGCGGCGCGTGACAGAACACCTGCGCGACCCTCGCCCCGTGTGCCTGGGCCAGCTTCAGGATGTGCGTCTCGCTGACCCCGTGGTAGAAGTGCGATTCCAGCACGGTGCACACGCCTGCGGCGAGGGTGACGCCCGCGACGTGCCACATCAGATCAAAGCTCAGCGGTCCTGAGACGGCGCGCTCCAGCCCTGGCAGGCGAGCCAGCAGCAGCGCCTTGTACTCGTCCTTCGTCACGAACGGCACGCTTAGCGCCCTTGCCAGTCGCGCTCCCAGCGTGGATTTTCCGGAGGCGGGCATGCCCGAGACGATCAGCAGCAGGGGCGGCGACATGAACGGCAGATTACTGCTTTCGGCGCTCACAGGCAGGCAGACTTCAGCAGCATGACAGACGGGGCAAGCCGGAGTATACCGCCCCGGCCACACATGAAAGCCGCCCACCTTTTCGGATGGGCGGCTTGCGTTTGGTGGCCTCAGACTCGGGGGCGGCCCCCCGTCTTCCTTGACCAATTCACGCAGGGGTGCTTGCTCTTGGTTAGAAGTCCATGCCGCCCATGTCAGGGCCGCCGGCGGGCGCGGGGGCAGCCTTCTCGGGCTTGTCGCTGACGATGGCTTCGGTGGTGAGGATCAGCGCGCCGATGCTGGCGGCGTTCTGCAGCGCGGTGCGGGTGACCTTGGCGGGATCGACGATGCCGGCGGCGACCATGTCGTCGACGTACTCGCTGGTGGCGGCGTTGAAGCCGAAGCGGGGCTTGTCGCTGTTGATGACGGCGTTCACGATGACGCTGCCTTCCTCACCGGCGTTCGCGGCGATCTGACGGGCGGGCTCTTCGAGCGCGCGGATCAGGATGCGGGCGCCGGTAGCTTCGTCGCCGCTGAGGGCCTCGGCGGCCTTGCGGACGGCGGGGATGATGCGCAGCAGCGTGGTGCCGCCGCCGGAGACGATGCCTTCCTCGACCGCGCTGCGGGCGGTGCTCAGGGCGTCCTCGTAGCGGTGCTTCTTCTCTTTGAGTTCCGTTTCGGTGGCGGCACCGACGCGGATGACGGCAACGCCACCGGCCAGTTTGGCGAGGCGTTCCTGGAGTTTTTCCTTGGCGTAGTCGCTGTCGGTGGTGTCCAGTTCGCCCTTGATGGCGTTGACGCGGGCGTCGATCTGGGCCTGCTCACCTTTACCGTCAACAATGGTGGTTTCGTCCTTGGTGATGCGGACGCGGGTGGCGCGGCCGAGCATTTCCATGCTGGTGTTCTCCAGCTTGTGACCCAGGTCTTCGCTGACGACTTCCCCGCCGGTGACGGCGGCGATATCGCGCAGCATTTCCTTGCGGCGGTCGCCGAAGCCGGGGGCCTTGACGGCGGCGATGTTCAGCGTGCCGCGCAGCTTGTTGACGACCAGGGTGGCCAGCGCTTCGCCTTCGACGTCCTCGGCGATGATCAGGAGAGGCCGGCCGGTCTGCGCGACCTTCTCGAGGACGGGCAGCAGGTCTTTCAGGGCGCTGACTTTCTTCTCGTAGATCAGGATGTAGGCGTCTTCAAGGACGGCTTCCATGGTGTCGGGGCTGGTGATGAAGTAGGGGCTGATGTAGCCCTTGTCGAACTGCATGCCTTCCACGACGTCCACTTCGGTGTCGAAGCCCTTGGACTCCTCGATGGTGATGACGCCTTCCTTGCCGACCTTGTCCATCGCGTTGGCGATTTCCTCGCCGACCTGCTCGTCGTTGGCGCTGATGCCCGCGACTTTCTTGATGGCTTCGCTGTCCTCGACGGGCACGGCGAGTTTCTTGATCTCTTCGATGGCGACCAGGACGGCCTTGTCGATACCGCGTTTCAGGGCCAGCGGGTTGGCGCCGGCAGCGACGTTCCGCAGACCTTCTTTCACGATGGCCTGGCCGAGGACGGTGGCGGTGGTGGTGCCGTCACCCGTGATGTCGTTGGTCTTGCTGGCGACTTCTTTCAGCAGCTGCGCGCCGATGTTCTCGAGTTTGTCCTCGAGTTCGACTTCCTTGGCGACGGTGACGCCGTCCTTGGTGATGGTCGGGCTGCCGAATTTCTTCTCGATGACGACGTTCCGGCCGCGCGGCCCGAGGGTCACTTTGACGGCGTTGGCGACGGCGTTCACGCCTCGTTCAAGGGCGCGGCGGGCTTGTTCATCAAACACGAGTTGCTTGGCCATGGTGGGGCTCCTTTGGGGGCGGTGAGCGCAGAGCGCTGGGCTCTGGGGTCACGCCGGTTGAGTTGGGGATGGGGGCTGCCCGTTGAGGGAAGCGGTCAGTGCCGCTGACTGAGGCCCGGGGGCTCAGTCGGGAGCGACTTACTCGACGATGGCGAGGATGTCGCGTTCGGCGAGGATGGAGTAGTTCTTGCCTTCGAGGGTGACTTCGGTTCCGCCGTACTTGGCGAAGTAGACGGTGTCGCCTTCTTTCACATCCAGGGCCACGCGGGTGCCGTTGTCGAGCACCTTGCCGTTGCCGACAGCGACAACCTTGCCGCGCTGGCTTTTCTCTTTGGCGGTGTCGGGGACGTACAGGCCGCCAGCAGTCTTCTGCTCGGCTTCCTCAATGATTTCAACCAGAACGCGGTCACCTAAGGGTTTCAGCATGTTGTGTCCTCCTGTGAATGTGGGATATGGAGCTTCGGCGTGCCGGATGACTCCGGCTGTTTTTTGCCGTTCCGCACGCAATCCTAGGCCCGCAGTGACAAAAATGTCAAGTTGGGGAATCCGACAATTTGAGTGCAATGCGCTCAAGGTGCGCCAGCACGCGCAAAGCGCATATGCGCTTGCAATCTCATAGGTCTAATGTATATACGTAAGCGGAACATACGCCTGCCCTTTAGTGACCCGCCTACCCCGTTCAGGAGGACCCGCATGGCC
>NZ_JAGLBB010000063.1 GCF_018260555.1 Deinococcus sp. | reverse complement strand
GGCTGCCGGTGGCGGGGCCAGACCTGGAGGGTGCCCTGCAACGTGAACTGGCCGCGCTGGACGCCGAGCTGCTAGGCAGCGACCCGGAGGCGCCGCCCGCCGGGTACCTGCGGGCCGTGCCGGGCCGCGCGAGCCGGTCCGGGCGGGTGGACCGTGCTTCGGCGCTGCTGACGCTGATCACCGGAGACCGCTGATGGGTGCCTGGCGACGGGCGCAGCGGCCCGTGCAGGCGCTGCTGCTGGGGTGGCTGGCGACCAAGGGGGCGGTGCTGGCCGTGAACGCCGTGACCTTCCCCCGCCTGCGCCCGGCGCCCACCCCGCGCGGGGGGCCGCGCGTGTCCATCCTGATTCCCGCGCGCGACGAGGCGCACAACCTGCCCCGCACCCTGCCCGGCGTGCTGGCCCAGGGAGCCTTCGAGGTTCTGGTGCTGGATGACGGCAGCCGCGACGGGACCGCCGACGTGGCCCGCCGCCTGGGCGCGCGGGTCCTGCCGGGTGCGCCCAGACCGGACGGCTGGAACGGAAAACCCTGGGCCTGCCAGCAACTGCTGCGTGCGGCGCGCGGCGAGGTGCTGATCTTCACGGATGCGGACGTGGACTGGCACGCGGGCGCGCTGGGCGGCCTGCTGACCGAACTGACCTGTTCGGGCGCGGACCTGCTGAGCATCCAGCCCCGGCAGGCGAACGTGGGACTGGGCGCGCGGCTGCTGACACCCCTGGTGGACGCGGCTGTGCTGTCGTACTTCCCGTTTCCGCTGACGCGCCTGCGCCGCGCCATGACCTCGATTGCCAACGGGCAGGTCATGGCGTTCCGCCGCGCCGCGCTGCGCTCCGTGGGCGGGTACGCGCCCGTCCGCGCCGAGGTGCTGGAAGACACCCGCCTCGCGCAGCACCTGGGCGCGCAGGGCTTCCTGGTGTCCACGGCGCTGGGGCGCGCGTGCATCGGCGTGCGCATGTACCGCACGTACCCGGAGTCGGTCGCGGGCTTCAGCAAGAACGTCCTGCCGCTGCACTTTCACTCGCGGCCCCTGCTGCTGCTGAGCGCCGCCGGGCACCTGGGGGCGTACACCCTGCCCTGGCTGCTGCGCTCCTGGCTGCGCGGCCCGGGCTGGACGGCCCTGCGCGTGGCAGGAGTGCTGGAACGCACCCTGGTCAGCCTGGTGGCGGGTCGCCGCGCCCCGGCCGACCTGGCCGAGGGGCTGCTGGGCCCCCTCACGCCGCTGCTGGCGCTGCCCGTGTACCGCCGCGCCCTGCGCCGCACCGTCATCTGGAAAGGCCGCGAATACCGGCAGTGACGGACTGATACGGACTGCGGCTCCAGACCGCGCAGGGGCGTATGCTGTTCCCACTCGCATCCGCTCGGATTGATTCAGAACTGCAGCGAATCAATCGGAATCCGTATTGCCCCTGTCCTCCCTTGCCCTCCCCTGAGAACCCACAGCGGCGCAGGTTCTCCCGGTCGCTCCTGCCCGCACTGCGCCCCTACCCGCTGCTCTATCCTCAGCAGCGTGAGGACAGGTCGGGGCGTGAAGGCGTGAGGCGGCAGCCGGGGCATGTCGCGGTGATCGGGGCGGGCTTCGCGGGGCTGGCGGCGGCGCTGCGGCTGGCGCGCGCCGGGGTGCGGGTGACGGTGCTGGACGCGCTGGAGGGGCCAGGCGGGAAGGCGGCGCTGGGCTTCCCGGAGTTCTCGAGCGGGCCGACGGTCGTGACCATGCCGCAGGTGTTCCGGGCGCTGCACGCACGCCTGAACCTGCCGGCGCCCGCGCTGGAAGCCGCGCGGCCCACCACCACGTACCACGGGGACGGCCGGGTGTTCGCGCCCGAGGCGCTGCACGTGGCGGGCAGCCTGGACTCCACGCTGGCGCAACTGTCGCTCGCCGAGGGACGGCGCTACGCGGCGCTGCTGGCCTCGTCGCGGCGCATGTACCTGGACGCGCAGGACACCTTTCTGTTCGCGCCGCCGCCCGGCCCGGCCCGGCTGGCCCGCTACGCCCTGACGCGGGGACGGCGGGCCGCGCCGCAGGTGCCGCTGCGCCGCCTCGTGCGTTCCGGGTCGTTCATGACGCCGTTCTGGTTGCGCTTCGCCACGTACCTGGGCGCCGACCCGTACCGCGCGCCCGCCGTGCTGCACAACATCGCGTGGGTGGAACTCGGCTACGGCGTGTGGCACCTGCGCGGCGGCCTGCTGGAGCTCGCGCGGACGCTGCACGCGCGGGCAACGGCGCTGGGCGTGCGCTTCGAGTTCGGCACGCACGTCACCAGCCTCAGCACGCACGGCGGTCAGGTGCTGGGCGCGCACACCAGCCAGGGGGCCTTCGCGGCGGACGCCTGGGTCAGCGCCGCCGACCGCGCCCTGACGCTCTCCTGGCTGGGAAAGAGCGAGAAACCCACGCCGCGCGGCGTGAGCGGCTTCGCGCTGCAACTGCGCCTATCGGAGGACCGGGGCCGCTCGCATCACATCTACTGGCCGGCCGAGTACGCCCGCGAATGGCAGGACATCCGCGCCGGGCGCCTGCCGCGCGACCCGACCCTGTACCTGCACCTGGACGGCACGCGCGCCTTCATGCTCGTGAACGCCCCACCGGACCCGGGCCTGACGGACGACCCGCGCGAGTACGGCGAGTTGCTGCTGGCACGCCTTCAGGACCGCCTGCGGACCAGCGAGGGTGGGCCGCTGCCCGTGCAGGAGTGGCGGGCGCTGTCGCCCGCCGAGTACGCTCGCACCGCCAAGGCCGGCGCGCTGTACGGCCGCGCCCCGCACGGCCTGAGCGGCAGCCTGCGCCCCGGCTGGCAGCTGCCGCACGCCCGGAACCTCGCGCAGGTCGGCGGGACCGTCCACCCCGGCGGGGGCGTGCCCCTGAGCATCCTGAGCGGCTGGAACGGCGCGGGCCAACTGCTGGGCCTACCCTTCGACGACCTGGACGGGCGGCGCGTGCCGCAGGGGACGGAGGTGTGGCCATTCGGACTTTGAGCACACTGCCCGAACCGCCGACCCGTCCGGGGAACGGGCACCTTCAGGACTGGGCGCTGAGTCCCCTGCCGCTGATCGGGGAGGGTGCGGCGCGGGCGCGCTCGGCGGGCGTGGATGTGTTCCGGTTGCGGCTGGGCCTTCCGGCGGTGGTGGGGGTGGGCGCCGCGTGGAACCGGGCGGTGCTGACCGACCTGGGCACCTTCCGCAGTGCGGGAAGCCTGTCGCGGATCGTGCCGTACCTGTCGGGCGGGGTGATCCTGTCGGACGCGCCGGAGCACGGGGGGCGGCGCGCGCTGATGAATCCGGGGTTCGGGCGGGCGCACCTGCTGGCCTTGCAGGCGCGGACGCGGGCGGCGCTGCCGGGCGTGCCGGACGGGGAGTTCGATGCGCTGGCCTGGGCGGACGGCGCGGCGCTGCATTTGCTGAATGCCGCGTACTTCAGCGGGGAGTTCGACGCCGGGCTGCTGCACGCGTTCCTGGCGCCGCTGCGCCGTCCGTTCCCGGTGCCGGCGATTCCACGTCCGCTGCTGTTCGCGCGGGTGGACGCCGAGTTGCGCCGCCTCGCCCGCGTGCGCCTGACGGAGCGGGGGCATGACGATCTGCTCGCGGTGCTGGCCCCGCTGCCGGGCGGGCTGGAGGAGGCGCGGGTGTCGCTGGCGGCGGCGCATGACACGACCACGCACGCGCTGGCGTACGCGATCTGGTTCCTGGCGCAGCAGCCGCAGTGGCACGCGCCCGAACATCACGCCGCCGTGCTCAAGGAGGTGCTGCGCCTGTTCCCGCCGGGCTGGATGGGCAGCCGCCGCCTGGGCCGCGACCTCGACTGGAATGGCGTGCGGTTGCCGCGTGGGGCGCTGGCGCTGTACTCGCCGTACCTGAGTGGGCGTGATCCGGCCGTGTGGGACTGCCCGGACGGGTTCGATCCGGGCCGCTGGGCCGCCAAGCCCCCCGCGTGGGCGTACCTGCCGTTCGGGGGCGGCGAGCGGCTGTGCCTGGGCATGCACCTCGCGCAGATGCTGATTCACGACGCGCTGGCGGCGCTGCCGCCCCTGCGGGCCGTGCGGGGCGACCCGGCGCCGCTGCCGGGCCTGACCCTCGGGCCGCGCGGGCCGCTCGTCGTGCAGGCAGGCCGCGCATAGCCTTGACCGCCGCTGCATACCGCGCTATGCTTTTTATCAACACCGCCCTCCGGGGCGGATTTTTATGGCCGCGCAGCCTTGCCGGATGCGGGGCGGGTCGCCTGCTAGCCTGCGGGCATGACCGAGCCCGCCGCCTCGCCGCTGCCCCCTGACGCCGTTCCGCCGCAGCCCGCGCCGCAGGAGGCCCAGCGGGGGCCGGTGCAGGACCGCTCGCCGTTACCGGACGTGCTGCGCGGCCTGAGCCTGCTGGGCATCCTGATCGTGAACATGCAGGACTTCGCGGGCTTTCTGGAGTGGCGGCAGACGGGCCTGGACCGCGCGGCGCAGGTGGTCACGGACGTACTGGCGAACGGGCGGTTCATCTCGATCTTCGCGATGCTGTTCGGGTGGGGCGCGGCGGGCCTGCTGGCGCGGCACGGAGCGGGCGTGTTCCTGCGGCGGCACGCGGCGCTGCTCGTGGTCGGCGCGGCGCACTTCATTCTGGTGTGGCACGGGGACATCATCAGTCTGTACGCGCTGGTGGGTCTGGGCCTGCTGGTGACCGTGCGGATGAAGACCCGCACGCTGCTGATCCTGGCGGGCGTGCTGGGCGCGTGGTACCTGGCCCTTGACCTGCTCGCAGCCCTGGGCAGCCAGGGCGAGACGGGCACGCGCTGGTCGAGCCTGCCGGACCTGAGCAGCACGTACGCGGGGAACGTGGCGGCCCGCGCCGCCGAGTTCTCGCCGGAACTGCTGGGGAGCGCGCTGTTCAACGGCCCATGGCTGCTCGCGCTGTTCTGCCTGGGCGCCGCGGCGCAGCGTTCGGGACTGCTGCTGCGCCCGCACGAGCACACGCGCACGCTGCGGGGGCTGGCGGTGGGCGGGCTGGCGGTGGGGTTGCCGCTGGGGGCGCTGCTGGCGTACCTGAACACCCGCCCGGAGTACGCGGCGGGCGCACTGGCCCTGCCGGTCAGAATGGGCGGCGGGCTGGCGTCCGCGCTGGGGTACGTGGGTGTGACCGGGCTGCTGGCCGCGCGGGGGCGGCTGGGGTGGCTGCGGCCCCTGGCGGCCAGTGGGCGCACCGCCATGAGCGGGTACCTGACGCAGAGCGCCTTGATGACCACCCTGTTCTACCCGTACGCGGGCGCGCAGTTCGGGCGGTGGGGCGCGGGGGCTGCCCTGCTGCTCTCGCTACTGCTGGGGCTGGCGCAGGTGCCCCTGAGCGCGTGGTGGCTGTCTCGGTTCCGGGCGGGGCCGCTGGAGTGGCTGCTGCGGCGCGTGGTCTACGGCCCACCGCGCCGGGGTGATGCGCCGGGTGTCGGGAGCCCCCCGGTGGGTTGACGGGGTGTGAACGACAGGTGCGGCAGCCCGCATGAGGGGGCCGCGCTAGACTGAGGGGTATGGATAACCGCACGAACCTCGACGATTACCTCGCGGGGCTGGGCATCAGCGACGCCGACGAGAGCGAGGCGCCGCGGCCCGCTCCGGACGCTGCGCTGAGCGCCACTCTCACGCCAGAGACGCCCGAGGACCCCAGGACCGCCCTGGAAGCCTTCCTGACCGGCCTGCTCGTCCGCATCGACCCGGACCTTCAGGTGAGGGTCACGCAGTCGGATGACGCGCTGGAAGCCGAGATCACGGGTGAGAACGCCGCGAAACTCGCCGGCCGGGACGGCCGCACTCTGGGAGCCATCGAGGTGCTCGCGTACACCGTGCTGGCCAAGCAGGAGGGACGCGGGAACCTGCGCGTGCGGGTGGATATCGGCGGGTACCGCAAGCGGCAGGCCGAGGCGCTCAGCCGGCTGGCCGAGCGGCTGGCCGTGCAGGTCGCCAAGAGCGGCGAGGCGCACGAGTTGCAGCCCATGTCGGCCTCCGAGCGGCGCGTGATTCACATCACCCTGAAGGAGAACCCGGACGTGATGAGCGAGTCCATCGGGGAGGGCGACGCCCGGCGACTGATCATCAGACCCCGGCACGGCTAGGCGCGTGCGGCTGCGCGAGCTGCTGCTGTCCGGCGTGGCGCGGCTCGGCGGCGCGGGCGTTCCCTCCCCGGAGGTGGACGCCCGCGAACTGCTGCTGAGCGCCCTGCACCTGACACCCACGGCGCTGCTGACGCGCGCGCACGAGCCGGTCGGCGCGGAGGGTCAGGAGCGCTACGCGGCGCTGCTGGACCGCCGGGCGGCGCGCGAACCGCTACAACACATTCTCGGTGAGGTCGAGTGGGGCGGCGTGCGGCTGCGCAGCGATCCGCGCGCGCTGGTGCCGCGCCCGGAAACCGAGTGGCTACTGCACCTGCTGCTGCCGGGCGTGCAGGCCAGGAGTCAGCCGCGCGTGCTGGACGTGGGAACCGGCACGGGCGCCCTGGCGCTGGGCGTGAAGGCCGCCTGCCCCGGCGCGGCCGTGACCGCCACGGACCTCAGCCCCGGCGCACTGGCCCTGGCACGCGAGAACGCAGCCCTGAACGGCCTGGAGGTCACGTGGGCGCAGGCCGACCTGCTCGCGGGCGTACCCGGCCCGTTCGACCTGATCGTCAGTAACCCCCCGTACCTGCCGGACGGGGACCGCGCGCACGCCGACCCGGAGGTGCAGCGCGACCCGGACATGGCGCTGTACTCCGGCCCGGACGGCCTGACCCTGGCCCGGAGGCTGGCCGCGCAGGCTCCGGCTGCCCTGGCGGCGGGCGGGGAATTGTGGCTGGAACTCGACCCGCGCAACGCCGCCACGCTGGCAGACGAGCTGCGCGCGCAGGGCTGGGAGGCGCAGCTGCACGCTGACCTGACCGGCCGCGAACGCTTCGTGCAGGCGCGGCGGGCCGAGCGGCTGGAGTATCGATACCGGTAGAACCCGGGGTCGATTTGCGTTGGTCAGTCGTCGGCGGCCCCGGTGCCGGCGGGTTTTTCGGGGTTCTCGATGAATTCGGTCGGGTCGTACAGGTCGAAGCCGATTTCCTGCTCGTACTCCTGGATTTTCAGGTGCAGGCGCCTGACGTCGCCTTCCACGGCGCCGTAGTCGAAGGTGTCCCAGATGGCGGTCGTCTTGAAGTTCCCGCCGTCGAAGTCCGGGACCTCGCGGGTCTTGCGGATGCCTTCTTCCAGGGCCTTGCGGCTCTCGATGCCCATGTTGCGGAAGGCCACCTGCATCACGTCACGCTGGAAGTCGCGGGGGCCGTAGATGCCGGCGCGGTACACCGTCTCGTAGAAGTGCTCCCAGCTGGGCACCAGGGTCGCGGCGGGCATGCTGAACTGCCCGATCACGTTCTTGATGGCGTTCAGGGTGCGTTCCGGGTAGTAGTACAGGTACATGCGCACGCCTTCCAGGAAGAAGTTGTAGTGCGCGGCCTCGTCCACGGCGATGGTCTGCGCGACCTTCGCGAGGACCGGATCAGACACGCCTTGCAGGTGAGGCTTGTCGCTCTTGCCCTGCGCGATTTTCATCATGTTCAGGTAGTTCAGTTGCGTGGCCCGCTCCTGGAACACGGTGTACACGAGGTTGTGAATGGCGTCCGGGAACGGCAGTTCCCAGGTCTGGGATTTCAGGCGGTCCTTGTACTCCTCGATCCACTTGGGGCTGCGCTGGCCGCTGAACAGCACGGCGTTCTCCCAGGCGTCCGCGTGCTTCTCTTCCTCGCTGCCCCAGCGCATCTGGAAGTGCGAGCGGCCGTGGCTGCGGCGCACGAGGTGAATCAGGTTGCTGGTGAAATCCGGCGCGTACTGCTCGACCGCGAAGAAGCCTTCGATGACGGTGATCAGTTCCTTGGGAAGGTTCTGGTTCAGGGCGCGCCAGTCGAAGGAGCGGTCCGGGTTCCAGTTGCGGGTTTCCTGACTGCGGGCGGTGTACCAGCGGTACAGGCCCAGGAATCCGCGTTCGATCAGACGGTCCTTCTCGGCGTTGCTCAGCAGCGCTGCGGGAGTGCGCGGGCGGTCGTTCAGCATGTTGGGGGGCATTACGTCAGCCATTGGGAACTCCTCCTCGGGGCCGTCCCGGCTGGGGTGTGAACGGAGCACGCAAACAGGCGCACACGCCAGAGGTGCAGGCGCCGGGGACGGTACCCACCCAGCGTAATCCCGCCGACCGCGCGCACCCATGAACCGGGACGCAGTTCAAAGGTGCTGCGCGGGCGGGCGGGCGCGGTGCTGGGCGGGCGGGCGCGGTGCCGGGGCGGGCAGGTACCGTCCCCGGCGCTCAGACTGGACAACGCCGGGCGTTCAGGCCGGACAACCGACGGCAGGTCAGGCGGCGTGGGGCGGCGCGGCCCGCTACACTGCGGGCATGAGCCTTGTGGGACAGCCTGCGCCGGACTTCACCCTGCCCGCCTCGACCGGCGAGCAGATCACCCTGAGCAGTTACCGGGGCCACAGCGCCGTGGTGCTGGTGTTCTACCCGCTGGATTTCAGTCCCGTGTGCTCCATGCAACTGCCGGAGTACTCGGGCCGCCAGGATGATTTTGCGGATGCCGGGGCGGTCGTGCTGGGCGTGAACCGCGACTCCGTGCACGCGCACAAGGCCTGGGCGGCTGAGTACGGCATCGAGGTGCCGCTGCTGGCCGACATGAAACTCGACGTGGCCCGCGCGTACGGCGTGGCCATCGACGACCGGGGCATCAGCGGCCGGGCCGTGTTCCTGATCGACCGCTCGGGCGTGATCCGCTACCAGCACGTCGAGGAGAAGACCGGGGATTACACCGTGCGGCCCGAGGCCGTGCTGGCCAGACTGCGCGAACTCTGATGGCCCCGGTCGTCCTGAGTTTTATCAACCTGAAGGGCGGCGTGGCGAAAACCACAGCGACCGTGCAACTGGCCGACACGCTGGCGTTCATGAAGCAAAAGCGCGTGCTGGTCCTGGACCTGGACCCGCAGACGAACGCCACCCTGGCCCTGATCGGCGAGGAACGCTGGCAGAAAGCCGACGAGGACGGGCAGACGCTCGCGCACCTGTTCCTGGACCTGCTGCGCGGCGACGGCACCTTCACCTTCGACGCCAGGCGCGCCACCGTGCGCGGCGCGAGCAACCTCAACCGCGTGCCGCCCGAGGTGATGGACCAACTGCCCGCGCAGTCCCGTTACGGCCGCGTGGACCTGCTGCCCAGTTCCATCCGGTTGATTGACGTGCAAGACCGCATGGCGGACATCGCGGGCCGCACGCACTACTCGACCGGCCCGATGGAAGTCGTGAAGAAATTCGTCGCGCCGCACTTCGACGGGTACGATTACGTGCTGATCGACTGCCCGCCCAACCTGGGCTTCGTCACGCAAAACGGCCTGGAAATCAGCGATTACTACCTGATTCCCACCATCCCGGACCGCCTGAGCACCTACGGCATTCCGCAGATCGCCGGGCGCATCGCCGAGATCCGCCGCGCCCGCAACCTGCGCCTGAGCTGCCTGGGCGTCCTGATCACCAAGTACCAGAGCGCCAGTAGCCAGCACCGCCAGGGCCTGCAACGCCTTCCAGACGACCTGAAACGCGCCTTTGCCGGCACGGGCGAGAGCACCCCCCCGATCCTGACGACCGTGCTGCCCCAGACGAACGCCAGCGCCGAGGCCATGACCTTTGAACGCAAACCCGGCAACTACCGCGAAAAATACGGCGGCGGCGTGGTCGCCGGGCAGGGCGCGTACAAGTACGGCCTGGACCTCGCCGACGAGATTGAGGACCTGCTCGCCAGCCGCCCACACCCCACCCTCCCCTACCAGGACTGGCCGCAGGAGGGCTGAGACGGACTGCGGTTGATTCGGTGCAGTTCTGAATCAATCCGAGCGGACGCGAGCAGGAACAACAGACGGACTTCGCGGTATGGAGCCGCAGGCGGTGCTTTTCCGACTGTGGCGCAGTGGAGCGAAGTCCGTCTGAGACGGACCGCGGTTGAAGGGTCTGTGCAGCTCCTTCAAAGCGAAGCGAGTGGAAGCAGAACGGATTCCGGGCGTGGAATGGGCAACCCGGTGTGGTGGCGGGTGATGAACGAAACAGACGCGGCCGTATGAGCGGCAGGCCGGGGCGACCTACAGCGCCAGGGGGTCCACCAGCAGCGCCGAGTCCGCCTCGAAGGCCTCGGCGTAGCGCACGCGCGCCAGGGTGCCCCAGTACGTCAGGCGGGCGCGGCGACGCTCCACGATCTCCGGCGTGACCGTCTCCGAGATGGCCGCCCCCGAGAACTGACTCTGGTGCGCCAGGATCGCCGCCGCCCAGGTGTCCTGCACGGCCTCCACGTCGATCAGCACGTTCGGGGTGATGTCCGCGTTCCCCTGGTACAGCAGCACCCGCCCCACCCGGTGCGGCTCTCCCCCCAGGTCCGCCTTCGCCAGTTGCGCCAGATGCACGGCCCGCTTGCTCAGGTGGTACGTCCCGAAGTGATCCGGGTGCCGGTCACGGTGGTGCGGCACGACCAGCACCCGGGGCCGCACTACCCGCAGCACCGACGCCAGCGCGTGCGCGCCGTCCAGCGTGTCCCGCAGTTCGCCGTCCGGCAGGCCCAGTTGCCCGCGCCACGTCAGGCCCATGATGGCCGCCGCGCGGACGCACTCGGCCACGCGCACGTCCGGCGTGCCCTGCGTGCCCCGCTCGCCACGCGACAGCTCCAGAATACCCACGGCCCGTCCCGCGCGGGCCAGCCGGATCAGCGTGCCCCCCGCGCCGATCTCCGCGTCGTCCGGGTGCGGCGCGAGGCACAGCCAGTCCAGCGGCCCTGCCACACCATGAATCGTCTCGAACGCCTCCGGAGTCCCCGCGGTTGCCATGCCCGCCAGCATAGGGCCACAACCAGCCCCGCACCCGGTACCGCCACACTGCGCCTTGACACTCCCCGACGCACTCCCTATACTTTTTGAGCTTCCGTCGGAAGTACTCCAACCTGTATCCCGCCAGTGTAGCTCAGGGGTAGAGCAACTGATTCGTAATCAGTAGGTCGTCGGTTCAAATCCGACCTCTGGCCCCACAGAAAACGCCCTCCAGGAGAGCGTTTTTTCTTTTGACATGAAAGTGGGAAAGGCCCCTTTGGCGCCCCCATGCTTCACGCGTGCGCTACCGGGTTAGAAAAGCTTTTTCAGGTAGGGAGTAGGCCTCCACGGCCTCGTCCTTCTCATCCATGAGTGTCATGCAGCAGGTACAACGCCTGAACAGGTGGCGGCGCGATTGGCCCGCGCGGGGGGCATTGTGGGGCGGGCGCTTGGTGTCCTCGCCCCCGCTGGGCTACAGTGGGGGGCTGACGGAACACACCCGCCTCACGCGGGACGGCAGTGTTTCAGGGAGGTTGCGAGAATGGCGGAAAAAGACATTGACAAGCTGTTGTCCATGACGGACAGCAAGTACCGACTGAGTGTGGTCACGGCCAAGCGCGCCCTGCAGTTGCGTTCCGGCGCGCCGAGCGTGCTGCCGGTCGAGCAGCGCGTGCGCCACCGGAACCTGGTGACGCAGGCCATGCGGGAACTGGCGACCGGGAAACTCACGGTCGGCACGAACCTGATCGACGAGCCACGCTTTCAGCAGGATTACGTGCGGCAGCGTCAGGCTCAGCTTCAGGCTCAGCTGAACGCCGAACGCGAACGCGAACGCGACTGAACCCGCGACCAGTAGGACCGACAGCGCCCCAGTGTGGGCGCTGTTTGCGTTCACCGGGCGGCGCGGACGGATATGGTGGGCAGCATGTTGAGTGCGTTTGCCATCCTGCTGTGCGTCACGGCCCTGCTGGCGTTCCTGAACGAGCGGTTCCTGCATTTTCCGACCACGGTGGGCGTGACGCTGGCGGGCGCGTTGGCGAGCATCGTGCTGATCGCGCTGGACGCGCTGGGCCTGCCGGGCCTGCGCGGCTGGGCGTCGGGCGTGCTGAGTACGCTGAATTTCACGGAGTTCGTCCTGAACGGCATTCTGAGCGTGCTGCTATTTGCGGGTTCGCTGAGCCTGAACGCGGGGCAGCTGCTGCGGCAGCGGGGCAGCATCCTGACGTTGGCGTTCCTGAGTACCCTGATCAGCACCTTCCTGATCGGGTTCGCGGCGTACGGGGTGTTCGCGCTGGTGGGCCTGAACGTGTCCCTGATGTGGTCGCTGCTGTTCGGCGCGCTGATCAGCCCGACCGACCCGGTCGCGGTCCTGGACCTGCTCAAGCGCGCGAAGGTGCCGGTGAAGATCGAGACGCTGATCGCCGGGGAGAGCCTGTTCAACGACGGGGTGGGCGTCGTGATCTTCCTGGCACTGGCAGGCGCCGCCGGGATCGGCGGGCACGCCGGGGATGTCAGCGCCGGGAGCGTGCTGGCCCTGTTCGCCCGTGAGGCGCTGGGCGGACTGGCGTTCGGAGCGCTGCTGGGCGGCCTGGGGTACGTGATGCTGCGCAGCATCCATCAGCACGCCGTGGAGGTCCTGATCACGCTGAGCCTCGTGATCGGCGGGTACGTCGCGGCGGCCGCCCTGGGCATCAGCGGGCCGCTCGCGATGGTCGTGGCGGGCCTGCTGATCTCCGCGTGGAAGGAGGACGTGTTCAGCGACAGCACGCGCGGGCACGTCGAGGGCTTCTGGGAGACGATTGATCAGGTGCTGAACATCGTGCTGTTCACGTTCATCGGCCTGGATGTCCTGCTGACCGAAACGACGGGCGCGCAGCTGATGGCGAGCGCCCTGCTGATCGTCGTGGCGCTCGCGGCCCGCTGGATCAGCGTGGCCATCCCGTTCTCGCTCCTGCGGGTGCGGGAGGGCTACGGGGCGTACACGGTGCGGCTCCTCACGTGGGGCGGCCTGCGTGGAGGGATTGCCATCAGCCTCGCGCTGGGCCTGCCGGACAACCCGTACCGGACGCACGTGGTGACCGCCACGTACGTCATCGTGCTGTTCACCATCGCCGTGCAGGGCCTGACGATCATGCCCATCGTGCGCCGCGCCGTGGAGGCCTCACCGCACGAGGGTTGATGGTCAAAAGTTGATGGTTGATGGACTGGGGATTGCCCCGATCTATCAACCATCAACTTTCAACCCTCGACTTATTTCTCGACGAGGTACGCGGTTTCGATCACGTCGGGCGTGCCGCGCATGCCGGGCTCGATGCGGGTCAGGCGGTCGAGCACGTCCAGGCCTTCCACGACCCGGCCGAACACGGTGTGACGGCCGTCGAGGTGGGGGGTGTCGGTGAAGGTGATGAAGAACTGGCTGCCGTTGGTGTTCGGGCCACGGTTGGCCATGCTCAGGACACCCTTGCCCTGGTGGCGGTGCTGGTTGTGCTCGTCCTCGAAGTCGTAGCCGGGACCGCCCGCCCCGGTGCCGGTGGGGTCACCGGCCTGCGCCATGAAGCCGTTGATGACACGGTGGAACTGGATGCCGTCGTAGTAGTGGTGGCGCAGCAGGTACGCGAAGCTGTTCACGGTGACGGGCGCGTCGTCGGCGTGCAGTTCGACGACCATGCGGCCCTTGCTGGTCTCCAGCACGGCGCGGTAGCTCTTGCCGGGTTCGATGCCGTCCCCGAGTTCCGGGGCGGCCTTGAAGCTGGTCTGGCGCTCGGTGCTGAGTTCGGGGGTGGGCGTGAAACCGTCTGCCTGGTAAAGGTCGCTCATGAGGCACAGTCTACCGAACGCGCGCAAGCAGGGGCGCAAACGGGGGTGCACAGGACCCTCAAGGACTGGATGACTCGCCGGTGCGGGCGCGGCGTTTCTGGTACGCGCCGGTCAGGAGTTCCGCGACGTACTCGCGGGTGAACGGCATGTCGCTGGCCTCGGCGGCGCTGATTTCCTCGTCGCGGTCGTACGTGAGGCGCACGAAGGTCGCGGTGTGGTTGGGACTGTGCGGGTCGAATTCAAGGATCAGGTAGCACGGCAGCGTGGAGTCCAGCGGGTTGCCCACGCTACCGCAGTTGATCAGCGGGCGGCCCTCCACGTCCAGCAGCAGGGCCTCGTGCATGTCGGCGTACACCAGCGCGTCGGCGTACTGGGTCAGGCCGTGCTGCGGGTTGGGCGCGAAGGCCTCGATCTGGTCGTGCAGGCTGCTGTGCGGGTACAGGCGGTGAAACAGGCCCCGGCTGCTGGCATGCACGAAACGCCACCACGCGCCCCCGAACTGCTCCTCGATCCCGTAGGGCAGTTCGCCCAGGTACGTGAGTTGCGCCGGCGTCAGGCGGCTGCGCGGCCAGAGGTCCTGGGGGCGGTGGGTGGCTCCGGCCACGCGGGCGTCCCAGTTACCCTGAATGACACGCGTGGCGTGCGCCTGCGCCCAGTCGAGCACTTCGCGGGGGCGGGGGCCCTTGCCGACCAGGTCGCCCAGAATCCAGATGTCGGTCAGACCGCGCCGCTGAAGGTCTGCGTGAACCGCGAGCGTGGCCGCCAGATTGGCGTGCAGGTCCGCGAGAATGGCGAGGCGAATCATAGTCCGGAGTGTAGCCCACCCCCCCTCGCCGCCCGGACGCACCTCCTCTGCGGTGGAGCGCAGTCCGTCTTACCCCAGCTCGTGGTACTGCCCACGGAAGTACACCAGCGGGTCGTCGTCGGTGTAGCGGCTGTACTCCACGAAACCCATGAACAGCGTGTGATCGCCCGCCGTGATGGCCTGCTCCTTGCGGCACACCAGTTGCGCGACGCTGCCACCGATCAGGGGCAGACCTTCATGCTCGAACCACGGCACGCGCTCCTCGGGGCCGGGCTTCCCGGCAAACTGATCACTCAGGTGCCGCTGCGTGGCCGACAGGACGTTCACGCCGAAATGCGTGACCGACTCGCCGGACAGCAGTGCATGCATGTGCGCCCGCGTGTCCACGCCGACCAGAATCAGCGGCGGCCTCAGGCTGACCGACACGAACGCGCTGGCGGTCATGCCCCGGCGCGTCTGGCCGTCCGTGGCGGTGATGACCGTGACGCCGCTCGCGAAGCGGCCCAGGGTCTGACGGAATTCCGTGGCGTTCAGTCCGGCAAGGGGTGTGTCACTCATGCGGCGAGTGTACCCGCCCCGCCCGCAGGGGATGGACCCAACGCGCGCCGGGTGGGTTCCTGCTTCCCTGTTCTTAAACGGATTCCGCTCCATTCCACCACAGTCGGAAAAGCGCCGCCTGTGGCTCCATACCGCGAAGGGGCGTCTGCTGTTCCTATTCGCGTCCGCTCGAATTGATTCAGAATTGAACGGTCCTTGCAGCCCATCACGGAGTCCGCATTACTGCCTGACGGGCATGACCGGCGTATCGCGGACCAGCAGGTTCGGGAGACGCACCACGCCCCGCTCGGGAATGGTGTCCGCCCAGCGCTGACCGCTGACACGCACCTCGGTCTTCCCGGCGGGCAGCGCCGCGAACCCGTAGTACCCCAGGACGTCCGTGACGCTTTCGGCCACTACCTGACCCTGCTGGAGGGCCTGCACGGCGCGGCCTCCCGGCGTGGCCGTGCCCGTCACGCGGCCTAGCAGTCCACGCACGGTGGGCGGCGCGTCCGTCCAGGCCAGCGGGCGTTCCAGGGGCATGCCCGGCTCGCCCAGGGCCGCCGCGATGGCCTTCAGGCCCTGCGCCGCCAACTCGCGCTGCCCGTACACCGCGGCGGTCGGCGTGCGGTACGAGTACCCCACCCAGCCCAGCCCGGTCTGCACGGTCCGGCGGGCCTGCGCGGCCGTGATGTCCGGCGCGTTCAGGTACATGGCCGTCCCGGCCGCCAGGGCCGTCCGTGCGCCGTCCGGGCGGTCACGGACCGACAGCGCAAACGCGTTCCAGCCGTTAAACCAGTCGGCCTGCGGGGCGACCGTGTCCCGCTTGTAGTTCATCAGAACGTTCAGGTCGATCAGGCCGCTCTGCATCCACGCGGGCCAGTCCTGAAGCACGTCCCCGTACGTGCGGGTGCGCGCAAAGCCACCCAGGTCGCCGGGGCGAGGCGCCGTCAGGTACGTGATGGTCGCCGCGCTGACCCACGCGTCCGGCCGCAACGACTTGACCTCCAGCGTGATCCGCCGCACGAGGTTCGTGACCTGCTCGCGCTTCCACGCGGCCCACTGCGGGTCGGTCGTGGCAGGCGTTCCGGCGCGGCCAGTCTCGGCGCGGTAACGGGCCAGGGTTTTCGGGTCGTAGCCCCACGTGCCCCCGTCCGGGTAGCGGATGCGGTCCAGTTGCACGCCATCTACCGGGTAATTCCGGATCAGACTGACGACCGCCTCGGTCATGTACGCCGCCGCATCGGGAATCGCGGCGTCCAGCCACGTGTCGCGGCCCTCCTGCCAGGTGCCGTCCGGGCGGCGCGCCACCCAGGACGCCGCGCCCGCCTGCGCGCCGTGCCCGCGCAGCACGTGGGCCGGGCTGGTGTTCGGCGCGGCTGTGTTCCCCACCCCGGTCACGCTGACCCACGCGATCACGCGCATCCCGCGCGCGTGCGCCAGCGTTGTAATGACCTGCAGCGGATCGAAGTTCTTCTCCAGGTCCGGGTCGGTCACGGTGGGCACGCTGGCTTTCAGGCACAGGCAGTCGGCGCGGCGGATGGCCTGCACGAACAGCGTGTTCACGCCCATGCGCTGCGCGTCCACGACGGTCTGCGCGACCTGCGCCCGCGTCTTCAGGCCCGGCCCGAACGCATCGATCCACAGGCCCCGCAGGTTCGCGCCCGGCTCGGCAACCGGCGCGGCGGGCGCAGACACCACCAGTGCAGGGGCCGCAGAAGTGGGTTCTACCGGAGCGGGCGCGGTGGGTGCGGTGGCCTGAACGCCCCCCAGGGCCAGCGTGCAGGTCAGGATCAGAGGCGCGGCGCGGCGCAGCAAAGGAGGCGTCATAGTGGTTCCCGGCAGGCTAGCGCACCCGCCTGAAGGGCGCATGAATACCCGCCGCTCACTTGCGCATCCGGGCAGCCTGTTCTCGTGTTACGCTCGAATGGCACCACCAATAGCCCCCCCCACCGGAGGAAACATCATGAAGAAACTTACGCTGCTGGCCCTCGTCGGAACCGTTGCCCTCTCCTCCTGCAATCAGGCCCCTGATGTCTCCGGTAAGAGCGTCTCCAAGGCGTTCACGGACATGAAACTTTCCGGGTACACCACTCCCTCCGGCACGGCCAAATACGTGGACCTGAACAGCGGCGACCGTGTGACCACCCTGACCCTCAGTGGCCTGAAAGCCAACACCAACTACCTGTCGCACTACCACAAGATGGGCACCGCCAGCACCGACCCCTGCAAGTCCGGCGGGGAAATCGTGGGCGGCGTGCTGGGCACCGGCACCAGCGACGCCAACGGCAAGCTGACCATCAAGGGCCTGCAATCCACCGCTGACCTGAAGGACGCGAAGTACATCAACGTGCACGAAGCCAGTGCCCTGGCAAACGTGCCGGTCTGCGCGCCGCTCTGATCCGTTCCCACTAAGTACGTTGAAGCGTAACTGCTCAGCACGATAAACACGGCAAAAAACGCTTGTTCCCGTTTTGTATGAGCATAATAGTTACTGCAAAT